>DASYFF010000189.1:0-13580 GCA_036498605.1 Acidimicrobiia bacterium | reverse complement strand
GTGTCCCTGGCACGGGAGCGTGTTCCGCCTCGAGGACGGCTCCGTCGTCCACGGCCCGGCCAGCGTCCCGCAAGCCGCCTACGACGTCCGTGTCCAGGACGGCCGCATCGAGATCCGGCACCGCGGCCCCGGTTGAACTCGCCCCTGAGAAGAAGTCGGCCACGACAGCGCCCGGGCCTCGGCTGACAGTTCCGCAGCCTTCGTCTCCTGCAGGCACACGACGCCCGGCGTCCCTGCGCGACGGTTTCACGCAGGGACGCCACCGGGCGCGCTACGAGCGGGCGGCGGCCGCCCGGGTGCGGTTGGTCTCCTCCTCGGCCGCCTGGCCGAGTTGAGCCGTGCCTTCCTTGATGTGGTCGGCCATGACGTCGACCGCCTGCTTGATCCGCTCGGTGCCCTCCTCGGCCGTGCCCTGCATGGTCTCGGCGAAGCGGTTCACGGCGGTGGCGCTGCCGTCCACGAGGCGCTGCCAGCCCCGGAAGGCGGGGTGCCCGTCGGAGAACGGCGCCACGCTGCTCCTGAGAGCGTCGAGGATCGAGCCCTGCATGTCAGCCCACATCCGCAGCGTCTGCTTGGCGCCGGTCACGCTCAGGTCGACGATCTCCCGGCCGACCCGCTGGCCGACGTCTGTGAAGGTCAGGGCGGTGTCGACGCCGGCCCGCAGCGAGCGGATCAGCAGCTCCTGGGCGTCCCGGGTGGCCTCGAGACTGAACTCGGTCGCGTCATCGGAGGTCCCGCCGTTGCGTCGTCGGGCCTGGGGACTACTGGTCTGGGTCGCCATGTTGGCTCCTCTCGGGTCGCGATCTCATGCGCTCGACAAAGTACCCACGCGCTTTGGACTCCAAGCGCAAACCGGAGGTGCTCTGAAGATGACCGGAACCTGACGATTGAGGGTCGATCAGCCGTCCGCACTGGCGATCCGCTGTCGCAGGACGCGCTTGAGGATCTTGCCGGCCGCGGGGGTGGGCCTGCCGGTGTCCTTCACGGCTGCAGTGACCTGCCTACGTAGGCGGTGACCCGATCGCGGATGTCGCGCTCGGTGAGGCCGAGCGCGTCGCCGAACAACCCGAGGGTGAACTGCTGAAAGACGATCCAGTCGATCATCTCGTCGACGTCGCGATCGGCCCGCACTTCGCCGCCGGTGATGGCCTCCTGGAGGATCGGCCGCCAGAAGTCCTGCTCCACCCGCCGGAACCGTTCGTGGACGGAGAGCTCGGCGATCCACTCCGTCGCTTCGCCGCTGGCGACGAGGGCGCGGAAGTACCGGTGCTCCACGGTGGCCAGCGCCCCCAGGCATGCGGCCTCGACGACCCGGTCGAGCCCCTTGCGGCGGTTGAGCTTCCTCGTGACGTCGCCGAGCAGGTCGGCCGCCTGGCGGACGATGACCTCGAGCACGACGTCCTTCTTGGAGCGGAAGTACGTGTAGACGCTCGGGCGGGAGACCCCCGCCTCTCGGGCGATGTCGTCCATGCTCGTCTTGCGGAACCCCCGCCGGTCGATGCAGACCAGCGCCGCTTCATAGAGCCGGTCGATCGGCTGGTCGCCGAGGACCGGCTTCGGACCCGGCGTGTTCGGAGACCGTTCGACGAGTGTCATCAGCAGGAGCCACCTCGGAGGGAATATTGACACTTTTTGAAAAGTGTCGGTATTCTAGCCGCTGTGACGACAGCCGGGCTGGAAACGGGCCTTTCCGTTCATGCGCCGGAGACCGACCTGATCGGCGTCTCCGCCGGTGACGGCGCCTTCGAGCCGGACACGGTGCACACCCATTACTTCGGTTTCCAGGTGCCCGACGCCGGCATCGGCGCCTACACCTACATCCGCTACCAGCCCTGGTTCCCGCTCTGCCAGGGGGGCGTCGTCATCTTCCAGGGGCTCGACCACCGGACCCCGCTCGACGCCGCCTATCTCGACTACCGGATGGCCATGCCGTACCCGGCGGTCGACGGATCCCGGATCACCACGGCCAACGGCTTCTCCGTCGAGTTCCTCGAACTCGGCCGCCGGGCCCGGATCACCTACGAGAGTCCCGAGGCGGCCTTCGACATCACCCAGGTGGCCGTGACGCCGCTCGTGGCCCGGGGGGCGGTGATCCCCGGCGAGAACCTGCACGCCTCGCACGAACCGGGCGGCAGCGAGCAGTTCATGCACTGCACCGGCGAGCTGTGGCTGCGGGGGGACACCTACCCGGTGGACTGCCACATGCCCCGGGACCGGTCATGGCGCCAGAGCCGGACCGAGGCCCGGGGCGGCCGGCACGATCCACCCATCGCCTGGACGCCGATGTACTTCGCGGAGGCCGACCTCGCCTTCAACCAGGTCGGTTTCGAGTCGGCCGGGACCGGGGCCGTGTGGGACGGGGCGCTGTCGGTGCCGCCCGGATTCCCCTCCCACCACTTCGCCTGGGTCTGCCACGGGGGCGCGCTCCGTCCGGTCGTGTCGGTGCAGCGCTCGATCGATGCCCTCCACCCACACGTGCCGGCGCCGCTGCGGCAGACGATCGTCGCCGAGGACGCCGCCGGCGTGACCTACCGCTTCACCGGCGAGGCGTTGGCGCTGGCGCCGATTCCCGCCTGGCCCAACGCCGGTGCCTATGACAGCGTCGTCCGCTGGACGGACGAGGCCGGCCGGATCGGGTACGGACCCTGCCAGGGCATCTGGTACGACGCCTTTCAACGGCTGGTGAAGGAGCGGGGCCATGGCCGCTGAGGCCTGGGATCTCCTCCACCGTCCGGACACGGCCGACGCCCACTGGTCGACCGACAACGTGGGCGAGGCGGCGCCCGGTGTCCTCACACCGCTGAGTTGGAGCCTCTGGGGGACGACCGGCGATCGGGCCCCCCGCGAAGTGGCCTTCCGCCTGGGGGTCTTCTCCCGGGCTGACCGCCACGCCTTTCCCGATATCGTGCGACCCTTCTACGGGCGGATCGCCCTGCGCATGGAGTTCGTGGGGACGGTCGGCGACCGGATGCCCGGCGTGACCGGCGAAGAGGCGGTGCAGAGCCTGTGCGGGCGGGTGCCGGACACGATGACCTTCCGGCCGACCCGGCTCCGGTATCCCGTCATCGCCGGCAGGCTGCCGCGGTCCATGTTCGCCACTCCGCAGGCGATCCGGACCGTGGCCGACGAGACGGACCGGTGGTGGCGCGGCCGGATCCAACAGCTGCCCGACCTGACCCTGGAGCAGGCGCAGGCCGTCCTGTCGGAGGCGGCCCGCCGGTTCGACCGGACCCTGACCATCCACTCGCTCGGGCTCCTGGCCATCATGCAGCCGCTGCTGGTGGCGGTGACCGATCTCGTCGAGCGGGCCGGGACCGGAGACGTCGGCGCCCTGAGCGGCAGCGGCGGCGCCGAGATGGCGATCATCGACGACATCTGGAAGGCGTCCCGCGGTGAGCTCGCTGTCGCCGACGTGGTCGCCAACCACGGGTTCCACGGTCCACGGGAAGGCGAGATCTCGAGCCGGGTCTGGCGTGAGGACCCCGTCCCCCTCGAACGGATGATCCGCCGCTACGCCGGCCGTCACGACGAGGACAGTCCGCTGGACAGGGCGCGACTGGCCCGCCGGCAGCTTCCCGAGCTTCAGCGGGCCGTGGTGGCCGCGCTGCCGCTGTCCCGCCGGCCCGCGGCCCGGCTGGTGCTGGAGCGGGCCGCCCGGCTCCTCCCGCTGCGCGGCGTGGGGAAGCGGGCGTTCCTGCAGTCGCTCGACGTCGCCCGGGGCGCCACCCGGCGCCTCAGCGAGCTGCTCGACGTCGATGCCTTCTACCTGACCACCGAAGAGCTGGTCGGGCCGATGCCCGCCGACGCTGACACGATCGTCGCTCGGCGGAGCCAACGCGGAAAGGAATACGAGGCCCTCGTCATTCCGAACATGTGGCGAGGGACGCCCGAGCCGTCGACGGCCCCGCCGCAGGGCGACGGCGCCCGGATCATCGGCGGAGTGGGCGTCAGCGCCGGAATCACGGAAGGGCTCGTCCGGGTGGTCACCGACCCGGCCTTCTCCGACGTGGAACCGGGAGAGATTCTCGTCACGCCGACCACCGACCCGAGCTGGGCCTCGATCATGTTCCTCTCCAGCGCGCTGGTCGTCGACATCGGCGGGCCGCTGAGCCACGCCGCCGTCGTGGCCCGCGAGCTCGGTATCCCCTGCGTGGTCAACACCCGCCACGGCAGCCGGGTACTCCGCACCGGCGACCGGGTCCGGGTCGACGGCACCGACGGCACGGTCGAGGTGCTCTGTGGTGTCACGGAGGGCGCATGACGTCGGTGCGCCGGGTGATCGCCGTCGCCGTCCTGACCGTCGTCGTCGCCGGCGGTTGCGGCTCCCGCGTCGGCGAAGCGAGGCTCCGGGCCACCAACGGCCTCCTGCCCCGCACCATCCGGCCGGCCCGGGCCTCGGCCGAGGGCGTCGCCGAGGGCCCCGCCGCCACGCCCGGCCCAGGGGGATCCACGGCTGCCGGTACCGCCGGTGGGGCCCCGGGGGTGAGCGCGGCCGGATCGTCCGCCCCGAGGGCCGTTGCGGTCGGTCCGGCCGCACCTGCCCGGCCATCGGACAAGGCCGCGCCCGTCCCCACCGTCGAAGGTGCGCGGCGGAACGTCGGTCCTACCGATGCCGCCCCGGGGGCGAGTCCCCCGACGGGAGCGCCCCCGTCACAGGCGGCCGGGCCGGCCCCGATCACGGCCGGCAGAACCGACGTCGTGTTCGGATCCTTCGGCGTGCAGACCGGCGTCCTGGGGGCGATCACCCGGCCGGCCCCGGCCGGCGTCCGGGCCTGGGCCGCATCGCTGAACAGCCGGGGCGGGCTCAACGGTCACCGGATCCGTCTCGTCGTCGGCAACGACGGCGGCGAACCCGGCCGAACGCAGGTGGTCGTGCGGCAGATGGTGGAGCAGGAGGGCGTCGTCGCCTTCCTCAACCCGTTCTCGTTCACGCTGTCGGCGGCGACTCCGTATCTCGAGAGCAAAGGGGTGCCCGTCATCGGTGGCACCAACTCCGACGAGAGCGAAGACAAGTCGGCCATCGTCTTCCAGCCCCTGCTCGGCGCCGACGACGGAATCGCCTGGTCGTTCCTCCTCACCATCGCCGCCCAGACGACGAAGAAGCGCATCGCCCTCATCTACTGCCGCGAGGTCACCCAGTGTGACCATCAGCGGGGCCGCATCAAGAGCAAGCTGCCCTACGCCGGCCTCGGGTTCGTCTACGAGGCGCAGGTGTCGCTGGCCCAGCCCGACTACACGGCCGAGATGCTCGGGGCGCAGCGGGCGGGGGCGGACGTGATCATGGCGCTGATCGACACGGCCAGCGTCATCCGCCTGGCCCGCTCGGCCCACCGGCAGGGCTACGACCCGATTTTCACCGGGCCCCACAACCTCGAGTCGGAACAGACCCTGACGGGCGGGAAGGAGCTCGAGGGCCTCCTCGTCCCCAGCCGTCTCGCTCCGTACCCGACATCGCCGAAGATGGCCGACTACCGGGCGGCCATGGCCGACTACCAGCCCGGGGAACCCCTGGGCGGCTTCGGTACCGGCGGGTTCGTCGTCGGCAAGTTGCTCGAGAAGCTGGCCCCGGTCATCGGCGAACCGGTGACCAGCCAGGGGTTGATCGCCGCGCTCTACACCCTCCGGGGCGAGACGCTCGGCGGGATCCTCCCCGGAATCTCGTTCCCCCGCGGCGCCGACCGCACGCAGGTGAACCTGTGCATCGTTCCCACCGCCGTCCGAGGGGGCACGTTCGTCGCCCACGACCCGGCGGAAACGTTCGTCTGCGCACCGAACTGGAAACCCCAGCAATAACCCGGGCCGCCCCAGACGTCGCTACCGGGGCGGGGCTGGCCGTGTCTCGGCCACGTCGTCGACCGGTAATGGCCCGTAGCGATTCCACACCAGGAGATAGGGCTCGGGATCGCCGTCCCAGCGGTAGCGGCGGACCTGCGCCGCCGAGCGCCGACCGGCCAGGGAGCGGAACAGCTCCCACGGCGTGGTCGACACCGTACCGTCGCCGGGTGCCGGCCCGACGAGTTGGTCCCGACTGCCAGAGGAGACGGTCAACCCGCCGAGGCCGGCGTCGTTGATGCGCCGTCCGAGGTCCTCCAGGGCGAACTCCAGGACCCAGTCGACCGCGTCCGCTGGTGGTGCATCGGCCGTCCCGAGAGCCCCGGAAAGGTCGGCCTCGTGAATCAGCAGATCACGGACGACTCCCGCCTCCGGGACCGGGTCGAGCTTCGCCACGCACTCGCGCCACTCCGCCAGGATCTCAGGGATCGATTGCCCGGCGCGCTGGGCTACATGATCGCCGGTCCACTGTGGGGTCCCCACGCCCTGGCCGAGCCGGTCGTTGACCACCGCGGAGGCGACTCCGACCAGATGGGCGGTCACCTGAGCGACGGTCCACAACGGTGTTCCGGGCACGCTGGCGCCCAGTTCGGTTGGCGTGAGGGCTGCAACCCGTTCGCTCACGCGGGAGTGGCCGCTTCGGTAGAGCTCGGTGAGGTCCATGCGCCGACAGTAGTGCGGGTCAGGCGAACAGCGGCGAGGGATCCATGAAGATCTGGTAGTGCTGCACCCGGCCGCTGGCGAGCCGGAGGGTCGTCACGGCAGGCAAGGGTCCCAGCTGGGTGCCGTCGTGGCGGGTGTAGGTGACGTCGCTCTCGACGCTCTTCACTTCGCCCCCGGCCCAGGTTCCGGTCCACACGCCGGTGATGTCGTGGCGGAGCCCGGCGAACCCGGCGAAGAAGCCGGCGACGGTCGCTTCGACCGCCTCCGCCCCGACCGCCGGTTCGGCATTGGCGAACCGCAGGGTCGGGTCGTCGGTGAAGAGCTTCATGACCGCGGGGGTGTCAAGGGCGTCGAGCGCGTGGAACATCGCGCCGAGCAGAGGGTCGGTCATCGTGACCACTGTTCCTACCTCCTGGGGTTTCTCGGGGGAGGGGCGTTGAGGTTGTGTCGCCGGGTGTAGGCGATCAGCTCCCGAGGCGCCCGCTCGATGTGTTCGGTCAGGACCTTGACGGCGGGTTCGGCCTTGCGGGCCACCGCGTAGTCCCGCAGTTTGCGGTGTTCACCGGCGATGTCCCGGGCATGGTCGTGGGTCAGCGCCCAGTACCAACGCCGATAGAGCTCGGCGCTGTCCCGCAAGGCGGTGACGATGCCCTCGAGGCGGGGACTGGCGCAGCCCGCCAGCAACGCCTGGTGGAAGGAGGCGTGGGCCGCCGACCAGTCTTCGTTGAAATGACCGGCACCGTCG
The DNA here is from genome assembly GCA_036498605.1 of Acidimicrobiia bacterium. Lineage (GTDB taxonomy): Bacteria > Actinomycetota > Acidimicrobiia > IMCC26256 > BP-133 > BP-133. The sequence goes on along the minus strand of DASYFF010000189.1, from coordinate 6,340 downwards.
GAGACCGGGGTGCGCTCCAGGGTGTGATGGGCGGCCACCACGGTCGACTCCCAGGTCACGTCGCCGTGCTCGACCGCTTGGCGTAAGGCCAGCGTCTCGACCTGAACCCTGGTCCGGGTGAGGTCGGCCAGGTCGGCCACCGACAGTTCCCGGACGCTGAAGCCCCGCTGCGGTGTCGCCACCAGGAGGCCCTGTTCGGCCAGCCGGGTGAGCGCCTCCCGGATGACGGACTGGCTGGCGTCGAAGCGCTCGGCGAGGTCGAGCAACCGCAGCCGTTGGCCCGGCTCGAAGCCACCGTTGAGGTCCAGCAGCTCGCGACGCAGCTCCTCATAGACCTGTTCCGTTCGTGTGCTCACCCGGTCAACGTACCGAGTAGGCATCGGCTCTCGCCGGATCTGCCAGCAGACCGGCCAGGACGTCGGAGAGGGAGGCGGCGGCATCGGGGGTGTAGGCGTCGGCCCGCCAGGCGACGTGTCGGTCGGGGCGGACCAGTATCGCACCGGTGCTCTGGACCTCGCGCCGGGCCGCCCAGTCGCCGTAGTTGTCGCACAGGCCGTCCCGGGTGCCGATGGGATGGACGTCGACGGGGACGCCGGTGGCGTCGCTGGCGCGACGGGCGGCGTCGGCCCAGCCTTCGCCTCCGATGCCGGTGAGAAGACTGAAGTGGGGCCCGGTCACCAGGTCGAGGGTCGAGATCCGCCCGCCCGGGCCGTCCAGCCAGGCGTGGGGGAGGTGGGCGCCGGGCCAGGTGGTGGGCTGGTAGTACAGCTGGGGGTCGCGGTCCGGCGTCGGCTCGGGGCTGCCGTCGGGAATGACGGCGCCGGCCCGGTAGCGGTACCCGAGCTCGATGCCGTGGGCGTTGAACTGGTAGTTCATCAGCGCCAGGGCGTCGCGCAGGGCGGCCCGGCGCTGGTCGCCGGCCGGGCCCGGTTGATAGAGGATGTCGAGCGCCGCCCAGCCGTCGGCCTCGGACTGCTCTGGGGTGAACCCAAGCGCCTCCTTGACAGCGGTCATCTCCACCGCGCTCTGCATGGCGCGGTCGACGACCTGGCGTCCGACGGGCTGGCGTTCGTCGTTGTAGGTGTCGAGCAGCGCCGGGCCGGCCTGGCCCCGGACCACCAGGGCCAGTTTCCAGGCCAGATTGAAGGCGTCGGCGATGGACGTGTTGAGCCCGAGCCCGTTGGTCGGCGGGTGCCGGTGGACGGCGTCGCCCATGGCCAGGACCCGCCCCTCCCGGTAGCGGTCGGCCACCTGGTGGTTGATCGTCCAGGTGGAGAAGCCCTTGATGAGAGGCTTGATGGTGGGGTCGCCGACGATCTGGCGGATGCGCTCGACGGCGAACTCCTCGGTGTGGGGGATCGTCTCGGTGGCGGGGTCGTAGGAGCAGACCATGACGAACTGGTCCCAGGGCCGGTGGCAGATGAGGGTGCCCGCACCGGTCAGGAACGGCGTACCGGGCGCCGCGTGCCAGTAGAGAACGCCCGGCCGGTGGGCCAGGTACTGGGTCAGGTCGGCCTCGAACCACACGTTGACGGCGGTGGCCAGGCCGGCTTCGCCCTCGATGGGGAGGCCGGCCTGTTCCACGACGCGGCTGCGTCCGCCGTCGGCGCCGATGAGGTACCGGCAGCGGACTTGGTAGACGTCGCCGGTGCCGCGGTCCCGCAGCGTGGCGGTGACGCCGTCGGGGTCCTGGGTGAAGGACACGAACTCGTGTCCGAAGCGAATCTCGGCCTCGGGCCACTCGCGGGCCGCGTCCACCAGCACCGGTTCGAGCACCGTCTGGGGGCAGTTGATCATGGGGGAGGGGCTGGCCCGGTGGTAGTCGGCGGCCCGGTCGGGGCCGCTGCCCCAGGCGTACATCCGGGCAACCTCCAGGCCGGCCAGGCTGGTGTGCCAGACGTTGTTGGCCATCAGTTCGTTCGGGGTGGCGACGGCCTGCAGCCGTTCCTCGAGGCCCATGTGCCGGAAGATCTCCACGGTGCGCTGGTTAACGATGTGGGCCCGGGGCGTGTGGGCCGTGCCCGGGTGCTTCTCGGCCAGGAGGTGGCGGACGCCATAGCGGGACAGCAGGTTGGAGGCGGTCAGCCCGGCCGGGCCCGCTCCGACGATCAGTACCGGAACTTCGATCTCGGCCATGAGCACCCCTTTACCAGTCCGCAAGAAGAGCTTGCATGCGCAACAAAGTATCGATATTATGCCCGAGAATCGATCGTTTGGCTAGCCCCGTTTGATCCGCACCCCTGGAGCTGCTCATGAGCCTGCACCGGTTGACCTCGATCACCGTGGGTGTCCCCAACTTGAAGGAGACGGCGGCGTACTACGCCGACTTCGGACTGCGACCGACGGCGACGGCGCCCGACGGAGCGGTGCGCTTCGCCACCCGGGACGGCGGCGAGCAGCTGGAGATCGTCGGGGCCTCCCGGCGCCGGCTGGTGCACATCGGGATCGGCGCCCACGACGCCGACGACATCGCCCGGGCGCAGGCGAGCCTCGCCCGAATGGACGTCACCGGCCAGGTCACCGGCGACTCGCTGACGGCGGTCGATCCGGGCTCCGACCTCGAGGTCACCGTGAGCGTCGCCCCCGAGGTCACCGAGGAGCCGGTGGCGCCGGACCCCACCAACGGACCGGGCCGGCCCGACCGCCCGAACGGGCGGGCCCCGGCGGTGGAGCGGGAGGCCCGGGTGCAGCCCCGCAAGCTCGGGCACGTGGTCATCGGCTCGGTCGACCGGGCCGCCACCCAGCGGTTCTTCGTCGACGGGCTGGGGTTCAAGATCAGCGACGAGATCCCCGGCCTGGCCAGCTTCATGCGCTGCTCCACCGACCACCACAACCTGTTGGTGCTCCAGGCGCCGCTCAACTTCCTGCACCACACCGCCTGGGAGGTCGACGACGTCGACGAGGTCGGCCGGGGAGCCACGAAGATGCTCGAGGGCCACCCCGAGCGCCACGTCTGGGGCCTGGGCCGGCACCACATCGGTTCCAACTTCTTCTGGTACCTGCGCGACCCCGCCGGCAACTTCTCCGAGTACTACAGCGATCTCGACACCATCGTCTCCGACGGGCTGTGGCAGCCGTCGGTCGTCGATGCCGCCCGGAGTCTCTACAACTGGGGCCCGCCCCTGCCACCCTCGTTCATCGAGCCCGAGGACCTCGCCGAGCTCATGACCGCCTCGCACCAGCCCGGGTGACCAGGCGCCCCGGGGGGCGCAACGACGCAACGACCAAGGAGGATCGATGACCACCGCATCAGCGGCTACCTTCGACGCGGCCACGGCCGCCCCCCAGACCAGGACGAGGACCGGCACGGTCGAGCGGGACGCGCTCGCCCGGGACGCGGCGCTGCTGGCGGCGCGGCTCACGGTCGGGTTCCTCATGTTCGGCCATGGAGCCCAGCACCTCTTCGGTTGGTGGGGCGGGCCGGGCTTCGACGGAATCGCCGCCGGCCTCGGCCACATCGGCTACACGCCGGCCCACTTCTTCGCCGCCCTCCTCGGTGGATCCGAGGTGGCCGGCGGGGTGCTGCTGATGCTCGGCCTGCTGACGCCGCTCGGCGCCGCCGCCGTCATCGGCGTCCTCACCAACGCCATCGTCACCGTGCACTGGAGCCACGGCGCCTTCGCCCCCAACGGTTTCGAGTATCCGCTGCTCCTCGCCGTCGCCGCCGCCACGCTGGCCTTCACCGGCCCCGGGCAGCTGTCGGTCGACCGGCGGTGGCGGTGGTCGCAGGGCGGCGCGCTCTCCGGTCTCTTGGCCGTCGCCCTGGGCATCGGGGGCGCCCTCATCGTCCTGGCCGTCAAGGCCGTCGGCTGACCCGGGAGAGGAGCAGACATGCGTGTGGCCAGAGTGTCCGGACGGCTGTCCGTCCTCGTGGCGGGCGGCGCGGTCGACGTCGAGTCGGCCAGCGGCGGCCGGTTCCCCGCCGACCCCGACGATGTGATGCCGCGGTGGGACGAGCTGCGGGAATGGGCCGCCGGCCACGGCGGTGGGGAGGTGGTGCCGTACGGGCTGGGCGACCTGGCTGCGCCGCTGGTGCGCCCGGCCCAGGTCTTCGGCATCGGGCTCAACTATCGGGACCACGCGGCCGAGTCCGGCGTTGCCGTGCCCACCACACCGGCGGTGTTCACCAAGTTCCGCAGCTGCCTGACCGGGCCCTACGACACCGTGCGGCTCCCCAGCGATCAGGTGGACTGGGAGGTCGAACTGGTCGCCGTCATCGGACGGCGGGCGGAGCGGGTCGCGGAGGAGCACGCCTGGTCGTACGTGGCCGGCGTGACCGTCGGACAGGATCTGTCGGAGCGGGCCGTGCAGCTGAGCGGCCCGGTGCCCCAGTTCTCGCTGGGGAAGTCCTTCCCGGGGTTCGGCCCGTTCGGCCCGGCCATCGTGACGCCGGACGAGCTGGCCGATCCCGACGATCTGGAGCTGGCCTGTTTCCTCGATGACGAGGTCCTCCAGAAGGGCCGCACCCGCGACATGGTCTTTTCGGTGCCGGAGCTGGTGGCCCGGCTCTCCGCCGTCTGCCCGCTGCTGCCCGGCGACCTGATCTTCACCGGCACGCCGCCCGGCGTCGGCATGGCCCGCCAGCCGCCCCGCTTCCTGGGCGGCGGCACCACGCTGGTCAGCACCATCGAAGGGGTCGGCGAGCTGCGCAACCCGTTGGTGGCCAAGTGATGGAGCGTGGCGCGCTGAGCTGCATGGTCCCGGCGGGGGAGTCCTTCGCCGCTGCAGTCGGCTACGCCGAACTGGCCGAAGCCCTCGGCTACGACTCGATCAACGCCACCCACATCGCCGGCCGCGACTCCTTCACCCTGCTGGCCGGTCTGGCCATGCGCACCGAACGGATCGCCCTCGGCACGGCCGTGGCGCCGATCTACCACCGCTCCCCGGCGTCGATGGCCCAGACGGCGGCCACCGTCGACGACCTCTCCGGCGGTCGTTTCCGCCTCGGGCTCGGGACCGGCCACCGGGTCACCATGGGCGGCTGGCACGGACAGGAGATCGGCCACCCCCTCGACGAGATGCGCGAGTACCTGGCCATCGTGCGGGCCGTGCTGGCCGGCGAGCCTCCGCCCGCCGGTCGGCGCTGGCGCTCCACCTTCGCCTTCAACGGGTTCACCCCCCGCGCCGACCTTCCCATCTACCTGGCAGGGTTGTCGCCGGGCATGCTCCGCCTCGCCGGCGAACTCGCCGACGGCGTGGTCCTGTGGGCCTGTCCGCCCAATTACGTGCGCGACGTCGTCGTCCCCGAGGTCACCCGGGGCCGGCACGAGGCGGGCAAGGATCTGGCCGGCTTCACCATCATGGCCGCCGTGCCGGCTGCGGTCGGCGCCGACCTGGACCCGCTGCTGGATGGGGTCCGCGGCGAGCTGCACCGCTACTTCGGGCTGCCGTTCTACCGGGCCATGTTCGAAGCCGCCGGATTCGGCAAGGACCTGGCCGCGTTCGACGCCGCGGCCCCCGATGGGGAGGCGCAGAGGCAGGCGATCAGCGAGGAGTTCGTCGAAACCCTGTGCGCTCTCGGCGACGAACGCGACGTCCGGGCCGGCATCGACCGCTACCGGTCGGCCGGCGCCACCAACCCGCTCGTGTCCGCCGTCGCCGGCAGCGACTTCACCATCACCCTTCACGCCGCCGCCTCATAACCGAGGGAGAGAGAGAACAACATGAGCACCTTCGTCTGGATTCTTCAGGTCGTCCTCGCCGTCGGGTTTCTCATGGCCGGAGCCATGAAGCTGACCCAGCCCCGCGCCAAGCTGGCCCCCCAGATGGCGTGGGTCGAAGACTTCTCCGACAGCCAGGTGAAGGCGATCGGCCTCGTCGAGATCGCCGCCGCTGTCGGACTGATCCTGCCCGCCGCCACCGACATCGCTCCGGTCCTCACCCCCCTGGCGGCCGCCGGGCTCGTGATCGTGATGATCAGCGCCGCAACGACCCACCTCCGCCGCCACGAGGCGCAGTTCCTCCCCGTCAACGCCACCCTGCTGATCCTGGCCACCATCGTCGCCTGGGCCCGGTTCGGCCCCTACTCGTTCTGATCCCCCCACCTTGATGCAAGGAGTCACATCGTGAGAATCACCGTGATCGGCAAGGGCAATGTCGGAGGCGGGCTGGCGAATCTCTGGGAGGCGGCCGGGCACGATGTGACCCGGCTCGGCCGTGAAGGAGGCGACGTTGCCGACGCTGACGTCGTCCTGCTGGCGGTGCCCGGCGACGCGGTGGCCGCCGCCCTCGACGGCGTGAAGGGTATCGAGGGGAAGACCGTGATCGATGCCACGAACCGCTATGGCGGCGTCGTGCCACCGACCGGCTATGACTCCAACGCCGAGTACGTGAAGTCGCA
>DASYFF010000188.1:0-5688 GCA_036498605.1 Acidimicrobiia bacterium | reverse complement strand
CGACTGCTCGGCCGCCGACCTGTCGATCGGCCAGCGGGTCGCCGCCCGGTGGGCCGACGAAGCGACGGGCAACGTGCTCGACCTGGCCGGGTTCGTCGTCGCCGAGGGCGGCAGTGGATCGGAGACGGCCGTCGTCCCGCTCGAGACCGACACCGAGCCGCTGGCCGAGCGGCCCTACCAGCTGGAGCTGCACTACGACCACGCCTACGGGCCGTACTACGGCCGGATGTTCGACGAGCTGGCGTTCGACCGGCGCATTCTCGGGACGAGCTGCCCGCAGTGCAAGAGCGTCCTCGTCCCGCCCCGGGAGCTGTGCGACGTCTGCTACGTCCGCACCGAACGGTGGGTCGACGTATCCGACACCGGGGTGCTCAAGGCCTTCTCGATCATCCACCTGAAGTTCGTCGGCCAGACCCGGGAGCCACCCTACGTCTACGCCGAGATCACCCTCGACGGCGCCGCCACCCGCCTCGTCCACACGATCGGCGGGATCGACGTCGACAAGGCGGCCGACACGCTGCGGCCGGGCATGAAGGTCCGGGCGGTGTGGAAGGACGACAAGCCGACCGGGACCCTGGAGGACATCCTCCACTTCGAACCGCTGTACGACTGATGAGCCCGGGTTCGACAGAGGTGCTGACGTTCGACGTCGCCGACGGCGTCGGCACGGTCACGCTCAACCGGCCCGAGGCCACGAACGCCCTCAACTTCGAGCTCAAAGCGGCGCTGGCGCAGTGCTGGCAGGAGATCCGGGAGCGGGACGAGGTCCGGGTGGTGCTGCTCACCGGTGCCGGACGGGCGTTCTGCGCCGGCGGTGACATCTCCCAGTGGGAGCCGGGCGCCGCCCCGGTGGCCAGCCGCAAGCGGTGGCTCAAGCTGCTCGGCGACGTCGTCGTGCCGCTGGCCCGGCTGGAGAAGCCGGTCATCGCCGCCGTCAACGGTCACGCCCACGGTGCCGGGTTCTCGCTGGCGCTGGCCGCCGACGTGATCTACGCCGCCGAGAGCGCGGTGTTCTCCCTGGCCTTCACCAAGCTCGGCCTCGTGCCCGACACCGGCGCGCTGTACTTCCTGCCCCGGATCGTGGGGCTCAACCGGGCCAAGGAGCTCGTGTTCTCGGCCCGGCGCCTCAGCGCCGCCGAGGCCCACGACCTGGGCCTGGTCAACCGTGTGGTGCCCGACGCCGACCTGGCCAAGGCGGCCCGGGAGTTCGCCCTGTCGCTGGCGGCCGGCGCCCCCGTGGCGCTGGGGATGGCCAAGCGGCTCCTCGACCAGTCCCCCACGCTCTCGCTCGACGACATGGTGGAGTTCGAGGCCTACGCCCAGTCGGTGGCCATCGCCACCGCCGACCACGCCGAAGGCGTCGCCGCCTTCCGGGAGAAGCGTGCCCCCCGGTACACCGGCGCCTGAGCCCCGGATGGAGACGCCATGTCCCTGACCACCAAGGAGATCAAGGAGATCCTGGAGATCCTCGAAGCCTCCGGCTGGGACGAGGCGACCGTCACGGTCGGCGACGTGACCGTGACGGTGTCGAAGAACGGTGCCGGGACCTTGGCTGCCGTGCCCGCTCCGGCACCGGCCCCGGCCCCGTCACCGTCACCGTCACCAGTCGTCCATGCCCCGGTCCCTCCCGAAGTGGCACCGCCGTCCCTGAACGGCGGCCACACCATCGAGTCGTCGACCGTGGGCGTGTTCTGGCGGGCGCCCGAGCCCGGGGCCGCCCCCTTCGTCGACGTCGGCAGCCGGGTGGACGTGGGCCAGCAGCTCTGCATCGTCGAGGTCATGAAGCTGATGACGCCGGTCCACGCCGACGTCGCCGGAACGGTCAGCGCCATCCACGCCGCCAACGGCGAGAAGGTGGAGTGCGGCACCCCGCTCATCACGATCGACCCGGCCTGAGGAGTCCACCGTGCACGTCGATTTCATCGACCAGACCCTCCGCGACGGGCAGCAGAGCCTGTGGGGCCTGCGGATGCGGGCCTTCCAGGCGGCGCCGGCACTTCCCTATCTCGACCGGACGGGCTTCAAGGTCGTCGACCTCACCGGCGCCGGCATGTTCCAGGTGCTACTACGGTCGTTCCACGACGACCCCTGGGCCAGCACGGATTTCCTCATCCAGGGCCTGCCCAACAGCATCGTCCGGGCCGGCATGCGGACGATCTCGGTCATCGGGTTCGGGTTCGTGCCCGACTCGGTCATCGACCTGTGGATCCAGACGCTGGCCCGCCACGGGGTGAAGAGCTTCTGGATCTACGACTGCCTCTTCGACATGGGCATCATGCACCGGGTGGCGAACGTCTGCCTCGACGCCGACGCCCAGCCGGTGCCGTCGGTGATGTACGGCCTGACCGACGTCCACACCGACGAGTTCTTCGCCGCCCGGGCCGGAGAGATCGCGGGCTGGGACGGCATCGAGACGGTCTACTTCGAAGACGCCCCCGGAGTCCTCACCCCCGAACGGGCGACCACGCTGCTCCCGGCCATCAAAAAGGCGACGGAAGGAAAGCGGGTCGAGCTGCACTGCCACAACACCACCGGCCTGGCGCCCCTTGTCTACATCGAAGGGATGAAGTGCGGGATCGACATCCTCCACACCGCCTCCCGGTCGATGGCCAACGGCGCCTCGCTGCCCTCCACCGAGGCGATGCTGGAGACGATCGGCGTCCTCGGCCACACCCACGGCCTCGACGAGTCGATGTTGGAGCCCGTCCGGCGACACTTCGCCGACGAGGCGGAGGCCAGCGGCTACGAGACCGGGATCCCCAACGAGTTCAGCCTCCTCCCCTACCGGCACCAGCTGCCCGGCGGAATGACAGGAACGCTGAAAAGCCAGCTGGCCCAGCACGGTATGGAACACCGCCTGCCCGAGGTCCTCGACGAGATCGTCCTCGTCCGGGAAGAGCTGGGTCAGCCCGTCATGGCGACCCCGTTCTCCCAGCTGGTGGGCATCCAGGCCGTCCTCAACATCGTGGCCGGCGAGCGTTACAAACTGGTGCCCGACGAGGTGATCCAGTACACGCTGGGCCACTACGGCCCGCTCATGCGCCAGGTGGAACCCGACACCGCCGACAGGATCCTGAGCCAGCCCCGGGCCGCCGACTTCAAGGGGTGGGAACGCCCCCAGCCGACGCTCCGGGAGCTGCGCCAGAAGCTCGGCCTCACCATCTCCGACGAGGAACTGCTGCTGCGGGCCATGTGCCCCGACTCCGACGTCGACGCCATGCTGGCCTCCGGCCCACCCCGCACCGAACCCCGCACGAAGGCCTCTGAGCTCGTGGCCGACATCGCCGACCTGGTCCAGAACTCGAGGTCGTTGCGCCAGTTGAGCGTGACCCGACCCGACCTCTCGATTACCCTCCGCCGCCGGGAGCCGACCGCTGTGTGAGCAACCTGGACCAGAGAAGGAGGACCACTGTGGGACGTATGGATGGCAAGGTGGCATTCGTCACCGGCGCCGCCCGGGGACAGGGTCGGGCGCACGCCCTGCGGCTGGCCGAGGAGGGCGCCGACATCATCGCGGTGGACATCTGCGATCAGCTTCCCAGCGTGCCCTACCCGATGGCGACACCCGATGACCTGGCCGAGACGGCCAAGCTGGTGGAGGAGCGCGACCGCCGTATCGTCACCCGGCAGGCTGACGTCCGCGACACCGCCGCGCTCGCCGCCGCCGTGGCAGAGGGCGTGAGCGAGTTCGGGCACCTCGACGTGGTCATCGCCAACGCGGGCATCGCCAGCATGGGCGCCGCCTGGGAGATGCCGGACGAGACGTGGCAGGAGATGCTCGACGTCAACCTGACCGGTGCCTGGCGGACCTGCAAGGCAACCATTCCGACACTCATCGAGCAGGGTACCGGCGGCTCGATCGTCCTCACGTCGTCGGTCGCCGGCCTGTGCGGCTTCGGGATGCTGGCCCATTACACGGCGGCCAAGCACGGCGTCGTCGGACTCATGCGGGCGCTGGTCAACGAGGTCTCGTCCCACAACATCCGGATCAACTCCATCCACCCGACGTCGGTCAACACCGACATGGTCCACAACCCGGCGATGTACGAGCTCTTCGGCGTGAGCAGCGGCGAAGAGTTCGGCGCGGTTTTCAAGGAGCTCAACGCCCTGCCGGTGGATTGGGTGGAGCCGGTCGACATCGCCAACGCCGCCCTGTTCCTGGCCTCCGACGAGGCCCGCTACATCACCGGCCTGACGCTGTACGTCGACGCCGGGTTCCTGACGAAGGTGCCCTGAGCCCGGGCGGGAGCAGGTCGGCGGTGGTGCCGGTCAGCATCCCGGTGAGCATGGCGCCGTGGACGGCGGCGATCGTCTCCGGCGGGTCGGTTCCGCCACGGCGGTACCAGTTCGACACCTAGTTGACCGCGCCGTGGATAAGAAACGAGGCGTACTTCGGGCTGATCTCGGGCGCGACCTCACCCCGCTCCTGGGCGGCCACGACCAGGTCACGGATGAACTGGTCGTAGTCGCGGCGCTGGTTCAGGACCCGGGTGCGGCGGGCGCCGGTCAAGTGGCGCCACTCGTTGAAGTACAGCGTGGTCCGCTCGAAGTTGGCCAGGTACCAGGTGACGTAGCGCACCACGAACAGCCGGATCCGCTCCAGCGGTGCGACGTCGAGGGCGGTCACCTCCTCGATGATCTCGCTGGCCTGGCGGTGCGACTCGTCGAAGATGCGGGAGAGCAGGTCTTCCTTGGAGTCGATGTAATAGTAGAGGCTCCCCTTGAGGACCCCGACTTCGTCGGCCACGTCCTGGATCGACGCCGCGGCGTAGCCCTTGCGGAAGAAGACCTGGACGGCGGCGTCGATGACCTCCGACTCCCGCTTGCGGAACTTCTCGCCGTTGCCGGCCCGCTTGCGGGGCGTACGGGCGGGAGTCTTGGCCGGCATCGGTCGATCATACCGGTCGTCCCCCCGCAGGATGTGGTCCCAGTTGTCCCAGCCCATCGGCCGTCTCAGCCCGCCCGGCCGGAGGGGGCGGCCTGGAGCCGCTCGCTCAGCAGCCGGCGCAGTTCGGCCCGGGCGACCTTGAGGTTTGGCGTGCGGGGCAGCCCGTCGAGGAACACCACGGCGGTGGGCTTCTTGAAGCCGGCCAGGTGGCGGCGGCAGTGGTCGACGACGGCCGCTTCGGTCAGGGCCGCCTCCGGGTGGGCCACCACCGCGGCGGTGACGGTCTGGCCCCAGCGGTCGTGGGGGACGCCGACGACGGCGCACTCCCGCACGCCGGGTAGCGCGGCGAGGCAGCGTTCCACCTCGCTGGGGTAGACGTTCATCCCGCCGGTCACGATGAGGTCGGTGCGGCGGTCGGTGAGGTACACGTAGCCGGCGGGGTCGAGGTAGCCGAGGTCGCCGCTGCGGTACCAGCCGTCGTGGAGGGCGGCGGCGGTGGCGGCGGGGTTGTTCCAGTAGCCGGTCAGCAACGCCGGGGAGCGGACGACGAGCTCCCCGACCGACGACCCGTCGTGGGGCAGCGGCTGCCCGTCGCCGTCGACGACCTCGACCACCGACTCCGGCACCGCCCGGCCGGCGGAGGCGAACAGGTCGGCGGCGGCCGTGTCGCCTGTGATGTCGGCCCGGGTGGTGGCGGTGACGAGCCCGCCGGAGTTCTCGGTCATGCCCCATCCCTCCACGAACCGGTCGCCGATCACCGCGGCCAGGGCGGCGAGGCGACGGGGTTCGGCCTTCGAGGC
>DASYFF010000187.1:0-1692 GCA_036498605.1 Acidimicrobiia bacterium | reverse complement strand
GCACCCGGCTCCGGTGGCCGCCGATGTCGAGGCCGAGGGCGGCCATCGACTGCACCGCCCCGGCGCTGGCCGGGATCCCGGCCCGGCCGGCAGCGGCGGCCGACCGGACGTCGGCACCGGCCAGGCGTCGGGACAGCAGCGCCTCGGCCATCGGCGAGCGGCACTGGTTGGCCGTGCACACGACGAGGATTGCCGGGCCCGGGGCCATCGGGGAGGCCGGCCCGAGCCCCGCGGCCGTCGTCGGTGTCACCTCGGCCAGCCCGACACACCCGGAGCGTACGAGGGCGGCCCCGACCCGGACACCCCGCGCCGTGCGGCTCAGCCCTGTTCGGGCCGGAGGGTGGGGAAGAGGATCACGTCCCGGATGGTGGTGGTACCGGTCAACAGCATGACCAGCCGGTCGATGCCGATGCCGAGGCCCCCCGTGGGGGGCAGGCCGTACTCGAGGGCCCGGATGTAGTCGTCGTCGACCACCATGGCCTCGTCGTCGCCGGCGGCTCGCCGGGAGGCCTGGGCCTCCATCCGGGCCCGCTGCTCGACCGGGTCGGTGAGCTCGCTGAAGGCGTTGCCCAGCTCGCGGCCGGCGACGATCGGCTCGAACCGCTCGACCATCCCGGCCAGCTCCCGGTGGTCGCGGGCCAGCGGGGAGACCTCCTTGGGGTAGTCGGTCACGAACACCGGCCCCCACAGGGCCGCCTCGGTGGTCTTCTCGTAGAGCTCCAGCACGAGCTTGCCGGGCCCCCAGCCGGGCTCCATGGCCACGCCGTGCTCCCGGCAGAGCCGGTGGAGCTCGTCGAGGGGCGTGTGGATGTCGACCCGCGTCCCGATCTGCTCCTCGACCAGGTCGCTCATCGACGCCCGGCGCCACGGGACGGTGAGGTCCAGCGCACGGCCGTCGTAGGTGAGCACGGTGGTGCCGTGCAGCTCCCGGGCGAGGTGGGCCACCAGCTCCTCGGTGATCGCCATCATGTCGGTGTAGTCGGCGTAGGCCTGGTACAGCTCGAGCATCGTGAACTCCGGGTTGTGCCGGGGCGAGAGACCCTCGTTGCGGTAGACCCTCCCGATCTCGAAGACCCGCTCGAAGCCGCCGACGACCAGCCGCTTGAGGTACAGCTCGGGTGCGATGCGCAGGTAGAGGTCGACGTCGAGGGCGTTGTGGTGGGTGACGAAGGGGCGGGCGGTGGCCCCGCCCGGGATGGGGTGGAAGGTGGGCGTCTCGACCTCGACGAACCCCCGGTCCTCGAGCCAACGGCGGGTCAGGCTGACGATCCGGCTGCGGGCCCGCAGGGCGGCCGCCTCGTCCCCGGACACCCACAGGTCGACGTAGCGCTGGCGGAAGCGCGTGTCGGGGTCGGTGATCCCGTGCCACTTGTCGGGGAACGCCCGGCGGGCCCGGGCCAGGACCACCCACTCGTCGACCGCCACCGAGAGCTCACCCCGGCGGGTGGTCATGACCCGGCCGGTGACGCCGATCCAATCGCCGAGCGCCAGCGAGGCGAAGGCCTCGAAGCGGGGTGTCGAGGCGGCCGAGGCGAAGAGCTGCACCCGCCCGGTGGGGTCCTGGAGCGTGCCGAACGCCAGCTTGCCCTGCACCCGGCGCAGCATCAGCCGGCCGGCGACGGTGACCACATGGTCGGTCTCGGTGCCGGGCGGGAGGTCGGGATGGGCGTCGCGCACGGCCGCGGCCGTGGC
>DASYFF010000186.1:0-2845 GCA_036498605.1 Acidimicrobiia bacterium | reverse complement strand
CCTCACGGACGCCGGCATCTGACCGCTCTTCCAGGCCGCCCCCGAGGAGGCGCCGTAAATACCGTTTGACCTGCTGCTTTATCCGTGGGCGGTAGAGGATTTGAACCTCTGACCCCCTCCGCGTCAAGGAGGTGCTCTACCCCTGAGCTAACCGCCCGGCGAAGCCCTGCGGCCGACATCCTAGACGCGGCCGTTCCCCGGCGAGGCCCCCTGCGCCGCCGGTCTCAAAATCCAGTGGCCACTCACCCGGACCCGTTATGGTGCCCCCGAGCTTCCCCCGCCTCGCCCATCGTTCCTTGTGACGATTCGCCGCTCACAGCGGCAGAATGTCACGAGGAATCCAGGAGGTGCCCGGTCTTGGATCCTCTTCCGGCGCGGCTGGCGGCGGCGGCCGACGGCCAACACGCCCTGATAACCGGTGAGCAGATGACGGAATTGAAGGTCACACGCCACCAGCGCGCCCACCTGGTGGCCTCCGGTCAGCTCATCCGGGTCGTTCACGACGTCTACCGCATCAACGGAGCGCCGTTCACCTGGCAGGCCCGCATCGCCGCGGCCAGGCTCGCCCTGGGACCGGAGGCGGTTGTGTCCCATCGCTCGGCCGCCGCGCTCTACGGGCTCGACGGGTTCGATCACCAGCGCCTGGTGCACCTCAGCGTTCCCGGGGACCGGTCCCCCCGCCGACCACCGGACGTCCGCCTCCATCGCTGCCGGGACTACGGCCTCATCGAACCCGACCTCCGTCAGAACATCCCGGTGACCGGGCCCGCCCGCTTGTTGCTCGACCTCTACGCCGCCGAGCCCAACCCGGACGTGGCGAAGCGGGGCCTGTTCAGCGCCAGGAAAATGAAGCTGGTGACGTGGAAGGCACTGGAGGAGTGCCTCGAACTGCACGCCCGAAACGGTCGCCCCGGCATCCGGCGGTTGCGGGACGATCTCGAGTTGTACCGGCGGGTTGGGTGCCCGGAAACGTCGTTCGAAGATGCGATCCGGGAGGTACTGATGGCGGCCGGGCTCCCCGAGCCGGAGTTGCAGTACTGGGTCGATACGCCCGGCGGGCGGTTACGGGTTGACGTGGGGTACCCGAAGTTCCGGATCGGCATCGAGGGGAAAAGCAAGGCGCATCACCTCACCGACGGGGCCTTCGAGGCCGACCCGGTGCGGGACGCCGAACTGGCCATCGCCGGGTGGATCGTCATCCATGTCACGTGGGCCCAGTTGCAGGGTGACCCGGCCGGAGTCGTGCGGCGTATCCGCCGGGCTCTGCGGAGCCGGGGGGCGTTGGGCAGACTGAGTGCATGAACGGGGCCTACGAAACCATCGACGTCCGGCAGGACGGGCGGCGGGTGTTTGTCACGCTGGACCGGCCGGAGGTGCTCAACGCCCAGAACGAGGCGTTCCTGCGGGAGCTGCTCGACGTCACCACCGGGCTGGTCGGGCGGGACGACTTCGACGCCGTGGCGATCGGGTCGTCGTGCGACCACTGGGGGTCGGGGCTCGACCTGAAGGCGGTCGCCGCCGGGTGGCGGCTCACGGCGACGAGCTCCGAGTGGTGGGAGACGGCGCTGCACCACCTCGAGACGATCAACCAGCTGGTGGTGGCGCTGATCGACGGGTTCTGCCTCGGCGGCGGATTGCAGCTGGCGCTGGCCTGCGACCTGCGGGTCGCCACCGAGCGGGCCACGCTGGCCATCCCCGCCTCCCGGGAGGTCGGGTTCCTGGCCGGCATGGCGCCGTGGCGGCTGCCCCGCCTCGTGGGTGTCGCCCGGGCCAAGGCCCTGCTGCTCGGCGGCGCCGTCCTCACCGGGCCGCAGGCGGCCCAGTGGGGGGTCGTCGACCAGGTGGTCCCGGTCGGCGGGCTGGAGAAGGCGTGGGAGGAGATCGTCGGCCCGCTCAACGCCGACAACCTCGCCAGCTGCGGCGAGTGCAAGCGGGTCATCAACTCCGCGCTGGAGACGCCCCACGGCGACGCCTTCGCCGACTTCCTGGCCACGCAGGGCCGCCTCCTGGCCTCCGAGCACGCCGAGGCCCGGCTGGCCGACGCCGTCGGGATGTTCCGCTCCGGACGGCGCCCGTCCCTCGACACCGGCTGGTTCCCGCTGGGCCGGGGCGACTGACCGCCGGCCGCGGCGGGCTCTAGCATCTCCCCGCCCGTCCGACCGAGGAGGACTCCGTGAGCCAGCCCACCCCCCAGCTTCCGCCCCACCTGCCGGTGATCGACCTGATGATGTCGACGGTGCTGGCCCGGGCGCTGTACGCCGTCACCGAGCGGGGCGTACCCGACCTGTTGGCCGACGGTCCCCGCACGCCCGAGGAGCTGGCCGGCAAGGTCGGCGTCCAGCCGGTCGCCCTCCTCCAGGTCATGCGGGGCCTGGCCGCCCAGGGCCTCTTCACCCAGGGCGACGACGGCCGCTTCGGCCTGACGCCGGCCGGGGAGACGCTGGTGTCGGGCCACCCCACCGCGGCCCGCGACCTGGTGATGACCTTCGGCAGCCCGGCCATGTGGCAGGCGCTGGGCGCCATGAAGGAGACCCTGGAGACGGGCCGGACGGGCTTCGACCTGACCTTCGACATGCCGATCTTCGACTACCTCCGCCGGAACCCGGAGCTGGAGACGACCTTCAACCGGACGATGATCGCCGTCCACGGCGGCGAGCCGGCGGCGGTGGCCGAGGCCTACGACTTCACCGGCGTCAACCGCGTCGTCGACGTCGGCGGCGGGCTGGGCACGATGCTCCTCACGCTGTTGCGCCGCCACCCCCATCTCAGCGGCGTCCTGTACGACGCGCCGTCGGTCGTCGAGCAGGCCACGGCGGCCATCGACGCCGCCGGCCTGGGCGACCGG
>DASYFF010000185.1:0-5370 GCA_036498605.1 Acidimicrobiia bacterium | reverse complement strand
CGCTCATCGGCCTGGCCCTGGCCTTCATCGTGATGGTGGTGATCCTGCGCATCTCGGCCCGGGTCCACAACGTCGAGGCCCTCAACCGGGTTTTCCGGAAACTGCAGCTGGTGTCGGCCGCCGCCTACAGCCTGGGCCACGGCGGCAACGACGCCCAGAAGACGATGGGCGTCATCTTCGCCCTCCTCATCGCCACCCACCACGTCTCGGCCAGCGGCGACGTGCCGCTGTGGGTCGTGCTCTGCGCCCACACGGCCATCGCCGCCGGCACGCTGACCGGCGGGTGGCGGGTCGTCCACACGCTGGGCTCCCGGATCACCAGGCTCCAGCCCCACGGCGGCGTGGCCGCCGAGTCGGCGGCCGCCGCCACCATCTTCTTCGTCACCGCCCACGGCATCCCGGTGTCGACCACCCACACGATCACCGGGTCGATCGTCGGGGTCGGCTCCATCCAGCGGCTGTCGGCCGTCCGCTGGGGCGTGGCCGGCCGGGTCGTCTGGGCCTGGGTCCTGACGATCCCCGGGGCGGCGCTGGTGGCGGCCCTCGTCTACGGCCTGCTCCAGGTGTTCTGAGGATGGACCGCCGGGCGATCTTCTTCCTCGGGGCGGCGGCGATGTCGGCGGTGCTCATCCCCGCCACCGACCACGGGCTGCGCTGGGTCCCGATCTGGGTGGCGGTGGTCTACGTGCTCCTCGCCGGCGCCAGTTGGCTCGACTGGCGCTCGAACAACCGCTAGCGACTACCCGGGGATGCCCTTCCCGGTCGGCAGGCCCGGCATGCCGGGGATCTCCGACATCCCACCGAGGAACATCTGCATGGCCTTCTGGAGGATCCCGGCGATGTCGACGTTGACGGCGTCGGCCGGGGCGGTGACCGGCGACGCGTCCCGGGCGATGTCGACCCGGACCGCCACCCGGCCCGGGGGCGCCTGGGTGTCGAACTGGTTCAGCGGCACCTCGATCCGGACGATCCGCCCGCCCTTCACCCAGGCGTCGATCGCCACCGGCCGGTCGGGCACCTCACTGGCGGCCGGCGCCCTGGCCCCACCGGGGATCGGGAACTGCGAGATCACGGGCAGGACGGCGGCGTACAGGCCGCGGAGGGAGTTCACCGTGACCAGGTAGTGGTCGCCGGTGTCGTCACCCTTCTGCTTGGCGATGCTGGTGTTGTCGCGCAGCGCCTTGCCGATGGCGTCCTTCGCCTGCTTGAACTGGCTGGCCGTCGGCGCACTCGTCGGCGTCGTGGCCGGCGCCCCTGCGCCCGCCCCACCGGCGAGCTGCTTGGCCAGGCCCTTGAACATGTCGCCCATGGCGCCGAAGTCGGCCGTGAGCCACTTGCCGGCGGCGGCGTCCTTCAGGAACGGGAAGCCGTTCTGGGCCAGGCCGTCCACCGTGGCGTTCACCTCGTCGGGCGAGGCACCCATCAGCTTGACGAGGGCCGGGACGTCGGCCCGGAGGTAGACCTTCTTCCCGACGTAGCGCAGCTCGACGGCGTGATCGACGTCGCCGACCTTCACGTCGAGCGCGAACATGTCCTGGGCGGTGGTCAGCGAGATGTGGCTCTGGCTGAGCAGCTGGAGGCCCTTGCGGTCCTCCTCCGACAGCTTCGCCCCTTCGTTGAGAACGGCGTTGAGGTCGCTCTCCGCCCCGACGATGCTGAAGGTGAACGTCCCCTGCTTGGCCTTGACCGTCGAATTGGCCGCGTCGCGCATCGCCAGCTGGGGCGAGATCTTCTCGCCGGCGCCGCATCCGGTGAGCACCATGGCAGCGAGGACGGTGGCGATCACACAACTGCGAAGCTTCATTCCGTCCTCCTTCGAAACTGACGGGACGCGCGCAGCGTAGCGACGGGAGGTCTGATTGTCGCCTGGGTTTCAGGCCCGGGCGGTCGTTGTGCCCGATCGCGCCCGGGTCGTGGTACCGTCGATCCGGTAACCGTGAAGGGGATCCTGTGAGATCTCTACGGGGAAGGAATGCTTGTGCGGAATCCCCCTGCCTGGACTGCCCCTGACCCGAGCTCGGGTCCGGGGCATTGGCTTCTCCGGGCCCGGGTCTTCGAGGCCGACGACCTGAAGCGGGCCGTCACCCGGATCGCCCACGAGATCGTCGAGCGCAACCACGGCGCCGGCGACGTCGTGCTGGTCGGCCTCTACACCCGGGGCGTCTACGTGGCCCGTCGGCTGGCGGAAGCCATCGAGTCCTTCGAAGGCGTCGAGGTGCCGGTCGGCTCGCTCGACGTGTCCTTCTACCGCGACGACATCGCTCTGCGCCGGGTGTCGCCGCTCGGGCCCACCCAGCTGCCGGGCGACGTGAAGAACAGCGTCGTCGTCCTCTGCGACGACGTCCTCTTCACCGGGCGCACGGTCCGGGCGGCCATGGACGCCGTCGTCGACTTCGGCCGCCCCCGGGCGGTGCAGCTGGCGGTGCTGGTCGACCGGGGGCACCGGGAGCTGCCGATCCGGGCCGACTACGTCGGCAAGAACCTGCCCACCAAGTGGGACGAGGACGTCCGCGTCCACTTCGAGGAGTTCGACGGCGACGACGGCATCGAGATCTGGGAGTGCGTGGAAGAAGAGGGGGGAACTGAGTGAAGCACCTGCTGGGTATCGACGACCTCGGGGCGGACGGGATCGGCGAGGTGCTGCGGCTGGCCGACTCGTTTCTCGAGGTGACGAGACGGGACATTCCGAAGGTGCCGGCGTTGCGGGGCAAGACCGTCGTCTCCATGTTCTACGAGGACTCCACCCGCACCCGGCTGTCGTTCGAGACGGCGGCCAAGCGCCTCTCGGCCGACACCATGACCTTTTCGGCCGGTTCGTCGTCGCTGCGCAAGGGCGAGTCGCTGCTCGACACCGTCCGCACCGTCGAGGCCATGGGCATCGACGCCATCGTCGTGCGCCACAGGTCGTCGGGAGTGCCGCAGCGCATCGCGGGCTGGATCGACGCCTCCATCGTCAACGCCGGCGACGGCTGGCACGAGCACCCCACCCAGGCGCTGCTCGACGCCTTCACCCTGCGGCGCCACCGGGGCGACTCCTTCGCCGGCATGCGGGTGGCCATCGTCGGCGACGTCAAGCACTCCCGGGTCGCCCGGTCCAACGTGAAGGCGCTGTCGGCCCTCGGCGCCGAGGTGACCCTGGTCGGCCCGCCGACGCTGATGCCTCCCGACCTCGAGGGCTGGCCGGTGACGGTCAGCTACGACATCGACGAGGTGCTGCCGGACAGCGACGTCCTCTACGTGCTGCGCATCCAGCGGGAGCGCCAGCAGGAGGCGCTGTTCCCCTCGCTGCGGGAGTACGCCACCCGCTACGGCATCACCACCGAGCGCCTGGCCCGCCTGCCGGCCGACGCCCTGGTGATGCACCCGGGGCCGACCAACCGGGGCGTGGAGATCGACGCCCTGGTGGCCGACGACCCCCGCTCGGTCATCAACGAACAGGTGGCCAACGGGGTGGCCGTCCGTATGGCGGTGCTCTATCTCCTCCTGGGCTCGGGTGAGGGGAGGGCGGCGTGAATCTCCTCATCCAGGGCGGAACGGTCATCGATGCGGACGGGTCCCGCCGGGCCGACGTCCTCGTGCGGGACGGGCTGATCGTCGGGGTCGGCGAGCACCTCGACGTGCCCGCCGGCGCCACCGTCCTCGAGGCGGACGGAGCGGTCGTCTCGCCCGGCTTCGTCGACCTCCACACCCACCTCCGGGAGCCCGGCGGGGAGGACGCCGAGACCATCGAGACCGGCGGGCGGGCCGGGGCGCTGGGCGGCTACACCGCCCTGGTTGCCATGCCCAACACCAACCCCCCGATCGACACCGCGGCGGTGGTGGAACAGGTACTCCGGGCCGGCCGGGTGGCGCCGTGCCAGGTCGTCTCCTCGGGGTGCATCACCAAGGGCCGGGCCGGCGAGGAGCTGGCCCCCCTCGGCGAGCTCCACGGGCTCGGGGTGCGGATCTTCACCGACGACGGCACCTGCGTGGCCGACGCCGGCCTCATGCGCCGGGCGCTGGAGTACGCCCGGGCCCTGCCCGGCGCGGTGCTGGCCCAGCACTGCGAGGACCCGCAGCTGGCCCGGGGCGGCCACATGAACGAGGGGGCCTGGTCGAGCCGGCTCGGCATCCCCGGCGTTCCGGCCGAAGCCGAGTCGGTGGTCGTGGCCCGCGACATCGCCCTGGCCGGCCTGACCGGCGGCCGGGTCCACTTCCTCCACCTGTCCACCGCGGCGTCGGTCGAGCTCGTCCGGGCGGCCAAGGCCCGGGGCCTGGCCGTCACCGCCGAGGCGGCGCCCCACCACTTCACCCTGACCGACTCGCTGTGCTGCGGCTTCGACCCGCTGTTCAAGGTCAACCCGCCGCTGCGGACCGATGACGACATCAAGGCCGTCAAGGAGGGGCTGGCCGACGGCACCATCGACGCCATCGCCACCGACCACGCCCCCCACCCCGCCCAGGAGAAGGAGCGCCCCTTCGACGAGGCGCCGCCCGGGATGCTGGGTCTGGAGACGGCGCTGGCCCTCACGCTGACCGAGCTGGTCGGGCCCGGCCTCCTCGATCTTCCCCGGGCGCTGGCCCTCCTGTCGTGGCAGCCCGCCCGCCTGGCCGGCCTCGCCGACCACGGCGGCCCGGTCACGCCCGGCCGGCCGGCCCACCTGGCCGTGTTCGACCCCGAGGCGGTGTGGGAGGTCGATCCGACCCGCCTGGCCAGCCGCTCCCGCAACACGCCCTACGCCGGCCGGAAGCTGACCGGCAAGGTCCGCCACACGATCCTGGCCGGGGAGCCCGTGGTCGTCGACGGGCAGGCCCAGCGCTGATGGCCGAAGCCGCGCTGCTCGTCCTGGCCGACGGAGCCGAATTCGAAGGCGAGGCCATCGGCGCCTTCACCGATCCGGAGGCGGAGCTGTCGGTCTCGACCGGCGAATTCGTCTTCAACACCGCCCTGTCGGGCTACCAGGAGGTGCTGACCGACCCGTCCTACGCCGGGCAGGTCGTGACCTTCACCTATCCCCACATCGGGAACTACGGCACGAATCCGGCCGACGAGGAGAGCCGGGCCGTGCACTGCGCCGGACTCGTCGTCCGGGAGCTCGCCCGGCGGCCGTCCAACTGGCGGTCCGAGGAGAGCCTCGACGCCTACCTCCGCCGTCACCGCCTCCCGGGGCTGGCCGGCATCGACACCCGGCGGCTCACCCGCCATCTTCGCAACCACGGTGCCCTCCCCGGCGCCTTCGGTACCGACGAGGCGGCGGTGCGGGCGGCCGCCTGCAGCGCCAAGGGAACCGACGGGCTCGACCTGGTGGCCACCGTCACCTGTGCCGAGCCCTACCTCGCTCCCGGCAGCCACCCCGACGCGCCGTTCTCGGTGGTGGCCTACGACTTCGG
>DASYFF010000184.1:0-2731 GCA_036498605.1 Acidimicrobiia bacterium | reverse complement strand
CGGAATCCACATCAGGCCGGCGTTGGCCATGTGCACGTGGTGGACGGGCAGCTTCACGTTCTTGTAGCCGATGCCGATGATGATCGACAGCGGCACGAGCAGCTGGCAGACGGCGACGCCGAGGTTGCCGCCGGCGGCGTTGAGGCCCAGCGCCAGGCCCTTCTTCCGCTCCGGGTAGAAGAACGAGATGTTGAACATCGACGACGAGAAGTTCCCGCCGCCGAATCCGGCGCAGGCGGCGCAGAACAGCAGCACCCACAGCTGGGTGTTGTGACTCTGGTCGTGCAGCCAGCCGCTGGGCACGACAGTGGCCAGCAGCAGCGTGGGGATCAGCAACAGGCCGGCGCTGATCATCGTCCACAGCCGGCCGCCGAAGCGCGGAACGGCGAAGGTGTAGGGCAGGCGCAGCGCCGAACCGACCAGGTTCGGCACCGCCGTCAGCCAGAACAGCTCCGGCACCGACATCGTGATCCCGATGTTGGCCAGATTGATGACGACGATCGTCCAGATGACCCAGATGGCGAAGCCGAGGTGTTCGGAGAAGATCGACGCCGCCAGGTTGCGGTTGGCGATCTTCCTCCCCGTGGTCTCCCAGAAGGCCGCGTCTTCCGGTTCCCAGTGTTCGATCCACCCGCCCCGCAGCCCGGCGCGCTCCTTGAGCAGCTCCGCCGGCGGCGCGAGGCCGGTATCGGCCGTCGTCGTCATCCCAGTCCTTTCCGAGAGAAGGATTTGGGAGAGACGCTACGAACGCTCTATGCAGGGGCGAAGTCGTTCGTGTTTCCGGCGTGGAAACGTTGTCTCACTCGAACGCCGCCAGGAGGCTCTGCTCCCGGATGCCGGGCGGCACTCCCCGGCGGCGGTACCACTCCGTGCCGAAGGCGGCGGCGAAGGCCGGCGCCGGCATGCTGAGGAAGAAGGAGTTCTCGGCGATCTGGCTGGCGTGGGCGGCCATCGCCCTCCGCTTGACGTCGAGGTGCGTCGACACGTCGACCGCCGTCGTCAGCACCTCCTCGGGCAGCCCCATCTGGTCACCGACGTCCTCCATGTCAGGCAGGTCGCCGACCTCGCCGAGGCCGAGCTCGGCCGCCCGGGCCATGAGCCGGCGGAAGTGGTCCCGGTTCATCGTTGCCTCGTAGACGCGCCCCACGGCCGCCATCTCCGCCGCCCGCACCCCCACCCGGTGGACCTGGATGTGGTCGGGGTGCCCGTAGTTGCCGTGGTCGTCGTAGACGGTGAAGGCGTCGGGCCGCTCCTCGGCCAGGATGCGGGCCAGCCGGCTGGCCGCCTCGTCGACCGGCGTCTGCCAGAAGCAGTGCGGGTCCTCGTTCTCGGCCGTGCCGATCATGCCGCTGTCGCGGTAACCGAGGATCTCGACCCGGGCCACCCCGAGGATCGTGGCCGCGTCGGCCAGCTCCTTCTGGCGCCGCTCGCCCAGCGTCTCGCCGGGCGCCAGGATCCCGTCGGCCACCTCGCCGCACTCCCCCGCCGTAGCGGTGACCAGCACGACCCGGTGGCCGGCGGCGGCGGCCATGGCCATCGTGCCGCCACAGGCGATCGCTTCGTCGTCGGGGTGGGCGTGGAAGCTGACGAGGGTGGCCACGAAACCTCAGGTTAACCCTGAGGCGGCCACCCCATGTCGGACCTGTCGGGAAGACGGCCGGCGACGAGGTCGGCCAGGGTGACCGCCTCGAGGACGGCCCGCTCGTTGGCCCGCACCAGGGCCCACACGGCCCGGAGGGTGCTCTCGGGAGCCGGGGCCTCCGGGCCGCCGCCGGCCGCGAACGGCCCCTCCACGGCCCGGATGACGTCGGCCACCGTGATGGCGGCCGGGACACGGGTCAGCTCGTACCCGCCGTCGGCGCCCCGGAGGCTGGTGAGGACCCCGGCCCGGGTGAGGGCGGCCAGGATGTTGTGCAGGAACCGCAGCGGGATGCCCTCGGCGGCGGCGATCGCTTCGCTCTTGACCGGCCCGGGGCCGCTCGAGGCGAGGACGGTCGCCGCCCGCAGGGCGTACTCCGCCTTGGCGGTCACCTGCATACCTACCGAACGCATCTCAACCCTCGTCTTTGACTTTGGGGGGTCCTCGGGGGGCGGAGCCCCCCGAGTGCTACTTCCCGAGGCCCCAGCGGCGCTTGATGCTCCGCTCCAGTGAGGCGAAGAACACCGCGTCGATCAGGAGGCCGATGACGAAGATGACGAACATGAAGGCCATCATCCCCGTGGCGTCGGCGAAGTCCCGGGCGTTCTGCAGCCCGACGCCGAGCGACGGCTTGTGGGCGATGATCACGATCAGCTCGCCGGCCATCAGCGACCGCCAGCAGAAGGCCCAGCCCTGCTTGAGCCCGGCCACGAGGCCCGGGAAGGCGGCAGGGACGATCACGTGCCGGTAGGCGTCGAGCCCCCTGGCACCGAGCACCCGGCCGGCCCGCAGCAGCACGGGCGGGATGTGGTCGACGCCGGAGATGACGCCGTTGGCGATGGCCGGCGCCGCCCCGAGGACGACGACGAAGATGATGGCCGTCTCGCTCAGCTTGAACAGCAGCACGGCCAGCGGGAGCCAGGCGATGGTGGGCATCGTCTGGAGGCCGGTGATCATCGACCCGACACCGGCCCGCAGGATCTTGGACTGCGAGACGGCCAGCCCGACGGCCACGCCGAGGACGATCGAGATGGCGTAGCCGACCGCGGCCCGCTGGAGGGTGTTGCCGGCGGCGTGGACCAGCACGTGGGA
>DASYFF010000183.1:0-1879 GCA_036498605.1 Acidimicrobiia bacterium | reverse complement strand
CCACCTCGAACCGCCACGGCACCCGGCGCCCGGCCAGGACATCGGCGGCGCGCTCCCGGCTCATCCGCTCGACCTCGTCGAGCGCCTCGTCGAGAGCGACACCGGCGCCGGCGAGGGCGCTGTTGGCGGCGACGATCCCGTTC
Source organism: Acidimicrobiia bacterium (assembly GCA_036498605.1). Classification (GTDB taxonomy): domain Bacteria; phylum Actinomycetota; class Acidimicrobiia; order IMCC26256; family BP-133; genus BP-133. Next base: position 1,736 of record DASYFF010000183.1, on the reverse strand, counting down.
TCGTGGCGGACGTGAACCACGACCAGCTCGACACCTGACTCGGCGGCCAACTCCGCCGCCGTGCTGAGCGCGGCCAGGCTGTCAGCGCTCCCGTCCACCCCGACCACCATCGGCCCGACCACCATCGGCTTGGACATGTCCCGGCCTCCTTCTCAGTTATACTTTAGCTTAGTGCATACAAAAGTAAAGCGGGGTCGCCCCCGGAACGCCTCCATCGACGCGGCCATTCTCGACGCCGCCGCCGAGCTCCTCACCCAGCGGGGCTACCGGGGCATGACCGTGGCGGCGGTCGCCGCCGCCGCCGGCGTGACCGAGCCCACCGTCTACCTGCGCCATCCCACCAAGCACGATCTCGCCGTCGCCGCCATCCCCCGTCTTCCCATGCTGAGCCACCCCCCCGACACCGGCGCCGCCAAACGGGACCTGACGCTGCTCCTCACCGATCTCGTCGCCGGCGGCTTGGACATCGGGCTGTCCATCACCGGTGTCGTGCTCGCCGAGGAATCGGAACATCCCGAGCTGCTGGACCACTGGCGCACGACCGTCGGCGCCGCCGCCGTTCAGGCCGTGCGCACCATCATCGAACGGGGCCAACGCCGGGGCGAGGTGCGGCGCGGAGTGCGGCCCCCGATCGTGGCCGATCTGTTGCTGGGCGCCTACCTGGGCCGCTACACCCACCAGGGTCCACCCGACCGGGGCTGGACCAGAGACGTGGTCAACACCCTCTGGCCCGGGCTGGCCGCCCCCTGACCGAACCGGGCCCGGGTTTCGGAAATGGCGCACAGTGACCTATTGCACTTAGTGCCAGTTCGTTCTAAATTGCTGGGCTGTCCGCAGGCACGCGCCAGCGGCGCATTGGGGGCGATCATGGGACGTTCACCAGCCCACCGCTTCTCTCCCGGCGGTCCCCGCCAGGCAGGGACCCGGGCGGTGGCCCCGGCCGTCGACCGAGATCCGTTGGACGCCGCGCTGCGGGCCATCGCCGAACCCCACCGGCGTGAGATCATCGGCCTCATCCGGAACGAGGAGCTGACCGCGGGCCAGATCGCCGCCCACTTCACCGTGAGCCGGGGGGCGATCTCGCAGCATCTGCGGTACCTCAAGGACGCCGGCCTGGTGTGGGACCGCCGCCAGGGGACCCGCCACCTCTACCGGACCCGGCTCGAGAGCCTCGCCGCCTTGCGTTCCCTGGTCGAGCTCATTGTCGGTGACGACCACGCCGCCCCCGAAAGGGATCAGGCGGCTGGCTAGCGGGGAACGAACCGGACGGCGAGCCGGGCGAGACGGCGGCCGAAGAACCCCGGAGCCCGGGGCGGGTCGTCGTCGAGGAGCTCCATTGAGAAGCGGCGGAGGAGGCGGCTGAAGACCAGCTGTCCCTCGAGGCGGGCGAGGCCGGCCCCGAGGCAGTGGTGGATCCCGAACCCGAAGCTGAGGGGCTGGGCCTCCCGGCGGCCGACGTCGAAGACGTCGGGATCGGTGTAGACGGCCGGGTCGCGGTTGGCGGCACCGAGGCCGACCATGATCGTCTCCCCCCGCTCGACGCCATGGCCGTCGAGGAGGAACGGCTCGAGCACACCGCGGCCGATCATCTGGACGGGGCTGTCGTAGCGGAGCATCTCCTCCACGGCCGGCGGGAGGAGGACGGGGTCGGCGGCCAGCCGGGCGAGCTGGTCCGGGTGCCGGAGCAGGGCCAGCAGCCCGTTGCCGATGAGGTTGGTCGTGGTCACGAACCCGGC
>DASYFF010000182.1:0-9271 GCA_036498605.1 Acidimicrobiia bacterium | reverse complement strand
GGTCACCAGGGCCCAACAGATCCATCCCACCGTCCCAATGGCGAAGCCCCACCGGACGATGGCGGCCCGGCCGCGGTCGACATGGTGCGCCACCGACCACTGCGAGGCGAGGTCCCGTTCCATCCAGGAGATCGTCTCCGCCCCCGCCGGGTCCGGAACCGACGAGTCGTCCCCCGCAGTTGCCATGAAACTCACCTCCTGAGCTTCCGGCCCTCCGGCGGCCCTCCCAACCGGGGTGAAGGCCAGCCTCCTCCACCATAGGGTCACTATCCGGCGCACGTGAGAGCCGAACGGCCCTTTACCGAACCCCGAACGCCCTGAATCGCACCAATCACCGGGGCCAGACCGGTTCACTGGTGGGTTGAGGCAAGGAACGTTTAGGGCGACCGAAGTTGCAGCAACCTGCTCGGGACCTATCTCGCCCAGCTCCGGCGGGAATTCGGGCCGACGTGTAGGGCCGGCGACCGGGCCGCCATGACCGTCGCCGCCAGCGAGGCGACGTCAGCCCGGGCACGCCTGGTCGCCGCCGCCAGGGCCCGAGAAACCTAAGACACCCGGTAGAGCGCCGCCATCCCGCCGGCGATGTGGTCGTTCACATGGCAGTGGAAGAGCCACTGCCCGGGGGCGTCGGGGACCATGTCGGCCGTCTTCATGGTCATCGGCAGGATGTCGAGCATGTCCATCCGCTGGCCCATCGACACCACGGTGTTGCCGTGCCAGTGGGGGGTGTGGAGCCCGGTCTCGGTGCCGCTGCCGAAGACGTACCAGCGGATCCGCTCGCCCCGCTTGAAGTCGAGCCCCGGCATGTTGCCGAACAGGTAGCCGTTGATGGAGTGCTTGAGGTTCGACTCCTTGAACCCGTCGTCGTCCTTCTTGACGTCCTTCGGCTTCCCGGTGTGGTGCTCGATGTTCCAGTCGAGCCAGGGGCTCAGGTTCTCGTCGTAGATGTTGAACAGGGTGACGACCTCGCGGTCGACGTCCTTGGGGGAGCCGTCGGCCTTGGCCATGCCCTTGCGGGTGACGATCAGCGGGCCGATGAGGCCGGCGTTGGTGTCGGTGATCTCGTCGGTGTGGGAGTGGTAGGCCCACAGCACCGAGCTCTCGTCGTGGGGGCCGGGGCCGGCCCGCTCCGGCACCTCCCAGGTGTAGGTGTGGGTCCCGCCCTCGGGGACGGCGTCGTCGGCCTTGTCCTTGCCCGTCGTGCCGTCGTCGTAGTCGGCCCCCTCCGACGCCTTGTCGTAGAGGACCCCGTGGGGATGGACGCTGGCCGGGTAGGGCGTGTTGTTCCTGAAGAAGACCTTGATGGTGTCGCCGACCTCGGCGTGGATCGGCGGGCCGAGCATCCCGAGGTGCTCCCACTGCCTGGGCCGGGGAGCCAGCGTCTTGAACGTGTCGTCGGTGTAGGCCCGGTAGACCGACTTGCGGTCGACGTGGCCGATCCGGTCGTCGCCGTGGTCGAGGAAGGTGCCGGCGTCGCCGTCGTAGTGGGCGCCGAGCAGGTTCCTGCCCGACGGCGCGTAGTCCCAGTCGACCGGGTCGGCGGCGATGTAGTACGTGCGGGTCTGGCCGGCGGAGGCGTTCGTTCTCGCCGGTCGGGTGACGGCGACCACGCCGGCGGCGGCGGCCAGGGCCATGACGGCCGACAGCGCCAGCGTCCGGTTCCGCCGGCGGTGGCCGGCGCCCTCTGCTCCCATGACCTTCCCCTCCCCCGGGCTGCGCTCCCCTACGGAGGCCGCCCGCGGGTCAGATCCTAGGCTCGCCCACAGCTCAGCGGAAGGGTCGCCTTACTCAGAAAGTCTCAGATTCCTCAGACGCCTGAGTGGGCGGCCGGAACCCGGAGGCAGAACCGGGCCCCCCGCGGTTGGCCCGGCTCGTACCAGGCCTCCCCGCCGTTGGCCTGCAGCAGCCCGGCCACGATCGACAGGCCGAGGCCCGTGCCATGGACGCGGGCCCGGTTCCGGGCCGCCTCCGACCGGGCGAAGCGGCCGAAGAGGCGGGGGACGAACTCCTCGGGCACACCGGATCCGCTGTCGATGACCCGGACCACGACGGCCGCCGGGTCGCCCTCGAGGCCGGCGGTGACCCGGTAGGGCTCGGCACCGTACTTGACGGCGTTGGTGGCGTAGTTGACCAGCACCTGCTGGAGGTGGCCGGGATCGACCCGGGCGGTGAGGCCGGGGTCGCAGCTGACCTTGAAGTCGATCGTGTCGGGCCCGGCGGCGGCCAGCGCCCCGTCGATCGCCTCCACCACGCACACCGCGGCCGGTTCGGCCCGGACGGCTCCGGCCTCGAGGCCCTCGTGGGTGAGGAGCGTGTCGGTCAGGCGGCGGAGACGCTCGGTCTGGAGCAGGATCGTCGAGAGGCTCTCGGCCTGCTCGGCCGGCGAGAACGACTCGGGGGCGTCGCGCAGCAGGCTGGCGTAGCCGGAGATGACCGTGATGGGGGTGCGGATCTCGTGCACCACCATGGCCAGGAACTCCCGGGCCTCGGCGTTGGTGGCGGCCAGGCGGTCGCCGGTGTCGACCGACTGCATGAGATGGCGCTGCAGCTCGGCCAGCTGGCGGGAGCGCTGCACGGCGTAGAGCAGCGTCCGGCCGAGGGACTCGGGGTCGCTGTTCCACTTGAGGACGAAGTCCTGGGCGCCGTGCTCCACGGCGGTGATGCCGAGGGAGTCGTCGCCGCTGCTGCCGGTGCAGACCACGATGGGGACGGACCCGGCGGCAGCGGCCGCCCGGGTGAAGGTGGCCAGCCCGTCGGCGTCGGGGAGGTGGAGGTCGAGGACGATGACGTCGAAGCCGACGTCGTCGTCATCGTCGGTCAGGCGGGCGAGGCCGTCGGCCAGCGTCGCCACCGCCTCGACGTCGAACTCGGCCACGGGCGAGTGCCGCAGCACCGACCGGACCAGCTCCGTGTCGGTGCGGCTGTCCTCGATGTGGAGCACACGGATGAGCCGATCCACGGCGGGAAAGTGTACGGCCGGGAAACGACCGGGCGGGAGGTGAGTTGCCCGGCCGCCCTACATCATCCGGCGGCGCCGTCGGGCGGGGCCGGGCCGGGGCCGCAGCATCTCGCTCGGCTTGAGGGCGACGGGCGCCGGGGCGTCGTCGGTCCCGGTGAGGGCCTCGACCTCGGCCGCGGCCTCGGCCGCCGGATCCCAGCTGTCCAGGGTCCTCAGGCGGTCGTCGTTGGAGAAGACCTCGACCATGGGCTGGCTGATGCCGAGCCGCTTCAGGAGGCCCTCGGTCTCCCGCTGCTGGTCCCACAGCACCAGGCTGACGGCCACGCCGGTCTTGCCGGCCCGGGCGGTGCGGCCCGAGCGGTGGAGGTAGGCCTTGTGGTCCTCGGCCGGGTCGTAGTGGATGACGACGTCGACGCCCTTGACGTCGAGGCCCCGGGCGGCCACGTCGGTGGCCACCAGGGCCCGGATGGCGCCTTCACCGAAGTCGGCCATGGCCCGGGAACGGTGCTTCTGGGGCAGGTCGCCGTGGATCACGCCGACCTTGACGCCCTCCCGGCGCAGGTCGGAGGCCACCCGGTCGGCGCCCCGCTTGGTGCGGACGAAGACGAGGCAGCGGTCGGACCCCTCGATGATGGAGGCGGCCACGTTGACCTTGTCCATCTGGTGGACCCGGAAGAACCGGTGCTCCATCAGGTCGACGGTCGGCTGGTCGGACTCGACCTCGTGGTGGACGGGGTCGATCAGGTACTTCTTGACCAGGTGGTCGACGTCGCCGTCGAGGGTGGCGGAGAACAGCATCGTCTGGGGGTGCGCGTCGCCCAGGTGGCGCAGGATCCAGGTCACCTGGGGGGTGAAGCCCATGTCGGCCATGCGGTCGGCCTCGTCGAGCACGACCATCTCGACGTCGTCGAGGTAGATCTCGCCCCGCTCCAGGAAGTCGATGAGCCGGCCGGGGGTGGCGACGACGATGTCGCCCTTGCGGCCGAGGGCGGCGGCCTGCTTGCGGGTCGAGTCGCCGCCGTAGACGGTCACGACGGTGAGCTTGCGCACCGCCGCCAGCGCCGAGAGCACACCCGCCACCTGCATGGCCAGCTCCCGGGTGGGGGTCAGGACCAGGGCCCGGGGATGCCGGGGCGTGGCCGGGTTCGTCCGCTCGATGGCGGCGATCCCGAAGGCCAGGGTCTTGCCCGAGCCGGTCTTGGCCTTCCCGCAGATGTCGCGCCCGGCGAGGGCGGCCGGGAGGGCGAGGGACTGGATCGCGAACGGTTCGGTGATGCCCTGGGCAGCGAGGGCATCGCAGAGGTCGGGCGACACCCCGATGGTGCCGAACCCGGCGTCGTATGACATCGTCATCTCCTGGTGCTGTTCGGGCCCGGAACGACTGCTTCCGGGAAATCCCCCGAACTGCGCCCGGGGGCCCGGGGGACCCTCCCCCGACGACAAAGGATTGCGAGCGGCCGCCCCGGCGGTAAGACAAAGGGGTGGCGCACGCCTCGCAAGTAGATTCTAGCGGACCGGGGGCCGGTTCCGGGTGGCAGGGGCGGCCCGTGACTCGCTTGCCTACCGACACGTAGGTAGGCTGGCGTCGATATGACGATGCGTCTCATCCACGACCTCATGCCGGCGGCCGAGAAGCTGGTGGACCGCCACATCGGGTCGTCCAAGGAATGGTTCCCCCACGAGTACGTGCCCTGGAGCCGGGGCCGTGATTTCCGGCCCGGCGAGGAGTGGGACCCGGAGGAGTTCCCCCTTCCCGACGCCGTGCGGGACGCCCTCTTCGTCAACCTCCTGACCGAGGACAACCTGCCCTACTACTTCCACACGATCGACAACATCTTCGGTCCCGGCGTGTGGGGGGAGTGGATCCGGCGCTGGACGGCCGAGGAGCAGCGGCACTCGATCGTCATCCGCGACTACCTCACGGTGACCAGAGCCCTCGATCCGGTGGAGTTGGAGCGGGGCCGTATGGCTCAGGTGTCGGGAGCCGTCGTGCCCGAACCGACCACCCCGGAGGACACGCTGGTCTACGTGGCGCTCCAGGAGCTGGCCACCCGGGTGTCGCACCGCAACACCGGGAAGCTGATCGGCGACCCCGTGGGCTACGAGGTCATGGCCCGGGTGGCGGCCGACGAGAACCTCCACTACCTGTTCTACCGGGACCTGGTCAGCGAGGCCCTGGCCCTCGACCCGTCGGCGGTGGTGGAGGCCATCGACCGGCAGGTGCGGGAGTTCGAGATGCCGGGGACGGGCATTCACAACTTCACCGCCCGGGCCCGCAGCATCGCCCGGGCCGGCATCTACGACCCCGCTCTCCACTACGACCAGGTGTTGGTCCCGGTGGTGCTGCGCCACTGGAAGCTGGAGGAGGTCGAGGGCCTGTCCGGCGAGGCGGAGGAGGCCCGGGCCCGGGTGCTGGGCTACATGGCCCGCCTGGAGTCGGTGGCCCGCCGCCTGGCCGAGCGCCGCCAGACGACCGACGGCGAACTCATCGACGCGTAGGCGGGACGCCTGTCAGTCGGCGGGGATCTGGACGACGAACCTGGCGCCGCCGCCGCGGGCCTCGTCGGCCCAGATGCGGCCGCCGTGGGCCGTCACGATCTCCCGGCAGATGGCCAGGCCGAGGCCGGAGCCGCCCCCGTAATCCCCGTGCGGCCGGGTGCGGGCGTCGTCGAGGCGGATGAAGCGGTCGAAGATGTGCTCCCGGTGCTGGGCGGGGACGCCGGGGCCGTCGTCGGAGACCACCAGCTGGACCTGGGCTCCCCGCCCGGTGGCCAGCGCCGGGCTCAACTCGACCCGGATCCTGGTCTCGGCGTGGCGTTCGGCGTTCTCGAGCAGGTTGCGGACCACCCGGGTCAGATGGTCGGCCACGCCCCGGACCCGGCCGGCCGACACCCGGGACAGGTCGACCTGCACCCGGCCCCGGGCCCGGACCCGCCCGGCCTCGGCCAGCACGATGTCGTCGAGGTCGAGTGAGGTGGCGCGGGCCAGGCCGGCCGGGCGCTCCTCGTTTCGGGCCAGGAAGAGCAGGTCGTTCACCAGCCGCTCCATCCGCTGGTTCTCCGACAGCAGGTCTTCGGCGGTGACCGCCCAGTCGGAGGCCGTGGGGTGCGAGAGGGCCACCTCCAGCTGGGCCCGGCTCGAGGCCAGGGGGCTGCGCAGCTCGTGGGAGGCGTCGGCTACGAACCGGCGCTGGCGCTCGGCCGAGCGGTGCAGCCGGTCGAGCATGGCGTTCATCGTCTGGGCCAGGCGACCCACCTCGTCGTCGATCAGCGACTCGGCCACCCGCCGGTCGAGGGATGCGGTATCGGTGATGGCGGCCACCTGGGTCCGGATGTCCTCGACCGGCCGCAGCGCCCGTCCGACGAGGAGCCAGACCAGGAGGCCGGCCAGGAGGAGGACGCCGGGGGCGCCGTAGGCCAGGGCCCGGCGCAGATCGTGGACCGTCTCCTCGGCCTGGGCCATCTCGGTGGCCACGATGATGTTGGCCGGCCCGGTCGGTGTCTGCCCGGTGAGGACGAGCACCCGGAAGTTGGCCCGGGGGGCGAGCGGCGGGCCGTGGACGGTGTGCTGGAACAGGACCCGGTGGTGGGAGTCGTCCTCGGGATAGACGTAGATGAAGGCGTTGGGGTCGAGGTAGTTCTCGCTCGAGGCCACCACGCTGCCGGCCTGGTCGACGACCTGGATGAACACCGACTTGTCGCTGGCGCCGCCGGAGACGGGGATGATCCGGCCGAGGGCGCCGGTCCGGGCCCGGGCGGCGACGTCCTCCGCCCGGGTCATGTTGGTCTCGTCGGCGTTGCGGACCAGCGACCGGGAGACGATCACCACCAGGTTGACGGCGCACACCCCCAGGGCGGCGGCGACGACCAGCATGGACAGCGCGGTGGTGCGGGCCCGGACGGAGGCCAGCAGCCAGCGCCGCAGCGGCCGCAGCCGCCGCCGGGGTTTGACCCGCGGCCGGACGCCGAGCCGACGCCGACTCCGGGAAAGGGAGGTGAACCCGCTAACCGCCATCGGGAGCGAGGCGGTACCCCACGCCCCGCACCGTCTGGATGGCGCGGCGGTTGTGGGGCACGTCGACCTTGCGGCGCAGGTACCCCACGTAGACCTCGACGATGTTGGAGTCGCCGTCGTAGGCCGGATCCCAGACGTGCTCGAGGATCTCGGTCTTCGACGTGACCTGGCCCACCTTGCGCATCAGGAACTCGAGGAGGGCGAACTCCCGGGCGGTCAGGTTGAGCTCGTCGTCGCCCCGCCAGGCCAGATGGGAGGCGGGATCGAGCCGCAGATCGCCGGCGGTCAGCACGGCCGGCCGGGCCGGCGCCCCTCTCCGCAGCAGCGCCCGCAGCCGGGCCGTCAGCACGACGAAGGAGAACGGCTTCGTGAGGAAGTCGTCGGCTCCGGTGTCGAGGGCCTCGGCCTCGTCGAGCTCGCCGTCCTTGGCGGTGAGCATGAGGATGGGCGTCCAGTGGCCGGCCTCGCGCAGCGCCGAGCACACTTTGAAGCCGTTCATCCCCGGCAACATGATGTCGAGGACGATGGCGTCGTAGCGGCCTTCGCTGGCCCGCCAGAAGCCGTCTTTCCCGTCCGCGGCGACATCGACGGAGAATCCCTCCGCCTCCAGTCCGCGCCGTACGGCATTGGCCAGGCGCGTCTCGTCCTCAACAAGTAGGACTCGCATCCCCAGTAGCTCCCCAGCTCTTCTGGTTCCCCGAACTTCCCCAGACTTCCAGTCCAGAATCGCACACTTCGCCCCTTTTGACCAGTGGAGCGGGGAACATCCGTTTTCATCCCTACAATCCCTGTCGTGTCGAACCCCCTGACCCGAGACGACGTCGTCCACGTCGCCCAGCTGGCCCGGCTGGCCCTGTCGGAGGCCGAGATCGAGCAGTTCACCGTCCAGCTCGGCGCCATCCTCGAGCACGCCGCCCGGGTGGCGGCGCTCGACACGCACGACGTCCCGCCGACGTCGCACCCCATCCCGCTGGCCAACGTGCTGCGGCCCGACGAGCCCCGGCCGGGGCTGGAGCGCGACCGGGTGCTGGGCATGGCGCCGGCCGCCGAGGACGGGCGCTTCCGCGTTCCCCGCATCCTGGCCGAGGAGGCCGAGTGACCGGCGGCGACCGCCTGACCGGGCGCACCGCGGCGGAACTGGCGGCGCTGGTGCGGACCGGCGAAGTGTCGGCCGTCGAGGTGACCGACGCCCACCTCGCCCGCATCGAGGCCCTTGACGGCCCGATCCGCTCGTTCCTCTGTGTGCGGCCCGACGTCGCCCGTTCTGCGGCGGCCGAGGTCGACGCCGCCCGGGGCCGGGGCGACGCCCTCGGCCCACTGGCCGGGGTGCCGGTGGCGGTGAAGGACATGTTCTGCACCACCGACCTGCCGACCACCGCCGGATCGCGGATCCTGGAGGGCTGGCAGCCGCCCTATGACTCCACCGTCGTGGCCCGGCTGCGGGCGGCGGGCGCAGTGGTGATCGGCAAGACCAACCTCGACGAGTTCGCCATGGGCAGCTCGACGGAGAACTCGGGGTTCTTCCCCACGGCCAACCCCTGGGACACGACCCGGGTCCCGGGCGGCTCGTCGGGCGGGAGCGCGGCGGCGGTGGCGGCCGGCTTCGCGCCGCTGGCGCTGGGAACCGACACCGGCGGGTCGATCCGCCAGCCGGCCGCCCTCTGCGGGGTGGTCGGCCTGCGGCCGACCTACGGCCGGGTGTCGCGCTACGGGATCGTGGCCTACGCCTCGAGCCTCGACCAGGCCGGGCCGTTCGCCACCACGGTGGCCGACACGGCCCTGCTGCTGGAGGCCATGTGGGGCCACGACCCGCTCGACTCGACGTCGATCCCGTCGTCGCCGGAGGCGGTGCTGGCCGGGCTGGAGTCGGGGGTCGAGGGGCTGCGGGTCGGGGTGGTGGAGGAGCTGGCCGACGTGGAGGGCATCCAGCCCGAGGTGCGCTCGGCGGTGGAGGCGGCCCGGAACCTGTTGGAGAAGGCGGGAGCGGTCCTCGACTCGGTGTCGGTGCCGAGCGTGCAGTACGGCCTGTCGGCCTACTACATCATCGCCCCGGCGGAGGCGTCGTCGAACCTGGCCCGCTACGACGGGGTGCGCTACGGGCTGCGGGCTCCAGCGGCGGAAGTGGCGCAGATGAACGCCCTGACCCGGGAGGCGGGCTTCGGCACCGAGGTGAAGCGGCGCATCATGCTCGGGACGTATGCGCTCTCGGCCGGCTACTACGACGCCTACTACGGGCAGGCCCAGCGGGTCCGCACGCTGATCATCAACGACTTCGCCCGGGCCTACGAGCGCTTCGAC
>DASYFF010000181.1:0-1880 GCA_036498605.1 Acidimicrobiia bacterium | reverse complement strand
CCTCAAGATCCTCGCCGCCGGCGAATCGGGCACGGCCGGGGTCACCAAGCTCGAAGTGGTTGCCGACCCGGCCATCCCGGCCGACCAGGTGACCCTCGTCGATGCCCCGACCGGCTGGACGCTCTCCCCCGGGAGCAACGGTGGCTTCGTCCTGGCCGGGCCCGCCCTCCCCAAGGGGCAGGACGCCATCTCCCACGTCAAGGTCAAGCAGCTTCCCGACACCCCGAAGGTCGTCTTCAAGGTGGTCCAGACGTACTCGGACGGCGAGGTCGTCCGGTGGATCGAGCTGGCCGGCGCCGACGGCAAGGAGCCCGACCACCCGGCCGCCGTCGTGACGCTCACGGCCGGGGCGACGAGTGCCGTCTCCCCGGCGCCGGCCGACGATGCGGACGCCAAGCCAACGGGCAGCCTTGCCCGGACGGGGTCCCGCGACCGGACGCTGGCCGTCGGCGGCGGGCTGCTCCTCCTGTTCGGCGGAGGGGGCGTCACCGCCGGCGCCACGCGCCGTTGTCGACGACTCCGCCTCAGCTGAGGGCAAGCGGGCGGGGTGAAGAAGCACACGTTCCGCCCGCTTCCCGAAATCCTCTGTTCTCGGATTTCCGGGGAACTCCGTCGCCGGCACCGCCGACTGACGAGCGCCGCCAGCCGGCGGTCAGAGACCGATACTCCCCCCTCGTATTGCAGGGCGGGTTCCGGAGTACAGTCCGGCGTCCAGCATTGATCAGGAAGGGAACAACGATGGCCACGACCTACCAAACGGGAACCCTGCTCACCTGCGAACACGAGGGCTGCGGCTGCCGCGTGCTCATCCAGGAACAGTGCAACTGCAGCGGAGCCGACAACGCCAACTACACCTGCGCCTGCGGGGCCAAGCTCATCCCCGTCTCCGGCAGCTAGCCGAACACCGCGCTTCGAGCAGGGACCGGCGTACCGGGTCCGCCGGGCCCCTGCCCTTTCCGCCCACCGTTGTCCAGAAGGGCGAGGTCGCGGCTGCCGACGTTTGTCACTGACCGGAGGCGCTGGTGAGAAACCCGATGACCAGGGCCCCCCACCAGGCGGCCTGCGACAGCGCTGCAATCGTGAACGCCCGGGGAAGGTACTCCCAAGGGATGGCGTCGCCCCCAACCTGGTGTGGTATCGCCCGTAGTTCGGTGGCGAAGCGGCGTGCGTTCACCCCGTTCAAGACGATGATGAGGACCAGAGTGAGCTTGAGCCGGGCCGCCGACGACGCGAGATCCGGGTGAAGGACGGCGCCGCTGACCAGCAGGCCGGCAACGCCTGCCGCGATCAGGCCATGCGTCGCCGTCGACATGGCCACGAGCTCACCCGCCGTGCGGCGGCCCAGTACCCACAACAGGCCGTGGACATCGACGACGATCACCCCGCCGAAACCCACCACCAGGAAGACGAGGTGGGCGAAGAGCGCCGCCTCATGGACGGGCCGACTGTCCAGATGCACCGTCGCCACGGCCCCGACCGCAATCGCCCAGCCCGACACGGCGACGACGACCTCGCCCAGCCGCGACCGGCGGCCGACCCGATGCTCGGTATGACCGACGCCTGCTCTCGCCTCATCCACTCCGACAAAACCCTCAAGGTAAGCAAAGGTCGACAAACTGCCCAGATAGTCGGCCCGCGAGCCGTTGCGGTTCCCGACGGTTCTGTTTCTGCTCCCGGTTGGGTGTCACCACCGTGTCATCGGCCTGGGCCTCGGCCAGCTGCGAGATGGGAGCCGACCGGTGCTGGACGAGACCAGACGGCACGAGCCGGACCCCGGCGGGGCAGAGTTCAATCCCCCCGCCCAACCACCAGATCAGGGTAAAGATGCGCGGTGGAGGCTGGCCCTTCAGTGGGCGTGGCCGCCGGCCTTCTTGATGGCG
>DASYFF010000180.1:0-4393 GCA_036498605.1 Acidimicrobiia bacterium | reverse complement strand
GCGGCCATCGAGGTCGTAGGCCATGAAGTCGTCGTAGGCGCTCATCGTCGGGCCTTCCCGTTCGACGCCCATGGGCACCCAGAACCCGCCGCGGCGCTCGGCGAGGCGGACGGTCCGCTCGGAACCGTCGGCCAGGGTGATCACCGTCTGGAGGAACAGGCCGGCGGAGTCGCGGGTCACGCGCATGGCGGTGATGCGGGCCGGTTCGGGGCCGTCGGTGATGAACCCGTCGACCACCGTCGTGCCGTCGGGGCCGAGGAACTTCATGGCCGACAGGTAGAAGGAGTCGAACACGCCGGTGACGGCGACGTACTCCACGAGCTGAGCCGACTCGTCGCGGTAGCCCCACGTCCGGTCGCGCACGCCTGCGCCGGAGATGGTCACGCTGGCGCCACCGAGCCGGGCGGTGCCTTCCACCCGGGCGGCCTGCTGGTGGTGGCGCAGCGGCTCGCCCGGGATGAGCGGCCGGAACGCCTCCTTGTCCGTGTAGTCGACGGCGTAGAACTGCGGCGTCATCACCAGTTCGGCCTTGAGGTCGGGGGAGTCGACGATGATCCGGCCGTCGAGGCCGAAGTCGATGGAGGCGCTGCGGAACGTCCCCGGCTCGAGCGGCTCGACGACCTCAATGGTCTGGCCGGCCGCCGTCAGGCTGAACCGGGCCCGGCGCCCTTCGGTGTTGGGCGACGTCGACACGTGGACCGCGCCGAAGACCGGTTCGGTCGGAGAACAGAAGCCGAGGAAGGCGTTGTCCCGCCACGGCGGGTCGCCGGCGCCGGCGGCGTCGGTGTGGATCGGCTGGGCCAGGGCGCCCCAGGGGCCGGGATCGGTCGTCATCTCAGTCTCCTCGCTTCAGTACTTCGACGGTGCCGGCCGAGCCGTCGACCCGGCAGATGTCACCCGTCCGCAGCACCCGGGTCCCGTTGGCCGTACCCATCACGCAGGGGACGCCGAGCTCCCGGGCCACCACGGCGGCGTGGCTCAGCAGGCCGCCGATGTCGACCACGAGGGCCTTGGCCAGGAACATGATCGACGCCCAGCTGGGATCGGTGGTGTGGGTGACGAGGATGTCGCCCGGTTCGAACTCGGCGCTGGACGGGTCGGTCATCACCACCACCCGGCCCTCGACGATCCCGGCCGAGGCTCCGGTGCCCGTCAGCGACCCGGCTCCCTCGGAGAGGTCCTCGCCGGCGACGTGCTGCGGCTCCGGCAGCCCCTGGAAGCAGTCGGGGACTGTCAGGGTGCGGTAGTGCTCGTGGCGCTCCCGGCGGGCGGCGATCACGTCGGGGGCGGGGTGGGGGAGGGCTCCTGTCACCTCGGGCACGGTGAGGTGGAAGACATGTTCGGGATCGTCGAGCAGACCGTCGTCGGCGAGCCGGGCGCCGATGTGGCGGGCGGAGGCCCGCAGCACGTCGAAGGCCTGCAGGAACGCCGTCTTGCCCACACCCCGCAGCGGGAGGCGCTGCGCGGCCAGTCGCAGCACCAGGCGGGCCTGGGCCTGGCGGGCCCGGGGGAGCGCGGCGAGGAGTTCGGCCTCGGTCCGCTGCCGCTGGGCCGCCCGGGCCGCCTCGCCCTGGCCGGGATCGGCGTCGTCGGCCATCGTCCGGTACCCCTCGAGCAGTTGGCGGAGGGGTTTGGCGTCCTCCCGCCAGACGCGGCTGGAGAGCTCACCCTCGTACGGGCCGTGGTAGCCGTGCCGGGCCAGGAACCCGTCGAGGTCGAAGCGGTCCCGCGACACCGCCCACAGGTCCTCCACCATGGCGGTCTCGTCGTGGGAGCCCTGACCGGCCATCAGCACGGCGCTGTCGATCCCGGTGGCGGCGGCGAGGCGCGACAGCTGGTCGTAGACCGGCTGGATGCAGGCGATCACGACCACGGTCTGGACGCTCAGGTTGTACTCGAACCGGTCGCGGGCGGCGGCGAACTGCCGGCGTGCCTCGGCCAGGCCCAGCTGGGGTGTGCGGGCCACCTCCTGCCGCCACCACGGCCCGGTCGCGGCCCGGGCGGCCAGGGTGGCTTTCGGCTTCCCGAAGAACGTGACGGGAAAACGGGCGGCCACCGCCGGCCAGCGGCGCATGGTCGGCCGGCTCACGAGATCGGGCGGCTCGAACCCGAGCAGCTGCTTGGCGATCGCCGGACCGGAGGTGCCCGGCATGACGTCGCCGATGCGGGCCAGGAAGTCGACCCGGGCCGCCGCCCGTCCGTAGAAGATGTTGAAGAAGCGCTCCTCGGGTCGGGCCGGCTCGTCGGTCTCATTCTTCGGGAGGGCGCCGACGCCGTAGAACGCCTTGCGGCAGGCCCGTTCCCCGGCCGGGCCCCACACGCTCCAGCCCAGCGGCGTGAGCGTCCCGGGCATGGCCTCGGCGGTGTTCGTGGTGCTCCAGTAGGAGGCCGGATCGGACGAACTGTGGATGGGGTCGGTGGCGGAGGCGGTCACGTCGCCCGTGACAGGGCCCGGGATCGGACGGGGCTGCGGAGCGACCGGTGGTCGGTCCGGTCCGCCAGGCGGGCGACCCGGGCCCGCAGGTCGAGGCCACCGGCCGGGACGATGGCGATGGCCAGGGCCGTGACGCCGAAGAGCACGGACTGCCACTCCTGTGACAGGCCGGTCACGTAGGCGGGCAGCACGACCAGCAGACCGGCGGCGACGAAGGCGGGCAGGATCAGCGTCCGGCCGCTGATGGCCAGGACGGCGAGCCAGATCAGCGACTGGAAGGGCCCGAACCCGTAGTCCTTCGAGACCTGGCCGAACTGGGCCATGAACAGGCCGCCGCCGATCCCGGCGAAGAAGGCGGACAGGCAGAACACCATGATCCGGGTGACATTCACCGACAGGCCGCCGGTGGTCAGGGCGGTGGGGGAGTCGCCGAGGGCCCGGAGCAGCCGGCCCAGCCGGCTCCGGTCGACGGCCAGGATCGCCAGGCAGCAGAGGACGGCGACGCCCAGGGCCAGGAAGTAGAAGGTCTTGTCGTCGGCGCCGTTGAAGGGCCCGAGGGTGGGCCGGGGCGCCCGCAGGAACGGCTCATTACCGAACATGAACGAGGCGTTGAAGACGACGCTCTGCATCAGGATCCCGAAGCCGAACGTCGCCAGGGCCAGATACAGGCCCGACAGCCGGATGGCCGGGATGGCCAGCAGAGCGCCGAGCGGCACGGTGACCAGTCCGGCGCCGAGAAGGGCCAGCGGCCAGGACAGGCCCTGGCCGACGGACAGGTGGCTGAACGTCGTGGCCCCCAGAGCGGCGAAGGCGGCGTGGCACAGCGAGATCTGCCCCGAGCTGCGGACCAGCAGCGAGAGGGACAGGAAGATGACCACGAAGTTCACGCCGTTGATGTAGACCGGCAGCCGGGTCCCGACGACGGCGGGAACGAGGAGGAGCAGCCCGAACCCGGCCGCGTACCCGGCCCGGCGCAGCGCCGGTGGCAGCCACGTGCCCCGGTCCGAGGCCCCACCCCCGAGCAGGCCGACCTCCCGGGGGAGCCGGGCCTTGGGCGTGACCAGCAGCACCACGATGAGCACCAGGAACGGGATGGCGCTCGGCAGCCCGTTGAACAGCGGCCGGCCGGCCAGGTACTTCGTCACCAGCGAGGCGATGACCCCGACGGCGATGCCGCCCACGAACGTGAGCGGGAGGCTGGAGAACCGGCCGATGGCCACCGCCCCGAACGCCTGCACGACCAGCAGCGTGAGGAGCGCGGCATCGAGGCCGAGCACCGGGGCGATGAGGACGCCGGACAGGGCGGCGAACGACGCGCCGATGACCCAGGCGGCCGTCCGCACCCGGGCCGGTTGCGTGCCGGTCATGTCGAGGAGGGTGGGGTTGTCGACCACGGCCCGCATCGTCACGCCGAGGCGGCTCCCCCGGAGGAACAGCCACAGGCCGGTGGCAGCCACGAGCGAGACCGCCACCTTGATGATCTGGGCGTAGCTGACGTGGACGTCGGCGACGGTCACCGTCGTGGTCGGGAGGAACTCGGAGAAGTTCTTGGTCTGCGAGCCGAAGATGACGTAGAGCAGGCCCTGGACGGCGAGCAACAGCCCGACGGTTCCCACGATGGCCATGACGACCCGGGCCCCCGACAGCCGTCGGGTCACCCGTTCGAGGACCACGCCCATGACGGGGCCGAGCAGGCCGATCGAGATGAGTGCGGCCAGCGGCCAGGGGAGGCCGTGCTCGTGGTGGAGGGCGAAGAAGCAGTAGGCGGCGGTGGCGGCCACGGCGCCGTGGGCGAAGTTGAAGATCCCCGACGTCCGGTATGTCAGCACCAGGCCCAGGCCGGTGAGACCGTAGAGCGACCCGGTGGTGATGCCGACGACGATGAAGGGCAGGAGCTGGTGCACCTAGCGCCTCCCGGTCAGCCGAAGCACAGCATCTTGCCGTCGTTGACGAAGTTGC
>DASYFF010000179.1:0-7773 GCA_036498605.1 Acidimicrobiia bacterium | reverse complement strand
GACCGTGAGGAAGATCCCGGCCGCCAGCGGTTTGGCGAAGAGGGTGCGCAGCGGGTGCTCGAAGATCAGTCCGGTGAGCCCGACAGGGATCGTGGCCACCACCAGCAGCCAGCCGAGGCGGGCGTCGGGCGTGTCGATCCGCCGGGTCCGCAGTGAGCGGACCATGCCGCCCACGATGCGGATCCAGTCCTGGCGGAAGTACACGACCAGCGCCAGCGCCGTGGCCACGTGCAGCCCGACGAGGAAGGCGAGATAGAACGACTCGTCGGCCGACTGGGCGCCGACCAGGTTGTGCCAGCCGAACAGCGCCGGGATGAGCACCGAGTGCCCGAGGCTGGAGACGGGGAACAGCTCGCTGACGCCCTGGAGGAGGCCGATGACGACGGCCTGGAAGTAACTGAGCACGGGTCGCAGCCTGTCAGGCGGTGGCGCGCTTGCGGGCCAGGATGAGGAATCTTCGGCTCAGCCCGGGGAAGTGGCGGGTGATCCGGTCGAGGATCCCGTGCCGCTCGCCGGGGGCGAAGCCCCGCACGACCTCGACGTCGAAGCCGTAGTTGTCGAGGATCTCCCGCATGCACCGCAGGCTGGCGGCGTGGAGCAGCGGCGGCATGTTGGCGCTGGTGTTCGGGTTGCGGCGCCGGCCCCGCATGCCGGCTTGGCGGAATCGGGACACGGCAACGGCCTGGGGCTGGTAGCCGAAGAACAGCGCCAGCCGGTTGGCGTAGCTGGCCAGGTTGGGCATCGACAGCAGCAGCCAGCCGCCGTCGGCCAGCACCCGGGCCGACTCGCCCAGCACGTTGTCGTAGAGGTTGAGGTAGGCCAGCACGCCGAAGCAGGTGACAACCCGCTTCGAGCCCGACGCCAGGGGCAGGGCGTCGGTGTTGAGGTCGAGGAGGAGGGGCCGGATGCCGCGGGCGGCGGCGCCCTTCAGACGCTCGGAGTCGAGGTCGACGCCCGTCAGCTCGGTGGTGCCGAGGCGGCCGCCGATGTGGGCGGTGAGGGCGCCCATCCCGCAGCCGATGTCGAGGAGCCCTCCCCGACCGGCCGGGTCCTGCTTGATGAGCCGGTCCAGGACCCACTCGAGATCCCGCATCGACCGGGCCTGGGCGCTGATCCCCAGGTCGGCGTCGGTGACGCTCTCCTCGGCGGGGCGGGCCGGTGCCGCGTCGGTGAGATCGACGGGCGGGATCGTTTCGTGGATCATCGGCGCTCATCTCCTGTGGGGGGGACATGCCTCGGGAGACTCTCGTCAAGCTCCCCGGCGACCCGCAGGATGGGCTCGCGGCTCTGAGCAACTGATGAAGGATGTCGCCCGGCGTTCAGGCCGTTGTCAGGGGGTGCCCGATTTGTCAGACAGGGTCGGATTCGTGCCCGGCCGGCACCCGCTGCATGAGGCCCCGGTAGGCCTCGGTGGCGGAGATCTCGCCGCTCACCACCCGGCGGATCTCGGCGCAGATCGGCAGCTCGACACCGTGGCGGGCGGCCAGATCCATGACCGTGTGGGCGGTCTTCACGCCCTCGGCGACCATGTTCATCGAGGCCAGGATCTCGTCGATCGACTCGCCCTTCCCGAGCCGCTCGCCGACCTGGCGGTTCCGGGACAGCGGGCTGATGCAGGTGGCGATCAGGTCGCCCATCCCGGCCAGGCCGGCCATGGTGGCCGGCTCGGCGCCCATGGCCACCCCGAGGCGGGTCAGCTCGGCCAGGCCCCGGGAGATGACCGCCGCCCGGGTGTTGTCGCCGACCGAGAGGCCCTGGGCGATCCCGGTGGCGATGGCCACCACGTTCTTGAGCGCCCCGCCGACCTCGCAGCCGATGACGTCATGGTTGGTGTAGATCCGGAACAGCCCCCGCTGCAACACCCGTTGCAGCTCGGCCGCCACCGCCAGATCCTCGGTGGCGATGACGCTGGCCGCAGCGTTGCCGGCCATGATCTCCTTGGCCAAATTGGGGCCTGACAGCGCTCCGGCCACCCGCCCGGGGAGGACGTCGCGGATGACCTCGGTCATGCGGAACAGCGTCTTGGCCTCGAATCCCTTGGTCAGGCTGACGACCGGGATCCAGTGCGGCACGTGGGGGGCGGCCTGCTCCAGCACCGCCCGGAAGCCGTGGGACGGCACGCCGACCACCAGCACCTCGGCCCGGGCGACGGCCTCCTCGAGGTCGGCGGTGGCCCGGAGCGACTCGGGCAGCGTGAAGCCGGCCAGATACGAGGGGTTCTCGTGCTTCTCGTTGACGGCGGTGGCCACATCGGGGTTGCGGGCCCACAGCACCGTCGGGTTGCGGCCGGCGGACAGCGCCGCCACCGTCGTCCCCCACGACCCCGCTCCGAGCACCGTCACCCGCACGGGGTGGGACGTTACCGCCTCCGGGGCGACGGCGTCGGCGACCAGACGTCGGGGCCTGAGCCGCCGCCGCCGAACTCCCGCAACGGCCGCTCGGCCAGCGGCTCGAACACCAGCTGGGCGAAGAGCTCGAGGTACTCGGCCACCATCCGCTCGGCCGAGAAGTGGCCCTCGACCGCCGCCCGGCAGGCGACCCGGTCGAGCTCGCCGATGCGGTCGATGGCCTCGGCCATGTGGGCCTCGTTGCGGCACAGGAAGCCGGTGCGCCCGTCCTCCACCACCTCACCCGACGCGCCCTCGGCGAAGGCCAGGACGGGCGTGCCGCAGGCCAGGGCCTCGAGCATCACGATGCCGAACGGCTCGTTCCAGCGGATGGGGAAGAGCAGGGCCCGGGCCCCGGCCAGCAGCTCCCGCTTCTCGTCGGAGGTCACCTCGCCCACGAACCGGAGCCGGTCGTTGAGGTAGGGGGCGACGTAGCGCTCGAAGTACCACCGCTCGGCCGGCTCCCGGACCTTCCCGGCCAACAGGAGGCGCTGCCCCGCCTTGTATGCCGCCTCCAGCGCCCGGTGCGCCCCCTTCTCCGGCGTGAATTTGCCGAGGAACAGCAGATAGCCACCGTCACCCGCCCCGACCGGGAAGGCCGAGGCGTCGATGCCGTGGTGGATGACCCGGGCCACGGGCACGCCGGGGACGACCTGGGCCTCGGAGGCGGCCACGATGATCGCCGACCGGGACATGCGGCCGTAGAGCCGGGCGCCCTCGCCCTCCAGCGGGCAGTGGGCGGTGGTGACGACCGGGCCGGGGGCGATGAGCGGGCCGGCGATCGTGTGGTCGTGGACGAGGTCGCAGTCGGACAGCGCCTCGTAGCCGGCCAGGACGTGGACGAGTTCGGTGACGGTGGCGCCGGCCGGGTCGCCCTCGGTCGCCTGATCGTAGAGATGGAGCCGGGGGACGGGGCAGGTGGAATCGCCCACCGTGAAGAGGCGGACGTCGTGCCCGGCGGCCTGGTAGCCCACGGCCAGGGCGTCGACCACCGTCTCCACACCCCCGTAGCGGGGGGGCGGGACCGACACCCAGGGTGGAGCCAGCACGCCGATGCGCATACTCAGAGGGTACAGAGCATCAAGCGTCGTCAGCGACGGGAAGGAGGCCGTGGCGGAAGGTCAGGCTCATGCGGGGCCCAGCTACGGCCAGTTTGGGGACGCTGTGCTCCCAGGCCCGCTGGGTCGCCCCGCCGGTGACGAGCAGCTCCCCCCGGCCGAGGAGGAGGCGGTGCGCAGCGCGGCGCCCGTCAGTGGCCCGCTTCGGCCGGAGGAGGAACCGGCGGGGCTCGCCGATGGAGACGATGGCCACCAGCGGCTCGGCGATCACCCGGGCGATGCGGTCGCCGTGCCAGGCCACGCTGTCGCGCCCGTCGCGGTAGAGGTTGAGCCCCATCGAGTCGAAGTCGACGCCGTAGCGGGCCGACAGCGCCCGGCGCATGGTCTCGAGGATGGGCGGCTCGAGCGGCCGGCCCGACTCCGCCGCCCACCGGGCGGTGAGCCTCGGCTCCAGAACCTCGTTGTCCCACATCTTCCTTGTGTGCTGCCCCCAGTCGACCGTGCGGACGAGGTGGTCGAAGAGGGCGTCGGAGCCGGCCACCCAGCCCGGCACCCGCTCGATCCACGACCGGCTATCGAGCTCGACCCGCACCGCGCCGGCGAAGGCCTCGTCGATCGCCGGAACGGGGCCGGCGTCGAGAAGCGAAGGCTGCCAGATCAGGTCGCAGGGCGAGGTCATCGCCCCTGTCAGGGTAGCGTTCGAGGACCACGATCCAGCTTGGCACAAAGGCCTGACCAAGCTACTTTGGCGGGGGAAGGAGCGCCGATGGACCCGATCCGCATCCTGGTGGCCAAGGTGGGCCTCGACGGCCACGACCGGGGCGTGAAGATCGTGGCCCGGGCCCTGCGGGACGCCGGCATGGAGGTCATCTACACCGGCCTGCACCGCACCCCGGAGCAGGTGGTGGCCACCGCCATCCAGGAGGACGTCGACGCCATCGGCGTCAGCCTCCTGTCCGGCGCCCACATGACGCTGCTCCCCCGGATCCTCGACCTCATGCGGGAGCAGGGCGTCGGCGACCGCCTCCTCATCGGGGGCGGGGTCATGCCCGACGAGGACGTCGAAGCGCTGAAAGCCCTCGGCGTGGCCGAGATCCTCGGCCAGGACACGCCGCCGGCGGAGATCGGCGTCACCGTCGCCCGGCTCGTCAACGAACACCGGGCCCGAGCCGGAGTGGGAGAGGCATCGTGACCGACGGCCAGCTGCCCCTCTTCGACGACGATCAGCGGGCGGCCATCTCGGCCGAGGAGGCCGCCTGGGAGGCCGGCGAGCTGGCCGCCTTCCTCGCCCGCCAGCCCGAGCAGCGCGACGAGTATCTGACCCGGGCCCGCCGGCCGGTGCGGCGCGTCTACACCCCGGCCGACCTGGGCGAGACGGCCTTCGCCGACATCGGGTTCCCCGGCCGCTACCCCTACACCCGGGGCCCCTACCCGACGATGTACCGGGGCCGGAACTGGACCATGCGCCAGATCGCCGGCTTCGGCCAGGCCCACGAGACCAACGCCCGGTTCCGCTACCTGATCGAGCAGGGCCAGACGGGGCTGTCGGTCGACTTCGACATGCCGACGCTGATGGGTCTCGACTCCGACGATCCCCGCTGCCTGGGCGAGGTCGGCCGGGAGGGTGTGGCGGTCGACGTCATCGACGACATGCGGGAGCTGTTCGACGGGATCGACCTCGAGACCATCAGCGTGTCGATGACGATCAACCCGTCGGCCTGGATCCTCCTGGCCATGTACGTGGCGGTGGCCGAGGAGCGGGGCTGCGACCTCGACCGGCTGTCGGGCACGATCCAGAACGACATCCTGAAGGAGTACATCGCCCAGAAGGAGTGGATCTATCCCATCCGCCCCTCGCTGCGGATCGTCCGGGACACCATCGTCTGGTCGGCCCGGCACCTGGCCCGCTACAACCCGGTCAACATCTCCGGCTACCACATCTCCGAGGCCGGTGGCGACACCGTGGCCGAGATCGCCTTCACTCTGGCCAACGCCGTCGCCTACGTCGAGGAGGTGACGGCCACCGGCCTGCCGGTCGACGAGTTCGCCCCCCGCCTGTCGTTCTTCTTCGTGTCCCAGGCCGACTTCTTCGAGGAGGTCGCCAAGTTCCGGGCCGTGCGGCGGGCCTACGCCCGCATCATGAAGGAGCGCTTCGGAGCGCAGAAGCCGGAGTCGATGCGACTGCGGTTCCACGCCCAGACGGCGGCCGCCTCGCTGACCCGGGCCCAGCCGATGAACAACATCGTCCGCACCGCCCTGCAGGCCCTGGCCGCGGTGCTGGGCGGCGCCCAGTCGCTCCACACCAACGGCCTCGACGAGGCCTACAGCATTCCCACCGAGTTCGCCATGAAGATGGCGCTGCGGACGCAGCAGATCATCGCCCACGAGACCAACGTCACCAACGTCGTCGATCCCCTCGGCGGGTCGTGGTACGTCGAGACGCTGACCAACGAGCTCGAGGCCGAGGTCTTCCGGATCCTCGACCACGTCGACTCCCTCGGCGGGACGGTGCGGGCCATCGAGCAGGGGTACTTCCAGCAGGCCCAGGCCGACTACGCCTACGACGTGGCGCTGCGCAAGGCCAGCGGCGAGGACGTCGTGGTCGGCGTCAACCGCTTCGTCGAGACCGAAGCCGACCCCGCCCAGGCGGTCGAGACCCACCGCCTCGACCCGGAGTCGGAGCGCCGCCAGGTCGAGCGCCTCCGGGCGGTGCGGGCGGCGCGGGACCAGACGGTGGTCGACCGCCTGCTGAAGGAGCTGACCGAGGCGGCCCGCGACCCGGCCGAGAACCTGATGCCGGCCACCATCGCCGCCGTGAAGGCCCAGGCCTCGATGGGCGAGATCGTCAACGCTCTCCGGGACGTGTTCGGAACCTACGTCGAGACGCCCGTCTTCTGACCATGGCGCTGACCTCGGCCGGGCCTTCGCTGGAGCTCGACGAGGCCAACATCGCCGCCTATCTGGCCGGACGGGGTCTGGTGGCAGCGGGCGACGCCGTGGTGGTCCGGCGCCTGTCCGGCGGCTACGTCAACAACGTGTTCCGGGCCGAGACCGGCGGCCGGGCCCTGATCCTCAAGCAGTCGCTGCCCACCGCCCAGCGCACCGTGCTGAGCGCCGATATCGGGCGGGCACTGTTCGAGGTGGCGGCCATGAAGGCCATCGGCGAATGCCTCGGCCCGCTGGCCCCGATCCCCACCATCGTCGACGACGACCCCGACAACTACGTGGCGGTCATGACCCCCGCCCCCGACGGCGCCGTCCTCTACGACACGGAACTCCTCGACGGCCGCCTCCACCCCGGCACCGGCCGGCGGCTCGGCGCCTACGCCGGCCACCTCCACGCCCGCACCGAGGGCCGGGCCGACCTCGCCGCCGCCTTCGCCGCCAACCCCGGCTTCGCCCTCCGGGACCAGACGATCCGCAGCGTCGCCGTCGCCCACCCCGACCTGGCCCCGGTCATCGACGACGCCCTGCGCCGCAACGGCGACGAGGCCCGGGTACTGGTCGACGCCGACATCACCCCGAAGAACGTCCTGGTCGACCCGGGCGGCATCACCAAGCTCGACTTCGAGTGCACGCAATGGGGGCACCCGGCCCTCGACGTCGGCGTCGTCGTCGCCCACTACGTCATCGCCGGCTTCGCCTGTCCGGCGCTGCGCCACCCGCTGCTGGCCGAGGCGCAGGACTGCTATGACGCCTACGCCGCCCTCCGGCCCGAGGCCCGCTCCCCCGCCTTCGCCACCGACGTCGCCCTCTACGCCGCCCTGATGATGCTGGGCCGGGCCGACGGCGCCCTCGTCTTCGACTACCTGATCCCCCACCGCCCCCGCCTGCGGGCCCTGGCCGCCGACCTCTGCGCCGGCCCCGCCGGGATCGACGAGATCCTCACCCTGGCCGCGGGGAGCCGGTGAAAAAGGCCTGAGGACGCCCGAAAAGACACCTATGCCGTCATTGCACTGAATGTCAGGAATCGGTTACCCTTGAAGGTGACGGGGCGGACCGTTGAGCAGCCGGTTGGGGGCTGCTCCGCTCGGCTCCGGGGGGTACGGATCGTGACACACGAGGTCGTAGCCAAACTGGTCCATCTCGAAGGCCACCGCGTCAGCGTCGCCTTCACCGACGGTTCCCGTCTCGACGACTGCGAGCTGGTCTCCACCGGCCACAACGGCGCCCGCACCGTCTGGCTCTACGCCAACGGCTCCGACGTCTTCGCCCCTCCCGAACAGGTCGTCGAGATCTGGGAGGTCGCGCCCTGACTCAGCGGGGCGACCACTCCGACGGGGACGTCACAACCCGCGAACCGCAGCGGGGGCAGTAGGCGGCGTCGG
>DASYFF010000178.1:0-3343 GCA_036498605.1 Acidimicrobiia bacterium | reverse complement strand
GACCGGGCAGGTGGTGACCGTCGATCTCGACACCCGCTTCGTCGACGAGCTCGCCGCCACCGAGGACACCCTGGAGGTCCACCAGCAGGACATCGTGGCCGACGGTCTGCCCGGGGGCGAATACGACCTCATCCACGCCCGGATGGTGCTCATCCACATCCCGGCCCGCCTGCAGGTGCTCGAGGCGATGGCCGCCGCTCTGCGGCCCGGCGGGTGGCTGGTGATCGAGGACGGCGACGTCTTCCCGTCCCAGGTCCTGGCCGGCGGCGCCTACGCCGAGCTGTGGGCCAAGCTGGTCGACGCCTTCACCACCGCCGGCGTGCACCCCAACTGGGGCCGGGAGCTGCCCGGGATCTTCGACCGCCTCGGGCTCGAGGAGGTCGACGCCGAGTGCGACACCGGGATCCACCGGGGCGGTGGGACTTTCCCGGAGGTCTGGACCATCAGCATCGCCCAGCTCCGCCCTCTCCTGCTGGCCGCCGGAGCCACCGAGGCCCAGCTCGACGCGGTCGGGCCGATGATGGCCGACCCGACGCAGTGGTTCCCGGGCTGGGGCCTGATGTGCGTCCGGGGCCGCGCCCCGGCGGTTTAAGCCTTCCGGCCGGCCACGAGGACGGGGATCTGCCGGTCCGTCTTCTGCTGGTACTCGGCGTAGGGCGGGTAGGCGGCGACGGCCCGGTCCCACCACGCCGCCCGCTCGTCGCCGGTGACCTCCCGCACGGTGGCGGCGAACGGCTCGGGCCCGTCCTGGATGGTGACCTGGTCGGGGTTGGCCGTCAGGTTGTGGTACCAGACCGGATTCGTGGGGGCGCCGCCCATCGACGCCACCAGGGCGTACTCGCCGCCGTGCTCCACCCGCATGAGGGCGATCTTGCGGACGTTGCCGCTCTTGTTCCCCCGCATCGTGACGATGACGACGGGCAGGCCGGTGTCCCGGAGGGTGTTGCCCTCCAGGCCGCCGGAGCGCTCGTAGGTCTCGACCTGGTCGCGGACCCACTTCCTGGCGTTGGGGACGTACTCGCCTTCCAGCGTCATGCCTGCCGTGCCCTCCGTGTCTCGTCGCCGGACAGGACACCCTACCGCCCGATCCCCTTCCGCATTCCTCCCCGGAGAGGTCTCAGGCCCGGCCGACGAGCCTGATGGTGACCGATCGGCAGTTGTTCCGGGGATTCGGATCGGCTCGGCCGTCGAGGTCGGTGGTGCAGACCTGGAGGGTGGCGGTACGCAGGTGCCGGGTCGGGGCACCGGCTCGCACCGAGAACATGGTGGTGAACCGCTGGCCGGCCGGCGGGGCGCCGTATTCGCAGTCGTTCGGCCCGTCGGGGCTCACCCCGTAGGCGCAGACGGCGGATTCGGCGGTGAGGCCGGTCACGTTGGCCACGGTCACGGCCTGGTCGACCTGACCCCGGCCGTGGTTGACGGCCACCACGGTGATTCTGACCAGTTGGCCGGTCCTCGCCGTGGAGTCGTCGGCCCTGACCGACACGACGGCCAGGTCCCGGCCGGGGGTGGCGGCCCCGGCCGGGCCGGCCAGGAGCATCGGGAGCGCGCCGCCCGCCACGGCGAGGCCGACGAGCCGCCGCCGGAGGGTCGGGGCGGGCCTGCGCCGGTCAATGGACATGGACGGTGACGGTGTAGTGCTGCGCCGGCGAGCAGGCGAGGGCCTCGCCGCAGATGGTGCGGCCGGCGCTCACGTTGGCGGTGCCGCCGCGCCGCGCGGTGAAGGTCTGGGTCACGGTGCCGCAGCCGCTGCCGGGGAAGGCGGGGCAGTTGGTGCCCGGGCCGGTATGCGGCGCTCCGTCGGCGGCCAGGAC
The DNA here is from genome assembly GCA_036498605.1 of Acidimicrobiia bacterium. Lineage (GTDB taxonomy): Bacteria > Actinomycetota > Acidimicrobiia > IMCC26256 > BP-133 > BP-133. The sequence goes on along the minus strand of DASYFF010000178.1, from coordinate 1,529 downwards.
CGATGGGTGGTCGACCTGGCCGAACTGCCAGTAGGTGGAGTGGAGCGTGACCTGGAGATGATCGCCAGGGGCGAGCGTCACCGACGAGCCGTCGGCCGCCTCCTCGACCTTGACGGTGTGACCGGCGGGCGGCGGAACGCACATGGCACCGGGCGGGCACCAGGCCTCGACGGAGCTGGCCAGCAGCGTTCCCGGGTGGGCCTTGTTCTTCGACGGGCGGAACCGGGCCCGCAGCCGGGCCTCGCCACCGGCGACATCGCGCAGCGCCTTCGCCGCGGCGCGGTTCCGCGGCTCGATCCGGTACCGGGCGACGTAGTTGGCGCACAGCATCCCGGCGTCGGTCGGGCAGGGCTGGCCCACGTAGTCGAAATGGCCGCCCTGACGCTGGACCTGACCAATCCACATCTGGGTCTTGGCCGGCGTGGCCGCGCTGGCCGAGCCGGCCGTCAGGCCGCCCATCGCCAACGCCGCGACGACGACCCACTGAAAGAAACGAACGCTTCTCACGAGTCCCCTCTCGATTGCACCGACGCCTCGATCCTGCGCGAGAGGGCGGCGGTCCCCAGTTGCACTCCGATAGTGGGGGAGAAGGGATGAAATCAATCGGGCCGTCCGACAGGCCCTGTTCAGGCGGGAATCAGCCGGGCGCCGCCGCCGCGGCGGCCCTACCGGCGGGCCATGTTGGCGAACTTCGTCAGGTGCTCGAGGAAGGCGAGGCGGACCTTGGCCGTGGGCCCGTTGCGGTGCTTGGCCACGATGATCTCGGCCGTCCCCTTCTCGCTCGAATCGGGGTTGTAGGCGTCGTCCCGGTAGATGAATGCCACCACGTCGGCGTCCTGTTCGATCGAGTTGTGGGCCACCACTCCGTTGGCGACGAAGTTGTGGGTGCCGACCACGGTGGCGTCGAAGACCTCTTCCTCCCCCAGCCGTTCGATGGCCACGATCCGGTCCCACATCACTCCGCCGAGGTCTGGCGCAGTCGGCTTCGCCGGCGCAGCGAGCTCGTCGCCGAGGGCGAGCTCGCCGAGGGGCTCCCAGCCGGTGACGGTGCGGAACCGGTGATTAGCGGTGGCGCGGAGCTGGCGGCCGGACGCCAGGTGGAGGCGGTAGATCGGCTTCGTCCCGCTGGGGAACGCGTGGGTCAGCGTGGCCGGGACCAGGCGCCACCGGTCATCGAGGCTCCAGACGGGGACGTCGCGGGCGCCGGTGCGAACCAGGTCGGCCAGGGTGACCTCGCTGTTGTCGTCGGCCCGGAGGAGGCGGGTTTCGCCGGTCAGGCAGCCCGACTCACGAAGGTCGGCGAGCATCGGGCGTTTGTCGGTGCGGTATTCGAGGGAGCGGTTCAGCTGGGAGAGGGCCATGACCGGGGTCTCGAGGTCACGGGCCAGGATCTTCAGGCCCCGGGAGAGCTCGGACACCTCGACCTGGCGGTTCTCGGACCGGCGGGGGGTACTCATGAGCTGGAGGTAGTCGACGACGACGAGGCCCAGGTCGCCGTGCATGGCCTTGAGGCGGCGGCACTTGGCCCG
>DASYFF010000177.1:0-4879 GCA_036498605.1 Acidimicrobiia bacterium | reverse complement strand
GCGTGGTCGTGCATCGCCGCATCCTTGGTGGCCGGTGTGGTGGAGTGGCCCCCGCCGCAGGCCGTGAGGGATGCGGCGAGCGTGAGCGCCGCGGCGGCGATCAGGGCTCGTCGAGTCATGGTCCGTTCTCCTTGGTGAGTGGGCGTGCGGATTACCGCAGCGCCGCGGGGTTGCCGTAGCGGAGGTTGGCCCGGGCGAGGTCGAGCATCTTGCCGACGCCGCCGCCGAGCACGACCTTGGTGCTGGCCAGGGCGAAGCCCTTGATCTGCTCGCCCTTGATGTGGGGCGGGACGGCCAGCACGTTGGCGTCGGTGACGAGCTCGATCAGCGCCGGGCCGGGGTGGTTGAGACCCTCGGTGAGGGCCGAGCGCAGGTCGCCGGGCTTCTCGACCCGGATGGAGTGGATGCCCACGCCCTTGGCGATGGCCGAGAAGTCGACCGGGAGGTGGTCGGTCTCGTAGTCGGGCAGGCCGTCGACGAGCATCTCGAGCTTGACCATGCCGAGGGAGGAGTTGTTGAAGACGACGATCTTGACGGGCAGCTCGTGAAGCTTGACGGTGAGCAGCTCGCCGAGGAGCATGCCGAGCCCGCCGTCGCCCGACATCGAGACGACCTGGCGGCCGGGGTTGGAGAACTGGGCGCCGATGGCGTGGGGGAGGGCGTTGGCCATGGTGCCGTGGCTGAAGGAGCCGATGACCCGGCGCCGGCCGTTGGGGGTGATGTAGCGGGCGGCCCAGACGTTGCACATGCCGGTGTCGACGGTGAAGATGGCGTCGTCGGCGGCGAGCTCGTCGAGGATCCGGGCGGCGTGCTCGGGATGGATGGGGGTGTGGTGCTCGACCTCGGTGGTGTAGGCGTCGACGACGCTTTCCAGCTTGCCGGCGTGGTGGCGGAGCATGCAGTCGAGGAACGAGCGGTCGGTCTTCTGCTCCAGCAGCGGCAGCACGGCCCGCAGGGTGGCGGCGACGTCGCCGTGCACGGCCAGGTCGAGGGCGCTGCGCCGGCCGAGGTGGCTGGCGTCGCGGTCGACCTGGATGGTGTGGGACTGCGGCAGGAAGTTGGTGTAGGGGAAGTCGGCGCCGAGCATGAGGAGCAGGTCGGCGTCGTGGCAGGCCTCGTAGCAGGCGCCATAGCCGAGCAGCCCGCTCATCCCGACGTCGTAGGGGTTGTCGTACTGGATCCACTCCTTGCCCCGCAGCGTGTGGCCGATGGGGCTGTGGACCTTGCCGGCCAGCGCCATGACTTCGTCGTGGGCGCCGGCGACACCGGCGCCGCAGAACAGCGTGACGGTGCTGGCCCGGTTGATGGCGTCGGCCAGCGCCTGGACCGCCTCGGGGGCGGGCACGAGCTGCGAGCGGCCGATGGGCAGGGTGGTCGTGCCGGTCGGGTGGACGGCCTTCTCGGCGGAGATGTCGCCGGGGACGACGAGCACGGCGACGCCGTTCTTGGCCACGGCGGCGGCGATGGCGGAGCGGAGCATGCGGGGCATCTGCTCGGGGCTGCTGACCAGCTCGCAGTAGACGCTGCACTCCCGGAAGAGCTCCTGGGGGTGGGTCTCCTGGAAGAAGCCGGTGCCGATCTCGGTGCTGGTGATGTGGGAGGCGATGGCCAGGACCGGCACCGCGCTGCGCTGGGCATCGTAGAGGCCCTGGATGAGGTGGGTGTTGCCGGGCCCGCAGCTCCCGGCGCACACCGCCAGCTGGCCGCTGAGGGCGGCCTCGGCGGCGGCGGCGAAGGCGGCCGCTTCCTCGTTGCGGACGTGGACCCAGTCGATCCCGTCCGTCCGGCGGATGGAATCGACAATGGGGTTGAGGCTGTCGCCCACCACGCCGTAGATGCGGTCCACGCCGACCTGGCGCAGCACTTCGATGAACTGGTCGGCCACGGTCATGCGAGGCATCGCTGATTCTCCTTTGCTGTGGTGGGGAGGCCGGCCACGCCGGCTTCGCGTTCGACCCCGACGGCGTTGAGGAAGCCGGCCAGGCCGATGTAGGTCCCGACGACCATCAGCACCTCGATGAGGTGCGGCTCGTCGTAGTGGCGGGCCAGGGCGGCCCAGGTGGAGGCGGTGACGGTGTGGTCGTCGACGAGTTCGTCGGCGGCCCGTAGCAGAGCCTCGTCGGCCGATGACCACGCCTGGGCTTCGAGCGGGCCGGCCACGCCGGCGATCTCGCCTTCGGTGAGACCGGCCGCCCGGCTCATGCGGACGTGGGCGCCCCACTCGTAGTCCGACCGGCACCGCCACGCCGTGCGGAGGATCAGCAGCTCCCGCTGCCGGGGAGCGAGGCTCGACTCCGTGTAGAACTCGGCGGTCATGGGCAGCCAGCGGCGGAACAACGCCGGGTTCTTGGCCAGGGTCAGGAAGACGTTCGACGCCCCGCCGGTCGAGTCGGTGCCGAAATCGAGCAGTTCCTGGATGTCGGCCGGGTTGCCCTGGGGTTGGAGGGGAGTGATCCGTGCAGCCATGAGGACAGGCCTCCTCATACGGGCGCCGGGATCGATCCGGCGCGGTGGTCGAGGGTGAAGGCGGGAACGGCGGCGCACAGCAGGGCCAGGTCGTAGCCGGCCCGCAGGACGGTGCCGTCGGGCCGGACGATGGCGGCGGTGGCCCGTCCCCGGCGCAACCATTGGCTGAGCTCGCTGCCCGGCCGGGTGACGACGAGCACACCGCCCTGCTGGTCGATGTGCGCCCGCTGGGCCTCGGACGGATCGGCCGTGGTCACGACGGCGAAGCGTCCGGCCGCCACGTCGTCGAAGCGGCGACCGGCGCCGATCGGGGCGTTGGGGCAGAGCCGCCCGGCCAGCGTGCGGCGCAGCGGCGGCCGGGGGGCGAGGTCGGACCGGCCGACCGGGGGTGTCTCGGTCGCGGTATCGAGGAGCGGCATGCCACTCCCGGCCAGGTGCTGCATCCGGGGGGCCACGACCCGGCGCACGACGGCGCCGGTCTCGCCGCCGGCGGTCATGGCGCTGCCCATGAGCTTGGCCCGGCGGATCATCGTCTTGACGTGGGGCTTGCGCTCCGCCTGGTAGGTGTCGAGTGCGCGGTCGGGCAGGTCGCCGCGGAGGACGCCGGCCAGCTTCCAGGCCAGGTTCATGGCGTCGCGCAGCCCCGCGCCCATCCCCTGGCCGACGAACGGCGGGGTGAGGTGGGCGGCGTCGCCGAGCAGGAACACCCGCCGGTCCCGCCACCGGTCGGCGACCTGGGCGTGGAAGGTGTACTCGGCCACCCGCGTGAGCTCCAGCTGGTCGAGCGGGGTGCTCTTCGTCCACGGCGCGATCAGCGGCTGGAGCCGGTCGACGGTGCGGTAGTCGTCAGCCGCCTCACCGGGCAGGAGCCGGAACTCGAAGCGGTGGCGGGTCGAGCTGACCTGCATGTAGGTGGCGGCCCGGTGCGGGTCGCACACCTGCTGCACGCCCTCCCACTGCCCGAGGTCGGCGTCGGTGGTCACGTCGACGACCAGCCAGCGCTGCTCGAACTCGAGGTTCTCCATGGTGGTGCCGAGGGGGCCGACGGCGGTTCGCGTCAGGCTGTTGGCGCCGTCGCAGCCGAGGACGTACTGGGCGTTCAGCCATCCGACCTGCCCGCTGAACCGGTCGGTGTACTCGACCTGCATACCCGCAGCGGTCTGCACCAGCCGGGTGACCTCGGTGTTGCCCCGCAGGGTCACGAGGTCGCCGTACCGGGCCAGGTTCGCCCGGAGGAGCGACTCCAGTTGCGGTTGGTCGAACATGGTCGCCTCGGGATAGCCGTTCCGACCGCACGCCTGGCGGGGAAACTCCGCCAGAACCCCCGACTTGGGGTCGACGAGCCGCAGTCCGAGGCACGGCCGCGACACCTGGGCGAACTCTTCGCCGATGCCGACGCGGGCCAGGATCCGGTAGATCTCGTCGTCGAGGTGGACGGCCCGGGGGAGCGGGTAGACGCCCTCCCACCGTTCCAGCACGACGCTCTCGACGCCGTACTGCGCCAGCAGCGTGGCAGCGGCGATGCCGGTGGGACCGGCGCCGATGACCACGACGGGGACTGCGGTGCTGGAAATCGAGTCGCTGGTCATCGGGTCGCTCCCAGGGCGGCGAGGTAGGCGGCGACGGTCACGGCGGAAACGAGGGCCGGGGCGGCGTCCTTCAGCTTGTCGCCGGCCCGGAGGTGGCTGACGAGGGCGCCGCCGAGGAGGGCCAGCAGGCCGGCGCCGGCCAGCCCGCCGATGCGGGGCTCGGCCAGGCCGACCAGCACGCCGGCGGCGCCGGCGACCTCGAGGGCGCCGATGCCCCGGTAGGCGTCGGTCGACATTCCGACGTGGGCGGCCCGCTCCCGCATGGCGGGGACGGCCCGCATCTTGGCCGTCCCCAGCCCGGTGAAGAACACGCCGAGCGTGCCGGCGAGGGCGGCGGTGACGGCGCTCATCGGGCGTCCCTCACCATGTTGCGCTGCGAGCCGAGGTCGAGCGCCCCGTCCTCGGTGGTGATGGTGGCCTCGATGACGTCGCCGTCGTGGAGGAACCGGGGGCTTCCGGCCTGGGCGGCGAGGAAGGCCTTCGGGTCCGAGACCTGCTTCCCGCCGGTGGTGAGGGCGGTGCCGGCCGGGGTGCCGGTGAGGACGATGTCGCCGGCCTCGAGCCGCTGGAAGCGGCTCAGGGCCTGGAGGGCCTCGACCGGCGGGTAGAGCATGTCGCCGGCGACGATGGCGTCCTGGCGGACCTCGCCGTTGACCGACAGCTGCAGGCGCAGGTCGTCGAACCGCTTGAGCTCGTCGCCGTCGACCAGGACGAGGGCCGGGCCGACGGGGGTGAAGGTCGGGTAGGACTTCGACTCGAAGAACTGGACCTTGGACAGCTGGACGTCGCGGGCCGAGACGTCGTTGGTGACGACGAGGGCGGCG
>DASYFF010000176.1:0-5235 GCA_036498605.1 Acidimicrobiia bacterium | reverse complement strand
TGGCCCCGCCGATGTGCTCGTCCTCGTCACCGACGGCGTAGAGCCACGTGGTGGCGACCTGGGACTGGCCGAACACGCTGAAGGTGGCGAAGGCCGCCGCCGGCGTGGTTGCGCCGGCCGGTTCGTCGGCACCCGCCCCGGCCGGAACGGCGAGCAGCGCCACCGCGGCCACGACTCCGAAGCAAAGACGTCGCATGGTTCCCGTTACCTCCGAAGGGCGGTGGCCGACTGGCCGGATTGGATACCGAGGTAGGCACTGCGCAACACGTCGACGCTGCCCAGCAGTTCCCGGGCGTCGCCTTCGTGGACCACCTGCCCCTTCTGGAGCAGGTAGGCCCGGTTGGAGATCTCCAGGACGGCCGACGCCTGCTCGACGAGGAGGAAGGTCGTGCCCCGCTCCCGGTTGAGCCGCACGATCATCTCGAAGAGTGTCTGGACCAGCTTGGGGGCGAGGCCGAGCGACAGCTCGTCGATTAGGACGGCCTTGGGCTGCGACAGCAGCGCCCGCCCGATCACCAGCATCTGCTGCTCGCCGCCCGACAGCTTGCCGGCCGGCTGGCGACGCCGTTCGGCCAGCCGGGGGAAGTACTCGAAGATCGGGGGGAAGAGCTCCTCGACCGTCCGCCAGGTGACACCCCGGCTGAACCCGCCGAGGAGGAGGTTCTCCTCCACGGTCATCGACGGGAACACGGCCCGGCCCTGGGGCACCAGCGCCAGCCCCGCCGCCACCGCCTCCCACGGCTTGGCCGGCAGCGGCGCGCCGTCGAGGGTCACCCGGCCCTCGTAGGGCAGGAGCCCGCCGATGGCCGACAGCGCCGTCGTCTTGCCGGCGCCGTTGGGTCCGATCAGCGCCACGATCTCGCCGTCGTCGACCCGCAGGTCGATCCCGTACAGCACGCGGGCACTGCCGTAGGACACGCTGAGCGAGGACACGTCGAGCATCAGTGGGCCTTTCCCAGGTAGGCGTCGAGGACGTCCTGGTTCTCCTGGATCTCCCGGGGCGCCCCCCGGGCGATGACGGAGCCGAAGTCGAGCACGGTGATGTCTTCGCACACCCCCATGACGACGCTCATGTCGTGCTCGATGAGGAGCACGGCGAGGCCGAGGTCGGCCAGGTCGCGCACCAGACCCACCAGGTCCTGGGCCTGGCCGACGTCGAGCCCCGAGGCCGGCTCGTCGAGCATCAGGAGCGACGGCGAGGCGCACAGCGCCCGGGCCAGCTCGATGACCCGCATCTCCCCGAACGACAGGCTGGAGGCGGGGGTGTCGAGGGCGCCGCGGTAGCCGACGAGGTCGGCGATGCGCCGGGCCCGCTCCTCCGGTCGCAGCTCGGCCAGGGTCGGGTCGAAGTCGTAGCCCCGCCGGGCGGCGTTGGCCGCCCGGCAGCCCATCATGAGGTTGTCACCGACGCTGATGCTGCGGAACAGCCGGGGTGTCTGGTAGGTGCGGCCGATCCCCCGCCGGGCCCGGAGCATCGGGTTGCCGAGGGCGTGGAGGTGGTGCCCGTCGAAGGTCATGGAGCCTCGGTCGGGGGTGAGCAGACCGGAGATGCAGTTGAACAGCGTCGTCTTGCCCGCACCGTTGGGGCCGATGACGCCGGCCACCTCCCCGGTCCGGGCGGTGAGCGACACGTCCCGCAGGGCCTGGATGCCGCCGAAGCTGATGGCCACGTCCTCGATCGTCAGCAGGTCGTTCATGACCGGCCCTCCACCCGGGCCCAGAACCGGCGGCCCAGACCGGCCAGGCCACCGGGAACCCAGACGATGATCACCAGGGCCACGAGCCCGTAGAACAGGAAGTCGAACTTGTTGTAGATGCTGGGCCAGAGCACCTCGAGGTACTTCGGCATGGCCCCGAAGAAGAGACCGCCGCCCAGCGCCCCGCCGATCGAGCCCATGCCGCCGGCCACGGCGAAACCGAAGTACACGATGGCCAGGCCGGGGTTGAAGTAGAACGACGGGACCGTCCCCTGCAGCAGGCCGTAGTACGCCCCGGCCAGCGTGGCGATGGCCCCCGACAGGCAGACGACGAACAGCTTGTAGGCCGCCGGGGAGTAGCCGAGCGTCCAGAACGCCGTCTCGGAGTCCCGCAGCGAGGCCAGGGCCGTCCCCATCCGGGAACGCTGCAACAGGTAGAGACCGATGACCACGGCGATGAGCGAGAACATGATCAGGTAGTAGAGGGCGCCGTCGCTGCGGACGAGGCTGGGGCGGCTGACCCGGCCGTGGAGCGACGTGGCCGCCCCCAGCACCTTCTGGAAGAAGGCCTTCTGGGTCATGCCGGCGAAGGCCAGCGAGGCGATCACGAAGTTGACGCCCCGCAGGCGGAGGCAGAACAGCCCCAGGATCAGCGACGTCGGGATCGACGACAGGGTGACCAGGACGAGCGACACGGCCAGCGGGAACGACGTGTGGTCCTGCAGCCAGGACAGACCGACCATGCCGAGGCCCATCTGGGCCACCACCGCCAGCGAGATCTCGCCGATCCAGGCCAGGACCGACACCGCCACGACCAGCATGGCCACGGTGAGTCCGAAGTCGTAGGCCCCCGCCGGGCCGGCCCAGGTGAACAGCTTCGGGCCGGCCAGGACGAAGGCGGCCAGCAGTGTCCCGCCGATGGTCCGGGCGACGAGGGCCCGGCTCGGGACGGTCCGGCCCGGCCGGCTCGCGACGGCGATGCCGTCGGGGGCGGGCGGGGCGTCGGTCTGGAACTCCGCCGTGGTGCTCATGCCGCCGCCGCCACGACCGGAGCGTCGTCCCGCACGGAGCGGCGCTTCTCGGCGGCCCGCCACACCAGGGCCAGCACCATGAGGATGAACGGCCAGGCGTACTTCAGGTCCGGCGCATGGACGAGATAGAGGTCGTTGAACGCCTCCAGCGTCCCGAGGATCAACCCGCCCGCCACCGTGAGGGGCAGCGACACCAGCCCGCCCAGGAAGGCCACCGTCAGCGCCTTGAGGGTGAGGAGGCTGAGGGCGTTGGCGTCGAGCAGCGTGATGGGGGCGACGAGCATGGTGGTGAGGCCGGAGAGGCCGAAGCCCAGCACCCACAGCGCCCGGCTGACCATCTCGGGCTTGATGCCCATGAGCCCGGCGGCGGCGGGGCTGTCCGACACCGCCCGCATGGCCAGCCCGATCCGGGTCCGACGCAGCATCCAGTACAACCCGACCGAGAACAGCGCCAGGGCGATCATGAGCAGCCCCTGGTCGTAGGTGACGAACTGGTGGGAACCCGGCACCTTGAACGTCTTGTCGATCAGCGGCGACGGGAGCACCTGGAAGGCGTTCGTCGTCCACCACGGCACGGTCACGACCACGCCGAGGAGCAGCGTGTAGAGCCCCAGCGTGGCGGCCGTCTGCAGATCGGGCCGGCCGGGCAGCCGGCGGACCACGATCAGCTCGAAGAGGAACCCCAGCAGGGCGGCGATCGCCACACCGCCGGCGATCCCCTCGTAGTACGGCTGATGCCGGAAGTGGATCAGCTCGTGGGCCACGTAGCCCGACAGGATCCCGATACCGCCGTGGGCGACGTTGAGGACGCCGGTGGTGCGGTAGACGAGGACCATGCCGATGGCGATGAACCCGTAGATGGATCCCGCGATCGTTCCGATCACGAGGACTTGCAGGAACTTGCTCATCCCCCGTTGCTCCCTGTGTGTCGTTCCCCGGGCGCGGGGTGGGAGCCGGCCACAGCCGGGCCGGCTCCCACCGGACGTGCGGATCTAGCCGGTCAGCGGCGCGTCGTTCCCGTCGGTGTTGACGGGGTCTTCGAACGGGCCGGACAGGTACTTCCAGCGCATCCCGCCGCTCGTGCCGTGGTCGTCCTTCACCAGCTTGACGAGGTAGACGGTGTGGTTGGCCCGGTGACTGTTGGGCCAGATGCGGAGCTTGGCGCCCAGCCCGAGGTCGAGTTCCTTGACCTGGTCGAGGGCGTCCTTCAATCCCTGCCGGGTCACGTTGAGGCCCAGTTTCTTCAGCGTGTCGCCGAAGAGGTGGGCGCCGGTGAACCCGACCTTGGTCCAGTTCGAATGGTGGATCTTGGGGAAGTACTTCTCGGTGATCGTCTTGTACTCGGCGTAGCCGGGCATCTTGTCGCCGGCGGCCTCGCCGACGTCGTTGGGGGTCCAGCCGGTGCTGGCGATGGACCCTTCGGCCCACGGCCCGGCCAGGCCCGGGATCTCGTCGAAGTAGTTGCAGGCGCAGCCCTGGAAGCCGTACTTCGGCCGGTAGGCCTGCGAGGCGGCCTCCCGGATCATCTTCACCCACAGCCCGGGCTCGCCCCAGTACGTCGACACGTCGACGTTCTCGGTGCGGGACCGGGCGACGTAGGTGGCCGTGGCCGGGTCGTCGAAGGTGCCCGGCTGGGAGAACACGACCTTCCCGCCGTCCTTCTCGAACTGCTTCGTGAAGCCCTTCAGGTACGAACGGCCCTGGGGGCTGTCGAAGTAGAAGACCGACGCCGTCTTGGCCCCTTGCGTCTTGGCCGCGTAGTCGGCCAGCACGTAGCCGTCGACCGTGGCGCTGTTGCCGGTCGGGAACTGCCAGGGATGCCCGTACTGGGCCTCGCCCCAACCGTCACCACCGACGTTGGGCACCTTCTTCTGGTCGACGTACGGCCCCATCAGGTCGTTGGTGGGGACGGTCTGCGAGGCGGAGAACCCGAACACGCCCTCCCGCTCGACCAGGTCCCGCACGGCGTTCATGCCCTTCGTGCCGTCCCACTGGTCGTCGCGGACGAGCACGTCGAGCTTGCGCCCGTTGATGCCGCCGGTGTCGTTGTACCACTTCATCGTGGCCTGGCCGGCCCACGACAGGTCATCGCCGACGCCCCCGACCGGGCCGGAACAGATGCACATGTGACCGACCTTGATCGACGTGGCCGTCACCCCGACGTCGGTGTTGCCGCCGTTCGGTGCTCCGGCCGCGCCGGGGGTCCCTGGCGCACCCGGGGTGGCAGCCGCCGGCCCGCCGGCCGCCGGGCTCGAACCCGCCCCGGCCGCCGCACCCGGCGTCGCCGCCGACGACGAGCCCGGCTTGGCCGCTCCGGCCGCCGTCTTGGCCTGCGGTGTGGCCGTGGCCGGGCCCGACTTGACCGCCGTGCCGCTACCGGACGATGCCTGCCCGGCGGCGGCCGCGGCCGCCACCTGTCCGGGGGCCGCCACTGCACCATCGGCCTGCGGTGCGGCAGCGGCCGGTGATGCACTGTCGGGCTGCGCCGTTGCCGCCGCGGCGGGGGC
>DASYFF010000175.1:0-23346 GCA_036498605.1 Acidimicrobiia bacterium | reverse complement strand
CCCAGAACCGGTCCTTGTCGGGGTACTGCGGCACACCCTCGAACATCACCGACGTCGTCCCGTTGATCAGCGGGCCGTAGACGATGTAGCTGTGCCCGGTCACCCAGCCGATGTCGGCCGTGCACCAGTAGACGTCGTCGGGCTTGATGTCGAAGACGTTGTAGTGGGTGAACGCCGTACCCACGGCGTAGCCGCCGGTGGTGTGGACGATGCCCTTGGGCTTGGCCGTCGTCCCCGACGTGTAGAGGATGTAGAGGAGATCCTCCGCGTCCATCTCCTCGCACGCGCATTCGTCCGACTGGCCGGGGACGACGTCGTGCCACCAGACGTCGCGCCCTTCGACCATGTTCACGTCGCCGCCTGTCCGCCGGACGACGAGCACCTTCTCGATCGACGGCGTCTCGGCCAGCGACTCGTCGGCCATGTCCTTGAGGGGGACGGAGCTGCCGGCCCGCATCGAGCCGTCGCAGGTGATGAGCACCTTGGCCTCGGCGTCGTTGATCCGGTCTCGCAGCGAGTCGGACGAGAAGCCGCCGAAGACCACGGAGTGGGCGGCGCCGAGCCGAGCGCAAGCCAGCATGGCCACCGGCAGCTCAGGGACCATCCCCATGTAGATGGCGACCCGGTCGCCCTTGGTCACACCCAGCGCGGCCAGGGCGTTGGCCGCCCGGCACACCTCCTGGTGCAGCTCGGCGTAGGTGATGGTGCGGGTCTCGCCGCCGTCGCCCTCCCAGTGGTAGGCGACCTTGTCGCCCCGGGAGGCCAGGTGCTGGTCGAGGCAGCTCTCGGTGATGTTGAGCGTGGCGCCGACGAACCACTTGGCCGACGGGGCACCGGACCAGTCGAGGATCTGGCTCCACTTCTTCCGCCAGGTGACCCGCTCCGCTTGCTTCGCCCAGAAAGCGTCGAGGTCTTTTGCCTCGTCGTAGATCGACGCGTCGCAGTTGGCCTGGGCGACGAACTCGGGCGGGGGCGGGAACTTGCGGTCCTCGCTGAAGAGTGCGTCGATCGTCGGATTGTCGCTCACGTGTTCTCCCCCTTGCCCTCGGCGACCTGCGGACGACTGCCGGGTGCGAGGCTATCGCCCCCACCCTTCCCATTTGTATGCCCCAGAAGGCTGCGGGCCATTTGCAGGCCGGCCACACCCGACGACAGCGCCTGGGCCAGCGCCTCGGACAGTCCCTGGGCGCCGTTGAGGACGATCATCTGGTCGATGTCTCCGAATGGCCTGGCCGCCGCTTCCACGATGGCCGGCCACTGCTCGGCCAACTGCTGGCCGATGACGGCGTCCTGGTTCTCGGCCAGGGCGTCGGCCCGGGCCTTGATGGAATCGGCGACGGCCATGCCCTTCGCTCGTACCGCCTCACCTTCAGCCAGGCCCTTTGCCTGGGTGGCGGCGGCCTCTGCCTCGCCGACGGCCCGGGTCGACTCGGCCTGGGCGGCGGCGGCGAGGCGGACGTGCTCCGCCTCGGCGCCGGCCGCCAGGCGGACCCGGTCGGCCTCCGCGCCCGCTTCCAGCTTCACCCGCTGGGCCTGGGCGGCGGCCTGCAGCTCGGTCTCCTTGGCCAGGGCCTCGGCGCCGGCGATGCGGGCGTCGCGCTCACCCTGGGCCAGCGTGCGCTGCTGGTAGGCCTGGGCGTCGGCCGGCTTGCGGACGCTGGCCTGGAGGCGCTGCTCCTCCCGGTGGGCCTCGAGCTCGGCCTGCTTCGTCTCCTGGACGACGACCTCCTGGCGGGCGGTGGCCTCCGACAGCGGGCCGGCCTGCTTGGCCTTGGCCGACGCCTCGTCGACCTCGGCCTGGAAGCCGGCCTGCTTGATCTGGCTGTCACGCCGGGCCTGGGCCTTGAGGGCCTCCGCCTGCTGCTCGTTCTCCGTTGCTTCCCGGTCGGCGTGGGCCTGGGCGATGCGGGCCTGGCTGGCCACCTGCGCGGCGTGGGGCCGCCCCAGGTTCTGGATGTAGCCGGTGGGGTCGTCGATCTCCTGGATCTGCAGGGAGTCGACGATGAGCCCGAGCTTCTCCATCTCGGTGCCCGACGACTCCCGGGTCAGCTGGGTCAGCTTCTCCCGGTCGCGGATCATCTCCTCCACCGCCATCTGGCCGACGATGGCCCGGAGGTGGCCGGCGAAGACGTTGTGGACGCGGGCGTCCATCTGGTCCTGCTGGTCGAGGAAGCGCCGGGCGGCGTTGGCGATCGACGTGAAGTCGTCGCCCACCTTGAAGATCACCACGCCCCGGATCCCGAGCGGGATGCCCTGGTGGGTCACGCAGTCGATCGACAGCTCCGACTCCCGCAGGTCGAGGGAGAGGCGCCGGACCGTCTGCACCCCCGGAACGATCAAGGTGCCTTTGCCGGTCGTGATCTTGAATCCCAGGCTCTCGGACACCGCGTCGCTCGGGGTGTGCTCCCGGAGACCGGAGATGATCAGTGCCTCGTTGGGCTCGGCCACCCGCCACATCATCTTGAAGATGACGAACAGGACGATCAGGGCTCCGAGAACGGCTCCGGCGATGATTCCAGCCATGGCGTGCCTCCTTCAGAGGCCCCGGGGTACGGGGTGCCCCCGGGAAAAGACAGCGTCACATTCGGGTGACGACGACCGTGCGAGGCGGGAAGTACTCGACGACGACAATGCGGCTCCCGATGGGGATCGTCTCGTCGTTGTCGGCGGAGTAGGCGTGGAAGGCCTCGCTACCCCCACGCACCTGGACCATGACCTCGCCCAGCTTGCCGGGGTTGATCGTCCCGGTGACCCGACCCATCTTCCCGATCATCTGCTGGTCGGCCATGGCCGCGATCAGGATCCCAGTTCCTTCGAGGGTGCGCCACCCGGGGGCAGTTCGGCTTTGAGCCGGGCCAGTTCGGCGTCGACCTGGGAGGCGGCCACCACCCGGCCGAGCTCGGCGTCGATCCGGTCGCCGGGCGCCGACAGGTCGTCGAGCGCCCCCGACGCCAGAAGCTCGTCGATGGCCCCCGCCCGGGCCTGGAGCGAGGCGGTCTTGTCCTCCGCCCGCTGCACGGTCCGGCCGATGTCGCCCCAATCCTCGGAGATGCCCGACAGGGCCTCGCCGACCTTCGTCTGGGCCTCGGCGGCGGTGTAGGTGGCCTTGATCGTCTCCTTGCGGGTACGGAAGGCCTCGACGCTGGCCGACAGGCGCTTGGAGAACTCGGTGAGCTTCGTCTCCTCGGCCTGGAGCTGGGCGTGCTGGGCCTTGAGCGACTCCAGCTCCGGCTCGATGGCCGCCCGGCGGGTCAGCGCCTCCCGGGCCAGGTCCTCCCGGCCGACCTCCATGGCTCGCTTGGCCTGCTCGTGGAGCTTGGTCGCCTTGGCCTGCAGCTGCTCGCCCTGCAGCTCGAGGCGCTTGCGGGACGTGGCCACGTCGAGGAGGCCCCGCTTGACCTTCTGGAGCATCTCCAGCTGTTTTTCGTAGGAGTAGTCGAGCGTCTCCCGGGGATCCTCCATCCGGGTGATCGCCTTGTTGGCCTTGGCCTTGAACACCGTCGTGAACCGTTGCCACAAGCCCATGGGGGAAACGCTAGTCGCGATAGTTGCGGCCCAGCCCGAGGGTTTCGGGGGTGTGCATGGCCACCATCTTGGCCCCCACCTCGGCCGGCAGGCGCGCCGCCGTGAGCCGGGAGACGACGACCATGGTCAGGAAGGCGGCCGGCACCGTCCAGGCCGCCGGCTGGCCCAGCAGCGCCTCCCCCCAGCCCGGCCCGGGGTGGGTGACCATCGTGACGAGGATGGCGGCCGACGCCAGCCCGCCGCCGACGGCGATGCCGGCGCCGGCCCCGGCGGCGGTGAGGCCCCGCCACCAGATCCCCAGGACCAGCAGCGGGCAGAAGCTCGAGGCGGCGATGGCGAACGCCCACCCGACGAGGAGGTTGATGTCGAAGCGCTCGACCATGAGCCCGAAGGCCACGGCCACGGTGCCGGCCACCGCCGCCCCCCGCCGGAAGTCGCTGACCTGGCCCTTGAAGACGTCCTGGGCCAGCGCCCCGGCCACCGAGATCAGCAGCCCCGACGCCGTCGACAGGAAGGCGGCGAAGGCCCCCGCCGCCACCAGCCCCGACAGCAGCTCGCCGCCGAGGCCGGGGAAGACCCTCCCGGGGAGGGCCAGCACGACGGTGTCGGTCCCCCGGGTCAGGTACAGGTCGGGGGCGTAGAGGCGGCCGAGGGCGCCGTACACCGCCGGGAAGACGTAGAAGGCGCCCAGCAGCACCAGCACGATGAGCGTCGTCTGGCGGGCGGCCCGCCCGTCGGGGTTGGTGTAGAAGCGGACGAGGATGTGGGGAAGGCCCATCGTCCCGAGGAACGTGGCCAGCATCAGCGAGTAGGTGAAGAACAGCGGGTGGCTGCGCTCGTTGCTGACCGGGCCGAAGGGGCGGCTCCAGGCCCGGCCATCGGCATTGGGCTGGCCGACGGCGTGGGGGGCGGCGGCGCCGGCCGGGAAGGTGACGACCGCCCCCTTGCCCACGGTGTGGGGGCCGGCGGTCAGCGTGACCGGCGCCGGCGGGCCGGCCCCGTAGCGGTGCCCGTCCAGCGTGCCGGTGATGCCGACGGGTGTCGGCGTGTCGACCTCGAAGCGGGCGCCGACCCGGACCTTGACCGAGGTGTCGGTCTGAAACGCCGGTGGGACGGGGACGGTGAGGCGGGGCGAGTGGTCGGCGTGGTAGTGGGCCAGCAGCACGATGGCCGGCAGGGAGATGGCCGTGACCTTCAGCCAGTACTGGAAGGCCTGCACGAACGTGATGCCCTTCATGCCGCCGAAGAAGACGTTGGCCGTGATGAGGCCGCCGACGCCGACGACACCAACCCAGTAGGGGGCGCCGAGGATGGCCCGGAGCGTCACGCCCGCCCCCTTCAGCTGGGGCAGCAGGTAGAACCACCCGATGAGGAGCACGAAGCCGGTGGCCAGGCGGCGCACGATGAGCGAGTCGAGCCGGCCCTCGGCGAAGTCGGGGATGGTGTAGGCGCCGAAGCGGCGCAGCGGCGCCGCCACCAGCAGCAACAGGATGAGGTAGCCGGCCGCGAACCCCACCGGGTACCACAGCATGTCGACGCCGTACTTCATGACGAGGCCGGCCACGCCGAGGAACGAGGCGGCCGAGAGGTACTCGCCGGAGATGGCCGAGGCGTTCCACATCGGCTTCACGGAACGGGAGGCGACGAAGAAGTCGGAGGTGGTCCGGGCCACCCGCATGCCGTAGGCGCCGATGAGGATGGTGGCGATGGTCGACACCACCACCGC
Source organism: Acidimicrobiia bacterium (assembly GCA_036498605.1). Taxonomy (GTDB): domain Bacteria; phylum Actinomycetota; class Acidimicrobiia; order IMCC26256; family BP-133; genus BP-133. Next base: position 18,095 of record DASYFF010000175.1, on the reverse strand, counting down.
GGCCAGGGTCACGTCCGATCCCATGGCGTCCTCAGCTCCGCTCGATGAACTCGACGAAGTCGCGCTCGTTGCGCTCCGCCTGGCGGACGTAGAGCACGCCGAGCAGCACCAGCAGCGGGTAGACGGCCCCGCCGAGGACCAGCCAGGGGAGGGGCAGGCCGAGGATGCGGAAGTCGGCCAGGCCGGGGTGGGTGGCGAACAGCGCCGGCAGCCCGAGGAGGAAGAACCCGAAGACCGCGAAGATCCGCACCGCCAGCATGAGCTGGGCCCGGGTGAGGGAGCGGAGCAGGAGCTCGCCGACCTCGGTCTGCTCGGCCAGCTCGGTCAGGGCCCGCTCGCCCGGCTCCCGCCGGGTGGCCCGGCCCCGCGGGTTGCGGACGGCGACGCGCCGGGCGGCCAGCGCCGGATCGATTGGTGACACCGGTGTCCCCGTCTCGACGGCGGCCGGGACGGCGGCCGCCCCCTTGGTGCGGCGGGGCGGCCGGAGCGGCCGGCGCCGGTGGGCCCGGCGGCTCACGGGCCGGCCTTCCGGGGCCGGGAGCCCGGCGCCCGGGCCAGCCGGTCGCGCAGCTCCCGGGCGTGGCGGCGGCTGACCGGCAGCTCCTGGCCGGCCACCACCAGGTCGTAGCCGCCGCCGTTGCGGGTCCGGAGTTCGGTGACATGGCGGAGAGCGATCAGGTAGCGGCGGTGGACCCTGACGAAGCCGGCGTCGCGCCACGACTCCTCCAGCGACGAGATCGGCACCCGCACCAGGAATGCGCCGTCGTCGGTGTGGAGGCGGACGTAGTCGCCGCTGGCCTCCACGAAGCGGATGGAGTCGCGTTCCACCATCCGGGTGCGGCCGCCGGTCTCCACCGCGATGCGGTCGGGGTCGTCGCCCTCGCCGGCCCCGCCCGGGCGCTTGGCGGGGGCACCGAGCCGGCGGATGGCGTCGGACAGCCGCTCGGGGCGGACGGGCTTGAGCAGGTAGTCGACCGCCTGCAGCTCGAAGGCCTCGACGGCGTGCTGCTCGAAGGCGGTGACGAAGACGATGTCGGGCGGGCGGGCGAAGCGTGACAGGACCCGGGCCAGCTCGAGGCCGTCGAGGCCCGGCATGCGGATGTCGAGGAAGACCGCCCCGAAGCTCCCGTCCCGCAGGCGGCGCAGGGCCTCGGTGGCGTCGGAGGCGGTGACGACCGAGCCGATCCGGGGATGCTGGCGCAGCAGGTAGGCGAGGTCGGCCAGGGCCGGCTCCTCGTCGTCGACGACGAGGACCTCGAGCAGCCCGTCGCCCGTCGCCGTCACGAGGCCCGGACCCCGCTGCGGTACTTGGGAATCCGCAGGCTCACCTTGGTGCCGGCGCCCGGAGCGGTCTCGACGACGAGGCCGAAGTCGGCGCCGAAGACGGTGCGGAGCCGCTCGTCGACGTTGGCCAGGCCGATGCCGCCGTTGCGCCCGGCCAGGCTGGAGCGGACCATCTGCGGGTCCATGCCGACGCCGTCGTCCTCGACGGTGATGCGGGCCTCGGGGCCGGCGTCGGCGGCGATGATGCTGATGTGGCCCTGGCCGGGCTTCTTCTCCAGCCCGTGGCGGACGGCGTTCTCCACCAGGGGCTGGAGCACGAACACCGGCACCGCCACCGGCAGCACCTCCGGGGCGACCTGGAGGGTGACCTGGAGCCGTTCGCCGAACCGGGCCCGTTCCAGCACCAGGTACTTGTCGATCGAGCGCAGCTCCTCGGCCAGCGTCGTGAACTGACCATGGCGGCGGAAGCTGTAGCGGGTGAAGTCGGCGAACTCCAGCAGCAGGTCGCGGGCCCGCTCGGGGTCGGAGCGGACGAAGCTGGCGATGGCCGTCAGGGCGTTGAAGATGAAGTGGGGCGAGATCTGGGCCCGCAGCGCCCGCACCTCGGCCTCGGCCAGGCGGGCCCGGGACACGTCGAGCTCGGCCAGCTCGACCTGGGTGGAGACCCAGCGGGCCACCTCGGTGGTGGCCCGGATGAGGCCGGGGCGGGTGTCGGATCCGAAGGCGCCGAGGGTGCCGACGACGTCGTCGCCGACGACGATCGGCACGATGACCGCCGAGCGGATGGCGCAGTAGGGGTCCTTGCAGTCGAGGTCGCCGGCGGTGACGACCCGGGCCCGTCCGCTGTTGATCACCCCGGTGGCCAGGGCGGCGGCCTGGTGGCCGTGGTGGTCGGCCACCCCGTCCCAGGCCAGGAGGCTCGTCTCGTCGGTCAGGGCCACCGCCGGGCAGCCCAGCAGCTGGTGGAGGCCCCGGATCGCCTTGGCCGCCGCCGCCTTGGTCAGGCCGGCCCGGAAGGGCGGCGCCGCCTCGTTGGCCTTGTGCAGCACGTTGTAGGTGGCCTGCTCCGCCGCGGTCGAGAACGCCCGCCGCACCCGCAGCACGCGGTAGAGGGCGATGGCCGGCACGAGGACCGTGACGGCCAGGGCGGCGGCGAAGACGATCGAACGCATCTGCGCCCATGATACGGGTGAATGTGCTGATGAGACTGGGGACCGAGGGGGACTCTCAGGCGCCCTTGGCCGCCGTCCAGGCGATCAGGTCGGAGGCACCGCGGGTGTTGATCACCCGGTCGGCGGGCACCCCGCACTCCGCCGCCCGGTTGCAGCCGTAGACCTGCCACTCGAGCTGGCCGGGGGCGTGGGCGTCGGTGTCGATCGAGACCAGGCAGCCCATGTCGAGAGCCATCCGCAGGAGTCGCCTCGGGGGGTCGAGGCGCTCGGGCCGGGAGTTGATCTCGACCGCCGTGCCGTACTCCCGGCAGGCGGTGAAGATGAGCTCGGCGTCGAATTCCGACTCCGGCCGGCCCTTGCCGACGACCAGGCGGCCGGTGCAGTGGCCCAGGATGTCGACGTGGGGGTTGGCCACCGCCACCGCCATCCGCCGGGTCATGGCCTCCCGGTCCATCCGGAGCTTGGAGTGGACGCTGGCCACCACCACGTCGAGGCGGGCCAGCAGCTCCTCCTCCTGGTCGAGCGACCCGTCCTCGGCGATGTCGACCTCGATGCCGGTCAGGATCCGGAACGGGGCCAGCTCCTCGTTGAGGGCCGCCACCTCCTCCAGCTGGGCCCGCAGCCGCTCGGCCGACAGGCCTTTGGCCACCTTGAGGCTGCCCGAGTGGTCGGTGAGGACGATGTACTCGTGGCCGAGGGCCTGGGCTGCCCGGGCCATCTCCTCGACCGGCGATCCCCCGTCGGACCAGGTGGAGTGGGTGTGGCAGTCGCCTCGCAGCGCCTGGCGGAGCTCGAGGGCCGCACCTTCGAGCGCGGGCTGCCCGTCGCCCTCCACGCTCTTCTGCAGCTCCTCCTCGAGGTGGGTGAGGTAGGACGGGATCTGGCCGCTGAGCGCTTCCTGGATGACCTTCTCGGTGGTGTCACCGATGCCCTGGAGATCCTGCAACCGGCCGCCGGCGGCGCGCTCGGCGGCCTCGCCGGGGGGCAGTTCCCGCAGGACGCGCGATGCCGTGCGGAACGCCCTGACCCGGTAGGTCGGCTGGCGCATCTGCTCCAGGACGTAGGCGATGCGGTCCAGAGCCGCCACGGGATCCATGTCCGAAGTTCTAGTCCCCGCCGCAGCCGCCGCCGGCCACGATCGTCTTGACGATCCCGGCCGGGTCGGTGCCGGTCACCGAGCCGTAGAGGGCGCCCTCGGAGGTCTCGACGCCGAACTGCGGCCCGCCCGGCGGCTCGTCGAACAGCTCCAGGGCCTGGCCGTACACCTGGGCCAGCTTGGCGACCGTGACCCCGACGGTCACGCCGTTGGCCGTCTTCAGCGCCGGGCGGTTGCCGCCCTTGTCGAGCGCCGGATGGTTCGGGTCGTCGACCTGGTACTCCCAGGTGAAGAAGTGGCGGACGCCGGCCGGCCCCCGGGGGGTGGCGCCGTCGGAGAAGAGGACGGCGAAGCCCCGCCAGTTGACCGCCCGGGCCACGTTGCCGGGGCAGGCGCCGTAGGCCGTCGTCCCGGCCGGCACCCAGCCGGTGTCGCCGTCGGGCGGACCCCAGCGCAGGGTGAGGCCGGCGATGACCTGGTCGGGGTTGGCCCCGAAGATGAAGGCGCCGATCCCGTCGCCCTTGAGGACCACCGGGACCCCCTCGCCCGGCGGCCCCGTGGAGGCCGGCGCCGGCTTGACCGTGGTGGCGGTGGTCGGGGGCGGCGGGGCGTTGGGTTCCCGGTCGAGCCCGGCGCTGGGCTCGGTGGTCGCTCCATTTCCGGGGGACACCCCCGAACCCCCGGCGGAGCCCCTGGCGCTCCGGTCGGCGTTCTGGTGGTCGGCCACCTTGATCAGCGCCACCGCCCCGCCGCCGAAGGCGACGATGAGCGCCAGCGCCGCGATCAGGGGCCCGGGCCGGACGCGCCGTTCGGTGTCCGTCAGCCGACCGCCTGGGCCAGCGCCTCGAGGTCGGGCACGACGAGGTCGGGCGGGGTGCCCAGCCGCTCCAGCGGGGCGCCGGCCCGGTTCACCCAGGCGACCGGCAGCCCGAAGGAGCGGGCGCCGAAGGCGTCCCACCCGTTGGACGACACGAACAGGATACGCTCCGCGGGCAGCCCGAAAGCCTTGGTGGCCAGCACGTAGACCGACGGGTGGGGCTTGAAGACCCCCACCTCGTCGACCGACAGCACGTGTTCGAACCGGTCCCGCAGCCCGGCGGCGGCCAGGCCGGCCTCCAGCATGTCGGGGTTGCCGTTGGACAGGACGGCCAATCGGCGGGTCGCTCCCAGCCGGTCGAGGGCCGCCGTCACCTCGGGGTAGGGCCGGACGTCGAGCCAGGCGCCCAGCAGCCGGGCCCGGGTGTCGCCGTCGACGGCGATCCCGTGGCGGTCGAGGGCGAAGTCCAGGGCGTCGCCGGTCGTGGCCCAGAAGTCCTGGTAGCGGCCCATGAGCGATCGGAGCCAGGTGTATTCCAGCTGCTTCGTGCGCCACAGCTCGACCAGCGCCGCCGGCTCGGCCGTGACCTCGGCGGCCGCCCGTCCGACGGAGGCCACCTCCAGCAGCGTCCCGTAGAGGTCGAAGGCGAGAGCGTCGATTCCCTCCATACCGGCGACTCTAGGGGGCATCAGCCGCCCCCTATGATCCCCGGCGTGCCCGACCCATCGCCCTCGCCGGCGCGCGGCCGGCAGCTGACATACCTCGGCCTGGCCGCCGCCATCACCGTCCCCGGCATCATCTTCTCCCGCTTCCATCCCGACATCCACGACGCCGTGCTGGCCCTGGTGTTCGGGATCGCCGTGATCGGGGCCGCCTTCCTGCTGTCGTGGGCCGCCGAGGTGGCCCAGCTCGACATCTCGGCCGGGCTGGCCATCGCCGTGCTGGCCTTCATCGCCGTCCTGCCGGAGTACGCCGTCGGGCTCGTCTTCGCCCTCAAGGGCGGCCACGCCGTGTCGATCCACGGCCCGGCCTGCCAGTCGGCCGCCGCCCACATGGCCGGCGACGACTCGCCCTGCGCCCTGGCCCTGGCCAACATGACCGGTTCCAACCGGCTCCTGATCGGTGTCGGGTGGGCGATGGTGGTGTTCATCGCCTGGCGGGTGTACCGCAAGCGGGGGACCCGCATGGAGGCGGTCGCCCTGGAGCGGGCCCACTCGGTGGAGCTGGGTTTCCTGACGGTGGCCACGCTGTACTCCCTGACCCTGCCCCTCAAGCGGACGATCACGCTGGTCGACGCCGTCATCCTCATCGCCATCTTCGCCGCCTACATGGTGCGGATCTCCAAGGCTCCGGCCGAGGAACCCGACCTGGTCGGCCCGGCCGCTCTCATCGGCACGTTCACCACCGCCGGGCGCCGGGCCGCGGTGATCGGCCTGTTCGTCGCTGCGGCGCTGGTGATCCTGGCCTGCGCCGAACCGTTCGCCGAGTCCCTGGTCGACACCGGCCGCACCTTCGGGATCAACGAGTTCCTGCTCGTGCAGTGGCTCGCCCCGCTGGCCTCGGAGGCGCCCGAGCTGATCGTGGCCGGGCTCTACGCCTACCGGCTCAACACCAACGCCGGCCTGGGGACGCTGGTGTCGTCCAAGGTCAACCAGTGGACCCTGCTCATCGGGACGATGCCCATCGCCTTCGCCATCGCCTCCGGGAGCCTCCACGGCCTGCCGATCATCGCCCGCCAACGGGAGGAGCTGCTCCTCACCGCCGCCCAGTCGATCTTCGCCGTGGCCACGCTGTGCTCCCTGTCGCTGTCGGTGCGGGAGGCGGGGTTCCTCTTCGGCCTGTTCTGGGCGCAGTTCCTGACCGGCGCCTTCGCCCCCGACCACCTCCACGGGCTCCAGCTGCTCATCTTCTCCGGCGTCTACCTCGCCCTGGCCGCCCGGATTCTGGCCAAGGACCGGCGGGCCCTGCCCACCCTGGTGAAGGACGGGTTCCGCACGCCATACGCCGAGCTGGCCGACGACGGGTAGGCTCGGGAGCAGATGGACGATCGCATCGGCGAGGCCTGCGGGGTCTTCGGTGTGTACGCACCGGGCCAGCCGGTCGCCAAGCTGACCTACTTCGGGTTGTTCGCCCTCCAGCACCGCGGCCAGGAGTCGGCCGGCATCGCCGTGAGCGACGGCGAGACCATCACCGTGGTGAAGGACATGGGCCTCGTCACCCAGGTGTTCGACGAGCGCCGGCTCGCCCCCCTCGAAGGGCATCTGGCCATCGGCCAGGTCCGCTACTCCACCACCGGGACGAGCACGTGGCACAACGCCCAGCCCGTCTACCGCTCGACCGGTGACGCCGGCTTCGCCCTCGGCCACAACGGCAACCTGACCAACACGATCGAGCTGGCCGAGGAGCTCGGCCTCGACCTGAACACGATCGGGTCGGACTCCGACGTCGTCGGCGAGCTGCTGTCCCGGGCCTACTCCGACGAGCCCCGCTCCGACGGGCGCGACCTCGAGGGCCCGCTGGAGCGGATCCTGCCCCGGCTGCGGGGCGCCTTCTCGTTCGTCCTGATGGACGACGCCCGCCTCATCGGCGTGCGCGACCCCAACGGCTTCCGGCCCCTGGTGCTCGGCCGGCTGGAGGGCGGCTGGGTCCTGGCCAGCGAGACGGCCGGGCTCGACATCGTGGGCGCCCACCCCGTCCGGGAGATCGAGCCGGCCGAGATGATCGTGATCGACGCCAGCGGGGTGCGATCGAAGCGCTACGCCGAGCCCGATCCGAAGCTGTGCCTGTTCGAGTTCGTGTACTTCGCTCGACCCGACTCCGAGCTCTACGGCCAGAACGTCCACGCCGCCCGGCAACGGATGGGCGAGGAGCTGGCCCGCCAGGCGCCGGCCAAGGCCGACATGGTGATGCCGGTGCCGGAGTCGGGCGTGCCGGCCGCCCAGGGCTTCGCCCGGGAGTCGGGGGTGCCCTACGGGGACGGGCTGGTCAAGAACCGCTACGTGGGGCGGACGTTCATCGCCCCCACCCAGCAGCTGCGGGGGATGGGCGTGCGGCTCAAGCTCAACCCGCTGGTGGAGAACATCGCCGGGAAGCGCCTGGTGGTGGTCGACGACTCGATCGTGCGGGGGACGACGACCCGCCAGATCATCCAGATGCTGCGGGAGGCCGGGGCGGCCGAGGTCCACCTGCGGATCTCGTCGCCGCCCTACCGCTGGCCCTGCTTCTACGGGATGGACACCGGGCGCCGCTCCGAGCTGCTGGCCGCCGACCTGTCGGTGGGCGAGATCCGCAACTACCTCGGGGCCGACTCGCTGGCCTACCTGGAGCTGCCCCGGCTGGTGGCGGCGACGGGGGCGTCGGCCGGCGCCTTTTGCAATGCCTGTCTAACAGGCGAATATCCCGTGCCGATCGTCGAGGCGCCGGCCGGCGAGGTCAACTCGCAGGACGGGGCGTCCGACGCCATCGAGTCCACCCCGGCCTGATCCCGGCTTTCGGGTGACCGACTACCGCGCCGCCGGCGTCGACCTCGAGGCGGCCGAAGAGGCCGTCGACCGCATCCGGTCGCTGGTGGCGTCGACGGCCCGGCCCGAGGTGGTGGGCGGGATCGGCGGCTTCGGCGGCTTCTTCGCCTTCGATCCCGGCCGCTACGAAAAGCCGCTGCTGGTCTCGACCACCGACGGGGTGGGGACGAAGTCGGAGGTGGCCCGCCTCGCCGGCCGCTACGACACGATCGGGCTCGACTGCGTGGCCATGTCGGCCGACGACCTGGCCGTGTGCGGGGCCGAGCCGCTGTTCTTCCTCGACTACATCTCGGTCGGCCGCAACGACCCGGCCATGATCGAGGCCATCGTCTCCGGGGTGGCGGAGGGCTGCCGGCAGGCCGGGTGCGCCCTCGTCGGCGGGGAGATCTCGGAGCATCCCGGGGTCATGGAGCCCGGCCACTTCGACCTCGTCGGCTTCGCCGTCGGGGTGGTGGAGACCGACCGCCGCCTACCGGCCGGGGTCCGGGCCGGTGACCGGGTGGTGGGGATCGCCAGCCCCGGGCTGCGGTCCAACGGCTACACGCTGGCCCGCAAGGTGCTGCTCGAGCCGGGAGCGGGGGACCGGGGCCAGGTGAAGCCGCCGAACCTCGACGACCCCGCCTGGCCGGGGGCCGACGTGACGCTGGGCGAGGAGCTCCTCCGGCCGAGCGTGATCTACTCGCCGGCCCTGCGGCGCCTGGCCGGGGCGGTCGAGGTCCACGCCTTCGCCCACGTCACCGGGGGCGGGATCCCGGGGAACCTGGCCCGGGTGCTGCCGGACGGGCTCGGGGCCGAGGTGCGGCGGGGGTCGTGGCCCGAGCCCCGCATCTTCTCGGTGGTGGCGGAGGCCGGCGGGGTGGCCGACGACGAGATGGCCCGGGTCTTCAACCTCGGCCTGGGGATGCTGGCGGTGGTGCCCGACGGCGAGGTGGCGGCGGCGGTGGCGGCGCTCGACGCCGCCGGCCACGCCGCCTACGAGGTGGGCTGCGTCGTCGACGGCTCCGGCGTCGCCGTCGTCGTCGGATAGGCGGTCGGGGCCAGCCGGACGTTGCCGTCAGGGCAGGTGACAGGCCACGTCCACCCCGTCGCCGACCGGGCGGAGGACGGGCTCGGTTCCGCCCGGCGGCCGGCAGGCGTCGAAGGCGAAGGGGCAGCGGGGGTGGAACCGGCAGCCCTCCGGGATCCGGGTGGCGTCCGGGACCTCGCCGGCCAGGACCGGCCGGGTCGGGCCGCCGGCGGTTGGCGGGGCGACCCGGGGCACGGCGGCCAGGAGGGCCTGCGTGTAGGGGTGGCGGGGGCGGCGCAGGACGTCGGCCGCGGGCCCGATCTCCACCACGCGGCCGAGGTACAGCACGGCGACCCGGTCGCACAGCAGCCGGGCCGTGGCCAGGTCGTGGGTGATGAGGACGTAGGTGAGGCCGAGCTCCCGGCCGAGCCGGGCCATCAGGTCGAGGACCAGCGCCCGGACGCTCATGTCGAGCATGGCCACGGGCTCGTCGGCCACCACCAGGCCGGGTTCGGTGATCAGTGCCCGGGCCAGCACCACCCGCTGCTTCTGGCCGCCCGACAGGTCCTCGGGAAAGCGGTCGAGGAAGGCCCCGGCGGGGGTGATGCCGACCCGTTCCAGCATGGCCGCCGCCCGGGCCCGGGCCTCGGCCCGCCCGGCGGCCAGCCCCTGGATGAGCAGCGGATGGGCGACGGCGTCGCCGATCGTCATGGCCGGGTTGAGGGCGGCGTGCGGGTCCTGGAACACCGGCTGCATCCGCCGCCGCAACGGCCGCAGGTCGCGCTCCCCGAGCCGCGTGATGTCCCGCCCCTCGAACTCGACGCGGCCGCCGGTGGGCTGGACGAGCCGCAGCATCGCCCGCCCCAGCGTCGTCTTCCCGCTCCCGCTCTCCCCGACCAGCCCCAGCGTCTCCCCCCGCCGCACCTCGAGCGAGACGCCGTCCACCGCCCGCACGACCGCCTTCGGCCCCCCGACCCCCCGCCGGACGGGAAAGTGCACCGCCAGGTCGGCCACCCGCACCAACGCCTCGCCGGTCATCGGAGGGTCCCCGCCCGGGGTGCTTCGGTCAGGCGGAGGCGCCGTCCGGTCGGCTCCCAGGCCTGGGCCGGGTGGGTCGGATCGGCGCCGGGGTAGAGGTGGCAGGCCGCCGTGTGGGCGCGGCCGACCGGGGTCGGCCCGGGGCGGACGTCGTGGCAGATGCCCATGGCCAGGGGGCAGCGGGGGGCGAAGGGGCAGCCGGGCAGGGGGCCGGCCAGGTCGGGGGGCGCGCCGGGGACGGCCACGGCGGCCTCGGTCTCCAGGGTGATCACGGCCCCGAGGAGGGCCTGGGTGTAGGGGTGGCGGGGAGCGGCGAAGACCGAGGCGATCGGGCCCTCCTCGACGATCCGGCCGGCATACATCACCGCCACCCGGTCGCACGTCTCGGCCACGATCCCGAGGTTGTGGGTGATCAGCACCACGGCCAGGCCGAGGCGGCGCCGGAGGTCGCCCAGCAGGTCGAGGATCTGGGCCTCCACCAGGACGTCGAGGCTGGTGGTGGGCTCGTCGGCCACCAGCACCCGGGGTTCGAGCACCACGGCCAGGGCGATCATGATCCGCTGGCGCATCCCGCCCGAGAACTCGTGGGGGTAGTGCCGGGCCCGGCCGGGCGGCACGCCCACGGCGGCCAGGACCTCCCGGGCCTGCCGGGCGGCGTCGGCCTTCGACGTGCCGGGCCGGTGGGCCCGGATCAGCTCCACGAAGTGGCTCTCCACCCGCTGGAGCGGGTCGAGCCGGGTGGCCGGGTCCTGGAAGACCAGCGACAGCCGGTCCCCCCGGGCCCGCCGCCAGGCGTCGGCGTCGGCCGTCAGGTCGACCCCGTCCAGCAGCACCCGCCCGCTCCGCTCGGCCACAGCCGGCAGGATCCCGAGCACGGCCCGCCCCAGCGTCGACTTCCCGCAGCCGCTCTCCCCCACCAGCCCGACGCTCTCCCCGGCGGCGACCGCCAGGCTCACCCCGTCCACGGCCCGGACCGGCCCCCGGGGACTCCGGTAGGTGACCGACAGGCTCTCGACCGCCAGGGCCGGTTCGTTCTGCGCAGGAATCATCCCGGAATCCGGGACGATCCCTGCAGAGATCCCGGGAACCGCCCGGACCGAGCGGGGAAGTTCCTGTTCGGCGCCCTCGGGGACCCCTGGCCCGTCCTCCGCCGGTTCGGGCAGCGATGCCGCTTCCGGGTCGACCAGAGGGATCGTCACGTCCGAGGCCAGGCCGGCGGCGCGGAGGCGGGGGTTGAGGACGTCGTTCACGCCTTCGCCGAGCAGGGACATGCCGGTCACCAGGCCGACGATGGCCAGGCCGGGGAAGAGGGACGTCCACCAGGCGCCGGTGCCGACATCGCTGATGGCGTTGCCGATGTCGAAACCCCACTCGGCCGTCCGCAGCGGGACGCCGTAGCCCAGAAAGCCCAGCGCGGCCAGGGTCAGCACGGCGTCGGCGGCGTTGACGGTGAAGATGACCGGGACCGACTGCAGGACGTTGGCCGCCACGTAGCGGACGATGATCACCCGCTTCGGCGCCCCCATGGCCCGGGCGGCGTCGACGAACGCCTCCTCCCGCACGGCCAGCGTGTGGTTGCGGACGACCCGGAAGTACTGCGGGACGTAGATGACCGAGATCGACAGCGCCGCCGCCGGCACGCCGGGGCCGACCCAGCGGGCGAGGGCGAAGGCGGCCACGATGGCCAGCAGCAGGCTGGGGAAGGCGTAGAGGGCGTCCATCACCAGCACCAGCGCCCGGTCGAGCCGGCCGCCGCTGTAGCCCGACACGAGGCCCAGCGGCACGCCGATCACCAGGGCGAAGGCCGTCGAGGCCAGCACCACCTCGAAGGCCAGGCGGGCCCCGAAGATCACCCGGGACAGGACGTCGAAGCGGAGGTTGGTCGTCCCGAACCAGTGGGACCAGCTCGGCCGGGCCAGCTGCGGGGCGTCGTGGGCCGCCTGGCCGTAGGGCGCCAGCAGCGGGGCCAGCAGCGCCACCAGCGCGAACCCGGCCGTGATCACCGCCCCGGCCAGGAGCAGCCGGCGACTGGTGCGGCCCGAGGCCCGCCAGCGGGCCGCCAGCCGGGCCCGACGGTGGTGCGCCGAGCTCACGAGTACCGGATCCTCGGGTCGACCCAGGCCGACACCACGTCGATGAGCAGGCTCACACCCACCACGAACAGGGCGTAGAAGGTGACGAGGCCCTGCACGCCGGTGTAGTCCCGGTCACCCAGGAACTTGTAGAGCGACAGGCCGAGCCCCGGCCAGGTGAACGTCGTCTCGGTCAGCACCGCGCCCGACAGCAGCAGGGCGAACTGCAGGCCCACCACCGCCACCACCGGGACCAGGGCGCTGCGCAGGGCGTGGCGCAGCACGACCGAGCGCTCGGGCAGGCCCCGGGCCCGGGCCGCTTCCACGTGGTCGGACCGCAGCGCCTGGAGCATGTTGACCCGCACCAGGCGGACCAGCACGCCGCCGATCACGAGGCCGAGCGTCAACGCCGGCAGGGCCAGGTGGCGCAGCGCCGCTCCGAGGGCGGAGAAGTTGCCGGTGACGAGGGCGTCGACGGTGTAGAGGCCGGTGACGTGGCGCGGCTCGAGGAAGTCGGCGGTGCGCCCGCCGGTCGGCAGCCAGTGGAGCTTCACCGCGAACAGGATCTGGAACAGGATCCCGAGCCAGAAGATCGGGGCGGCGTAGAGGACGATCCCGGTGATCCGGCCGGCGACGTCGAGCGGGGTGTCCCGGTACCGGGCCGACGCCGCCCCGACGCCGATGCCGACCCCCACCGCCACCAGCATGGCCGCCAGCGTCAGCTCCAGCGTGGCCGGGAACTTGTCCCTGATCGTCGTCCACACCGGGGTGCCGGTGGTGATGGCCCGGCCGAAGTCGCCGTGGAGGGCCCCGCCGACGTAGGAGCCGTACTGCCGCCACAGCGGCCGGTCGAGCCCGAGGCTGTGGCGGACCTCCTCCACCCGGGCGTCGGACGCCCGGTCGCCCAGCGTCGCCGTCACCGGGTCGCCCGGCGCCACCCGCAGCAGCAGGAAGGTGGCGGTGAGCAGCAGCAGGAGCAGCGGGGCGGTGAGCGCGACGCGGGTGAGGAGGTACCGCCTCAGCTCTTCTTCTCCAGCAGCCAGTAGCGGAAGATCTGGATCGGGTCGAGGACCACCCCGCTCACCTTGTCGGTGGTGGCCGCCACCTGCGGCGCCTGGAACAGCGGGATGTAGGGCACCTGGTCGGCCATGTAGGCCTGGGCGTCGCGCAGGGTCTCTGCCCGGCGGTCGGCGTCCTGGATCCGCTGCTCGCTGTGGACGAGCTCGGCCATCTTGGGGTCGTCCCACTTGGCCGGGTCGAAGATGTTGGGGTCGGAGAAGGGCTCGAGGTAGTCGTCGGGGTCGAGGTAGTCGGGGAACCAGCCCATGAGGAAGACCGGCATCGTCCCGTCCTTGCGCTTCTTGCCGTACTCGGCCCACTCGACATGGTTGACCTTGACGGTGAACCGGCCGGTCTTCTCCAGGCTCTGGGTCAGGATCTCGGCCACCGCCTGCTCGGTGTCGCCGTAGTGGGTGGGGCTGTACCACAGCTCGACCGGTACGGTCCCGGCCGACTTCCCGGCGGCCGAGAGGTACTTGTCAACCAGCGATTTCCCCGACGGCGCCCGTGCCCCCTTCGACGTCGTCGACGGCGACGGCCCGCCGGTGCCGTAGAGCTGGTCCCACTTCGGCTCCGACGTCGGGAAGGCCGGCGGCACCATCGAGGGCAGCGCCGTGGCCGAACCCTTGAACACCTCGTCGACGAGGAATTTCCGGTCGACGGCGGCGGCCAGCGCCCGGCGCAGGTTCACGTCGTCCCACGGCTTGGCCTTGGTGTTGATCACGAGGTAGCGGATACCGGAGCCCTTGCCCTCCACCAGGTTGAAGCCCGGCTTGCCCTTGTAGGAGGCGTTCTCGTCGGGCTGCAGGCTGCGGAAGGCGACGTCCACCTCGTGGGTGTCGAGCGCACCCTTCAGGGCCGACGACTTGTCGTAGAGCTTGACGCGGATCCGCTTCGTCTTCGGCGCCGTCCCCCAGTAGGAGGGGTTGGCCTCGAAGTCGATCAGCTCCTTCTCCCGGTAGGCCGTGACCCGGTAGGGGCCGGTGCCGACGATGGCGTCGGTCTTGTACTTCGCCGCCACCGCCGGCCCGGTCTCGGCGCCGGTCAGCACGTTCGTGGCGTAGGCGGCGGGGCTCACGATGCTGGCCACCGAATAGGCCAGCCGGGACAGAAACGTCACGTTGGGCTGGGTCAGGGTGATGACGACCTTCCCCTCGGACGGGGTGGAGATGCTGCGGATCCCGTCGAGGAGGAACCCGGCCGCCTCGGGATCCTTGCCCCCGAACGCCTTGGCCCGCTCCAGCGAGAACTTGACGGCGGCGGCGTTGAAGGGCGTACCGTCGGAGAACTTCACGCCGGCCCGGAGGACGAAGGTGTAGGTCAGACCGTCCGACGACACGTCGGGCATGGCCGCCGCCAGCAGCGGGGAGGGCTCGGTGGCGTCGGGGGCGTAGGTGACGAGCGTCTCGGCCGTGTTGAAGATGACCTCGGACCCCAGGTAGTCGTAGGCCTGGGCCGGGTCGAAGCTGTTCTGGAGCGACTCGGTGGTGCCGATGACGATCGAGCCGGACGACTTCCCGCCGCCTCCGGAGCTGCCGCTTCCGCCTCCTCCGCCCCCGCAGGCGCCGGCGGCCAGCACCAGGGCGGTGACGGCGAGAACGGCGAACCGCCGGCGGGCGGTCATCGGCTAGGCGAACCAGGCCACGCCGAGCCACGTCCGCCGGTCGCAGGCGGGACACGACATGTACTGCGAGTAGCGCAGCCACGGCAACCAAGCGCCGATCGGCAGGTGGCGCCACAGGAATTCGGCCCAACCGAGCCGGGTGCGGGCCCCGCAGGCGGAGCACTCGACGACCACCGTCCCGACGCGGCGCTCCCCCTCCGAGGCGCTGAACAGCGCTTCCCGGCTGATGGTGGCGGTGGCCGCCGGCCGCCCGTTCGGCTCCGGCGAGCCGGCCGTGGCCGAGAACAGCGCCCGCTTGCCGAGAGGGTCGCTCACTTCACAGCCTCCTGATGGAGCAGTCGGGCGATCGCCCGGTAGGCCTCCGCGCCGGCCGAGCGGGGGGCGTGGGTCAGGATCGACCGGCCCCGCCCCGGCGCTTCGGCGAAGCGCACCGATTTGGGGATCGGGTCGCCGAGGACGGGGACGCCGTAGCGGCCTTCGAGGTCTTCCAACAGTTCCCGGGAGTGGCGGGTGCGGGAGTCGAACATCGTGGCCACGAGGCCCCGCACCACCAGATCGGGATTGGTGAAGTTGCGCACGTCGCCGATCGTCTCCAGCAGCTGGCCGACACCCCGGTGGCCGAGCGTCTCGCACTGCAGCGGCACGATCACCTCGCCGGCGGCCGTGAGGCCGTTGATCGTCAGCACCCCGAGCGACGGCGGGCAGTCGATGAGGATCGTGTCGTACTCGCCGAGCAGAGGCTTGAGAGCCCGGGCCAGGACGTGCTCCCGCCCGGTGCGCGTCATCAGGTGCACCTCGGCCCCGGCCAGGTCGATGGTGGAGGGCAGGGCGGTCAGGTCGCCGCTCTTCACCACCACGTCGGCCGCCTCGGCCCGCCCGGCCAGCACGTCGTGGAGCGACGCGTCGAGCGTGTCGGAGTCGACGCCCAGCGAGTAGGTGAGGCAGGCCTGGGGGTCGAGGTCGACCAGCAGTACCCGCTCGCCCAGCTCGGCCAGGCCGGCGCCGAGCGAATGGGTGGTCGTGGTCTTGGCCACCCCACCCTTCTGGTTGGCCACGGCCAGAACTCGTGCCATGGGCGCGCAGTGTAGGAGGTCGCGACGCCGCCTTCCGGCAACAGGGAAAGGTTGGTGTCAGCGCCAGAGGATCGGGAGGGCGATGCTCAGCACCGCACCCAGCCCGAGGAAGAACAGCGACGGGCCGGGCACGGCCCGGATCGCCCACCGGCCGGCCTCACCGCGGTGGCCGCAGTTGCAGGCCTTGTCGTAGGCCATGATGTAGGCCGCGATCCCGGCGATCACCGACGACATCAGCGTGGTGACGACCAGGAAGCCCATCGGCCCGGCGCTCAGGCTCCGAGGAGGCGGCGGGCGGCGTCGGCGATCCGGTCGGCGGTGATCAGGACGGCGCCCTCCAGCGCCGGGGCGTAGGGCATGGCCGGCACGTCGGCGGTGGCCAGGCGCATGACGGGGGCGTCGAGGTCGTAGAAGCAGGCCTCGGCCACGACCGCCGCCACCTCGGCCGCCACCGAGAAGGAGTGGTTGTCCTCGCTGACGACCAGCGCCCGGCCCGTCCGGCAGACGGAGGCGATGACCGACTCCCGGTCCAGCGGCGAGATCGTGCGCAGGTCGACGACCTCGATCTCGCCGGCGCCCTCGGCGGCCAGGCGCTCGGCGGCCTCGACGGCCAGGTGTCGCTGCATCCCGTAGGTGACGATGGTGGCGTCGGTGCCGGGGCGGGCGATCTCGGCCAGGCCGATCGGCACCCGCCAGCCGGCGCCCTCGGGGACCGGGCCCTTGATCGCCCGGTACATCTTCTTGTGCTCCAGGAACAGCACCGGGTCGGGGTCTTCGAGGCTCGCCAGAAGCAGACCCTTGAGGTCGGCCGGCGTCGAGGGGATCACGACCTTGAGGCCCGGCACATGGGCGAAGAGCGACTCCACCGACTGCGAGTGGTAGAGCGCGCCGTGCACGCCGCCGCCGTAGGGCGCCCGCACCACCATCGGCACGGCGAAGTCGCCGTTGGAGCGGTAGTGGATCCTGGCCGCCTCCGACACCATCTGGTCGAAGGCGGGGTGGATGAAGTCGGCGAACTGGATCTCGGCGATGGGAAGCAGGCCGTGGAGGGCGGCGCCGATGGCCACACCGATGATGGCCGACTCGGCCAGGGGCATGTCGACCACCCGGTGCTCGCCGAACTCGGTGATGAGCCCGTCGGTGGCCTTGAACACGCCGCCCCGGTTGCCGACGTCCTCCCCGAGCACGAAGACCCGCTCGTCGGCCGCCATGGCCTCCCGGATCGTCTCCCGGACGGTGTCGACGAACGTCCGCACGGGCGCGTCGGGCGCCACCTGCTGCCCGTTCTTCTCCGGCAGGACGATGCCGTCCTGGCTGGCCGCGTACTCCGCCGGGACACCGGGCACGGGCCGCAGCGGCCGGGCGAAGACCTTGCGGAAGGCGGCCGACGGCTCCGGCGCCGCCGACGCCTCGGCGCCCTTGACCGCCTCTTCGATCTCGGTCGCCACGTCCTGCTCCAGCTGCGCCTCCTGGGCCTCGGTCAGGAGCCGCTGCTCGATCAGGTACTGCTTGAGCCGCTGGAACGGGTCCTTCTTCCGCCACGCCTCCACCTCCTGGGGCGTGCGGTAGGTGCGGTCGTCGTCGTCGGAGGTGTGGGACAGGTAGCGGTACGTCTTGCACTCGATGAGGCTCGGTCCCTCACCCCGGCGGGCCCGGTGCACAGCCGCGTTCACCGAGGCGTAGACGTCGAGCGGGTCGTTGCCGTCGACGATCATCCCCAGGCAGCGGTACTGGTGGGCGTGCTCGGCGATGTTCTCCACCGCCGACTCCTTCGACAGCGGCACGGAGATGGCGTAGCCGTTGTTCTCGCACACCGCCACCAGCGGCAGGTTGTGGATCCCGGCGAAGTTCAGGGCCTCGTGGAAGTCGCCCTTGCTGGCCGCCCCGTCGCCGAAGTAGCAGACGACGACGGTGTCCTCCCCCCGCATCCGGGCGGCCAGGGCGATGCCGGCGGCGTGAGGGATGTGGGTGGCGATGGGCGACGAGCCGGTGATGATCCGCAGACGTGACGAGCCCCAGTGGTTGGGCATCTGCCGGCCGCCGGAGCTGGGGTCGGCCTCCCGGGCGAAGACGCCTTCGAGGATCTCCCGGGCGGTCATCCCCAGCGCCACCATCACGCCGGTGTCGCGGTAGTAGGGGCAGACGACGTCACGCCCTTCCCGCAGCGCCCAGGCGGAGCCGATCTGCGCTCCCTCGTGGCCCTGGCAGGACACGGCGAAGGGCGCCTTGCCCATCCGGTTGAGAGCCCAGATCTTCTGGTCCAGCCTCCGGGTGAGGAGGATCGTGCGCCACATAGCCACGACCTCGTCACCCGACAACCCCAGTGGGGTGTG
>DASYFF010000174.1:0-6561 GCA_036498605.1 Acidimicrobiia bacterium | reverse complement strand
GGGCGTGGATCCCGATCTTGATGGTGGTGTCGGTCACGCCCGTCCGGTCGGGTGCGCCGCCGTCGAACCCCTCCCGGGGCGGCGTCGGGGCCGCCGGGGGTTCGGTGGCGCCGGGCGGGGGACCGGGAGCCGGCGACGGTGAGGGCGGGCCGTACACCGGGCCGGAGCGCGTGCTCGGTGTCTCCGCCGACGCGGTCCGGGCGGTGCCGGTGGCGGTGCGGGCGGTGGGCCCCGAGGTGACGGTGACCGCGCCCGCCCCGACGGTTGCCGGCGGCCCGGCGGCGGTCACGCCTCCCGCCTCGCCGGTGGGGTGGTTCGAGGCGACGGAGGCGGCGAGGGTCGACGCGGTCGTCTTCTCGCCGTAAGGGTTGGCGACGGCGTCGGCGTTCACGTCGCTGTCGGCCAGTCCGCCGTTGAACCCGGAGGGGAAGTCCTGGGGGGCCCGCCGGGCCCGCTCGGCCGCCGTGTCGTGCATGGCGCTCGGCTTCACGCCGCAGGCGGCCGACAGCCCCAGGGCGAGGATCAGGCTTGGGAGCCTCACCTGCCACCCCCGGCGCAAACGAGTGGTCTTGCGGGTCACAGGTCGCCTCCCTGGCCGTCGGTTCGGTCGGCGATCGCCCGGCTGAAGCCGCCGGCCCGATGCCGTCGAGGGGTCGGCCGCCCCGCCGGGCTGAGGATGAACTCGACCAGCACGACGAGGACCACCATCGCCACCGCGAGCCCGACGGTCGCGGGGTGGACGCCCGTCCAGAAACCCGCCTCAAAAATCACTCAGGCATCGTAGACCTGTAATGACCTCAATTGTCAATGTGGTCTTACTCAAATAACAGGGGATTACAGAAGTGGCGCGGGTCCGCCCCTCACCGCCCCTGGGCGCTCAGCTCCCGGATCAGGGCCGCGCCGCCCGGGTCGACGGCGATGCCGTGGATCTCCCGGGCGTGGGAGTGGCCGAGCTGGTGGAGGCTGAAGGCGCTCTGGACCGCCGCCCACTGGCCCTGGGCGTCGAGCGACTGGTTGACGGCCTGCTTGGCCAGCTTGAGGCCGATCGACGGCATGCGGGCGATGCGGCGGGCGACGTCGAGCCCTTCCGCCTCGAGCTGGTCCCGGGCCACCACCCGGTTGACCATCCCCAGGGCCCGGGCCTCCTCGGCGCTGATCGTGCCCCCGGTGAAGAGCAGCTCCTTGGCCTTACGGGCGCCGAGCTCCCAGGCGTGGACGAAGAACTCGTGCCCGTTGACCCCGAAGGCGACGACGGGGTCGGAGAACGTGGCGTCGTCGCTGGCGATGATGAGGTCGCAGCTCCACAGCAGCATGAGGCCGCCGGCGATCGTCTTGCCCTGGGCGAGGGCGATGGTGGGCTTGGGGAAGTTCCGCCACCGCCAGCACAGCCCGAGGAACAGCTCCTCCTCCACGGCCATCCAGCCCTCGGCGCCGGGGAGCCGGAACCCGCCCCAGCAGCCGACCGGCTCGCGGTCGATGGCCGCGTAGTCCTCGGTCAGGTCATGGCCGGCCGAGAAGTGCCGCCCGTCGCCGCCGAGGACGACCACCTTGACGTCGTCATCCTGGCCGGCGACGTCGAAGGCGTCGTTGAGCTCGTAGAGCATCCGCCGGTCCTGGGCGTTGGCCGCCTCGGGCCGGGCCAGCATGACCCGCAGCACTCCGGGCGCCGGCCGTTCCAGCCGGACCCGGGCCTCTTTGTCGTCAGTCGCCATGGGGCGACGGTACGCCCCGCATCCGGCGGCTCACCACTTCTTGTAGGGCAGAAACTTTCCGGTGTAGACGAGCTGGACCCGGTCGCCCTTGGGGTCGGGGACACGGCGGATGTCGATGTCGAAGTCGATGGCGCTCATGATCCCGTCGCCGAACATCTCGTGGATCACGGCCTTGATGCTGGTGCCGTAGATCTGGGTGATCTCGTGGAGGCGGTACATGAGCGGGTCGGTGGGCACGGTCATGCCGACCGAGCCCTTCGAGGGGATGGTCTGGAGGGCGGCGGCCACGTCGTCGTCGAGTTCGAGCAGCGAGGTGAGGGCCTGGGCCTCGGCGGCGTCCATGGTGGCCTGGCCCATGATGGCCGCCGTCGTCCAGACCACGTGGTGGCCCAGCTTGTCGGCGATCTCCTGCAGGGTGAGGCCCTTGGCCTGCTTCGCTTCGAGGATGATCTCCATGCACGTCGTACGGTCCACCTGTCGCCTCCTTGTCAGGGGTGCCGGTGGCCGACCGTAGCCAAGCCGTGTGAACAGACGGTTTCCCGGTCCGTCAGCGGGCGATTCCCCAGGCGCAGCCCCGGGTCGGCTCGTCGTCGGAGGCGTTCATCACGTCCCGCAGGATCCGGAGGAAGGCGCCGAGGGCGGTCTCGCCCCAGAACCAGCGCTGCGTGTCGGCCGGCGCCTCGCCGGGCTTCATCACCAGCCGGGCTTCGAGGTACATGGCCCGCAGGTCGTCGACGCAGTAGCGCACGAACAGCGGGAGCGCGGTGTCGCCGCGCTCGGGCAGGTCGCGGTCGCCGCCGTCGGCGTAGGACTCGAGGAAGCGCACCACCCCCCGGAACTTGACCGGTGCCACCCCGGAGACGCCCACCGCGCTGCGCCCGGTCCGCTCGGTCCACTGCTCCCAGTAGCGCCGCATGGCCGTGACCTCGTCGGCCAGGCCGAGCGTCACCGCCGCCTGCTCGACGGCCGAGGCCTGGATGGCCGTGCCCGTCTCGTCGTCGGCGAGCTCGCCGGCGAAGTCGGCCAGCACCGGTCCGTCCTTCTCGTCGAGCAGAGCGAAGACGGCGTCGAGCACCGCCCGCTGCTCGGCGACGTCGTCGGGATGGCCGAGGGGGAGGCCGAAGGGGAACGGGACCCACAGCGCCCGCGGCGGCTTGAGCTTCTCGGTGTGCTCCCGGATGAGGCTGACCGACGTCGTGACCAGCCCCGACTCCTCCAGCCTCCGTGCCACCACACCGACCGTGTGGCTGCACAGCGGTCAGGTGGGGGTGAGGAGCACGACGTCGACGCCGTCGTCGACGAGGTGGGCGGCCAGCTCGGGCGCCGTCTCGTCCCTGACCGCGGTGACGTCGGGCAGCGCCCCCATCACCGAGTAGTGCCGGGGGCCGAGGCGGCCGATGCGCCCCTCGGCCACGTACTCGGCCAGCCGGTCGATCGGAAAGACGGTGTTGACGTCGCGGCTGAAGGCCGTCTTTTCGAGGGCCAGGCTGCTGTGGCTCTGGAGGATGCCGGCGGCGGCCGTGGTCGACGGGATGACGCGGTAGCCCGGATCCTCCCGTCCGAAGGGTGTGTCGCCCCGGAGGTGGAGCCCGGCCGACGTCACGATGGCCAGGGTGGACTCGGCGAGTGGACGGCGGAGTTCGGCCCAGGGCGCGCCGTCGTTGATCTCCACCGCCCGGGTGAGGAGCATGTTGCGCTGGATCTGGGGGAGGGTCGAGAGCCGGGGCATGTCAGAGGAACGACTTGAGTCGCTCCACGAGGCGGACGGGGTCGGGGCCCTGCGGCGCGACGTTGAGGACGGTGACGCCGGCGTCGCGGTAGGCGGCGATCCGGTCCTTGATGAAGCCCTCGGGGCCGATCAGCGACGTCTTCTCCAGCAGCTCGGCCGGGACGGCCGCCTCGGCCTCGGCCTTCTGGCCGGCCAGGTAGAGGTTCTGGATCTCCTCCGCCTCGGCCTCCCAGCCGTAGCGCCGGACGAGGGCGTTGTAGAAGTTGCGGCCCTTGGCGCCCATGCCGCCCACGTAGAGGGCGACCTGGGGGCGGGCCATCTCCCGCAGCCTGACCGCCTCGTCGGGATCGTCGGTGATGGCCAGCATCCCCCCGGCGGCGATCTCGAGCGGGCCGAGGGCGGGGTCGCGCTTCGCCGTTCCGGCGGCCAGGGCGGCGCCGAAGGCCTCCTGCGTGCGCTCGGGGACGAAGAACAGCGGGAGCCACCCTTCGGCGATCTCGGCGGTGAGGGTCACGTTCTGCTCGCCGAGGGCGGCGAGCCAGATCGGGATCCGGGGTCGGACGGGCTTGTTGATGATCTTGAGCGCCTTGCCCAGACCGGTGCCCTGGCCGGCCGGGAGGGGCACGTGGTAGCTCGGGCCGTCGTGGGTCAGCGGCGCCTCCCGGGCCCAGACCTTGCGGCAGATCTCGACGATCTCCCGGGTGCGGCCCAGGGGCTTGTCATAAGCGACGCCGTGCCAGCCCTCGATCACCTGGGGCCCCGAGGCGCCGAGGCCCAGGATGCAGCGCCCGCCGGAGAGGGCGTCGACGCCGGCCGCGGTCATGGCCATGAGCGTCGGGGTCCGGGAGTAGATCGGCAGGATGCCGGCCCCGATCTGGATGGTCTGGGTGGCGGCGGCCAGGAACCCCATGAGGCTGGGGGCGTCGAAGGTGTAGGCCTCGGCCACCCAGGCGATGTCGAGCCCGGCGCCCTCGAGCGCCACGGCCCGGGCCGCCAGCTGCCGGGGGTCCTCGGAGTACTGCAGGGCGGTGCTGAGGCGCATGCCGGTTCTCCTCCCATCGGGTCCGGCCCCGACCCTAGGCCCGGGCGGGCATGATGTCCGGATGCTGACCACCGGTGACGCCGCACCGCCGTTCACGCTGCCCGACGAGGACGGCCGGCCCGTCTCGCTGGCCGACCTCCGCGGTTCCTGGGTGCTGCTGTGGTGGTATCCCAAGGCCGCCACACCGGGCTGAACGCTGGAGGGGCGGGCCCTGCGTGACAGGGCCGAGGCGTTCGCCGCCGCCGGGTGCGTGATCCTCGGGGCGTCGTTCGACACCGTGGAGGAGAACCGGGTCTTCGCTGCCGACCAGGGCTTCCCGTTCCGGCTCCTCTCCGACGTCGACCGGTCGGTGGGCCGGGCCTACGACGTGGTCCGGCCGGCCGGTGACCAGTACGAATCGTTCGCCCGGCGGTTCTCGTTCCTCATCGACCCCGAGGGGCGCATCGCCCGGGTCTACGAGGTGGCCGACGTGAAGGGCCACGCCGACGAGGTGCTGGCCGACCTGGCCCGGCTGCAACGGGCGACATGAGCGTCGTCCCGACCCGGGTGGGGCCGCAACCGGCGGCGGGCGCGGTCCACGACGACGCCATGGCCCTCGAGGCCCGCATCACCCAGGTGGTGCGGGGCGCGGCCCGGGCCGCCGTCCTCGGCGTGAACGACGGCCTCGTCAGCAACGTGTGCCTGATCCTGGCGGTGGCGGGAGCCAACGCGTCGCGTTCCAGCGTGCGCCTGGCCGGCTTCGCCAGCCTCATCGCCGGGGCGCTGTCGATGGCGGCCGGCGAGTGGATCTCCGTCCGCAGCCAGGTGGAGCTGTTCGAGGGCATCCTCGGCCGGCTCCGGGGGCTGGTGCAGCGCGACCCGGAGCTGATCCTCGACCAGCTCACCGATCGGCTCGAGGGCGCCGGCATCGCCCGCGACACCGCCCAGCGGGCCAGCACCGAGCTGCCGCTCGACGAGCCCCGCTTCCTCCGCTTCTGCGCCAACACGCTGTTCGGCCTCAACCCCGACGAGCTCGGCTCGCCGATGACGGCGGCGGTGACGTCGCTCGGCTACTTCTCGGCCGGCGCCGCCGTTCCGCTCGTCCCGTGGTTCATCACCGAGGGCACGGCGGCCAAGCTGGCCTCCGTCGTGCTCACCGCGGCCGCCAGCCTGGTCGTCGGCGCCGTGGTCGGCAGTTCCAGCGACCGGCCGCCGCTGCGGGCCGCCCTCCGCCAACTGGCCATCGTGGTGGGCGCTTCGGCCGTCACCTACGGCATCGGCAAGCTCTTCGGCACCGCCGTGTCATAAACGCCGCACACCACCCCGAACCGGACGGGCGCGCCGGTGGAAATGCCCGATCCGGGCCGTTCGTCCCCTTGCGCCCCGACCGGACGTGCCGACCATAGGGGTGTGACCCGCGCCGTTCTCCCAACCCGGCCCGATGCTGAAGCGGTGGGACACTGATGGGCCTGCGGATCGAGACCGAAGCCGAAGCGGAGCGGGTGGTCCGCCGGACCCGCCGGGTCATGGCCGTGGCCGGCGCGGTCGTCGTGGCCGCCCTCGCCTACGGAGTTCTCGTCCCGCTGCGGGAGATCGGCCGGACCTGGAGCCGGGAGGACGCCATCGCCTGCCAGGCCTCCGCCTACGTGGCGCAGGCCAGCGCCACCGGACCCGCCGCCGCCGAAGCAGCGCTGCAGGACTGCCTCACCCACCGGCGCTCCAAGCGCTGGGGCCCCTGGGGCGCCCTGGGCAGCGCCGACGATTCCAGCCCCTACACCACACCGCCGCCGACGACTAGGGACCAACACTCGCCGGACACGGCAGGGTGATGGTCAGGGGCTCCGGTCCTCGGCCGTGAGGGCGTAGCGCTCGTGGCCCCGCAGCGCCTGGCGCATCACCCCCCGGCCCGCCCAGGGCACGAAGGCGGCGTAGCCGAGGTAGGCGGACCGGAAGGCGCCGTGGACGATCTCGCTGACGTTGATACTGCCGGCCAGGTCGCCGTCGGCGATCGCGACGAAGCCGACGTGACGCTGATACGGGGTCCGGGCGTCGAGCTTGGCCAGCCAGCTCCGGTAACCCTCAATGGTGTCCGGCGGTTC
>DASYFF010000173.1:0-6018 GCA_036498605.1 Acidimicrobiia bacterium | reverse complement strand
GGCTACGCTCCGCCTTCGTGAGCGCCGCTCGGCCTGACGACCTCGACCTGCGTCCCATCTCCCGTGCCGAGTACGACCGCCTCGTCGCCGAGGGGTGGTTCGAAGGCGAACGGATCGAGCTCCTGGAAGGTCTGCTCGTCGAGATGAGCCCCGAAGGTCCCGAGCACGCCTGGGTGATCCAGCAACTCAACCGCATCCTGGCCCGAGGCTTGCCCGACCAGCTGCAGGTGCGGATCACCCATCCCTGGGCCGCCGGCGACCTGTCCGAGCCCGAGCCCGACATTGCGGTGGTGCCGACCGGCGACTACCGGCGCGCCCATCCTGCGAGGGCCGTCCTGCTGATCGAGGTGTCCGGGTCGAGCCGCCGCAAGGACCTCGGGTCGAAGGCGACCGTCTATGCCGCGGCCGGCGCTGAGCGGTACTGGGTCGTCGATCTTGTCGAGCGGGTCGTCCACGACCACCGCGAACCCAGCGCCGACGGCTACCACCGCGTCGGGCGCCGGTCCTTCGACGACCCTCTCGAGGTGGTCCCAGGGCTCACCGTCAGCCTGGCCGCGAGCGTCGACGACAGTCCCTCCTGAACGGGCGCGCCCTACCACGCCGCCCCCTGGGGACCAGTACCTGCGGGCGGCGCGTCTGGAACACGCTCGGCACCGACGATCGGTGCCAGTGTTCGTGTCACCCGCAACTGCCCGAGAGCGACTTCCACGACTATGGCTTCGGCTGCCCTTGCCAACTGACAGCCGAGGAACGCGTCGCCGTTCTTCTTCCGCAAGCGGCACGGCCAATGGAGGATCGAACTCGAAGAAGGGCGAGCTCGATCGCTTGACTCGCCATGAGTTTTCACTGTGAGTAGTTCTGTAGTCGCACTGTGAGTACCTCGGCCCGGACTGGTTATCGTCCTCGGCATGACACCCAAGGAGGGCGCCGGCCTGTCCATCACCGAATGGGTGGTCCTCGGGCTACTGGCGGAGGAGCGGGCCCACGGTTTCGCCCTGGCCCGGGATCTGTCCCGAGAGACCCCGCTCGGGCAGGTCTGGACAGTGCCCCGGCCAATGGTCTACCGGGCGATCGGCCGCCTGGTGGAGCAGGGGTTCGTCACCGAAGTGGGAGAGGAGCCGGGAGGCCCGGGCCCGACCCGGATGATCTATGAAGCGACCGGGCGGGGAACGCAGGCGGCCGCCCGGTGGCGGGCCGAGCCGGTGCGCCACCTCCGGGACATGCGGGCGGCCTTCCTGGCCAAGGTGCTCCTGCGGCAACGGGCCGGCGAGCCCGTCGGGCCGCTCGTGGCTGAGCAGCGGTCGGTCTTCGAACCGCTGTTCCAGCGGATGGCCGACCAGTTCGCCACCGGCGAAGGCGAGCGGGTCGTCACGGCCTGGCGCTACGAGTCGTGCCAGGCCGTCGTGCGGCTGCTCCATTCCGTGGCAGCGCTCGACCGCTCCGGAGCGGCTAGGCCGAGTGGATGATGGTGCCGACGTGCTCGCCCCGGAGCGCCCGCAGCACGTTGCCCGGCACGAGGCCGTTGACGATCTGGATGTGGTCGAGGTGCTTGGCGTCCTCCATCACCTCGAGGAGCGTCCGGTCGACGGGGAGGGTCCCCCGCTGGTCGGCCAGCTCCGAAGCGGTGATCTCTGCGATGAACTCGGGCCGGACCCCGCCGGGGTTGTTGGGGTCGGCGGTGTAGAGGCCGTCGACGTCCTCGACGATGGTCAGACGGAGGGCGCCGATTTCGTCGGCGATGAGGAAGGCGCCGGTGTCGGCCCGGTGCGGCGGGATCCGGCCCACCTCCGGGGGGAACTCGTGATGATGGTAGGGCGGGAATGCACTGCCGACCACGGCCCGGCTGGCCGCCAGGTGGATGGCCAGCTGGTTGGCGATGGTGGGGTGCTCGATATAGGCGACACAGTCGTTGGCCAGCAGGGCAGCCAGGAGGTGGCCGTTCTGCCCCGCCTCCTTGGCCGCCAGGCTGGCCAGGGCGCCGGTGGGGAGCCCGAGGTCGAGGCCAACGCTGTAGACGTGCCGGGCCCGGATCCCGGCCCCGGTCAGGATCAGCATCCGGTGCTCGGGTAGCGCCCGGCGCAGCTCGTCGACGAGGGGAAGGATCGCCTCCCGGCCCCGGTCCATGATCGACCGCCCCCCGATCTTGACCACGTTCAACCAGGGCAGCAGCCGGATCGGCGGCCGGTCGGTCACCGGTCGGGTGAGGTCCCGGTCGAGCAGCGTCATGCGGGCCAGTGACGACGGGACGTGCTTGGCGGTGGTGCTGTCGCTCATCGGGTCGTCCCCCTCAGTCGGCCGAGATGATCGTGCCGACGTGCTCGCCGGCCAGGGCCCGGGTCAGGTTGCCCGGCTTGAGCCCGTTGATGATCTGCACCGACCGGACAAGGCGGGCGGACTGGAGCAGATCGAGCACCGGGAACTCGATCACGGCGTCATGGAGGTCGAGGGCCTTCATCTCGCTGACCGTGATGCGGGGGATGAACTCGGCGTCGGGCTTGGTCTTGGGGTTGGCGGTGTAGAGCCCATCCTCGTCCTTGACGTAGATCATGGCCTTGCACCCGAACGTCTCGGCCATGAGGTAGCAGCCGGCGTCGGTGCGGTAGGGCGGTATCAGGCCCTCAGCGGGGACCCGCATCCACATCTGGTAGGGCGGCATCCCTCCGAAGATCACGGCGCGGACCTCCGACAGGTACAGCGGCACCGCCGAGAGCCCGGCGCCCTCCACCGTGGAGATCCCGTACTTGGCCAGCAGATGGCCCAGCATGGCGGCGTTCTGACCCGCCACCGAAGATCCGATCTGGGTGAGCACCCCGGTGGGGAGCCCGAGGTCGGCGGCGATGGAGTACAGATGGCGGGCCCGGGTCCCCGCCCCCGTCCCGATGAGCATCTGGTGGTCCTTCCGGGCGGCGACGATCTCCTCCACCAGGGGATAGACGGCCGCCCGGCCCCGGTCGATGACGCTCTGCCCCCCGATCTTCACCACCGTGGCGTCGGGCAGGATCCGGTAGTCCGGCGCCGTATCCGTCGCCCGGAGCAGCTCCTCGTCGGTCAGCGACCGCTCCATGAGGAGCGCCTCGAGTTCGGTCATCTCGTTCACCATGGATTCCCCTCCCGATCACCAAATCGGGTCACGTTACCTCTGGTCTCAGGCCAGGACGGAAGACATCGATCGGGCGACGTCGTTGGGATGCAAGGCCAACACGTGACGGCCCTTGCCCCGTAAGGCCAGAAGGCGGCCGGCGGCCAGGGAGTCCTCCTCCGCGCTCGTGCCGAGGACGTGGAGCCGGTCGATGCCCCTCAGCGACCCCAGCGGGTCGCCGCCGGCGGTGGGCAGGCAGTCGCTCATCAGCACGGCCAGCCGGTCGGGGGACGCCGCCCGGTCGAGCTGGGCCCCGGCGGCGGCCAGGGCCCGGGCCAGGTCGGTGGTGCCGAAGCCCCGCAGGGTCAGCAGCTCGCCGACGAGGTCCTCCGGCGGGCGGCGCTGACCCTGGCTCTGGAGGACGATCGGCCGGTCGGAGAAGGCGACGACGCTGCAGTCGGAGTGCTCGCCGCCGGCGATCACCACCGCCGCCGCGGCCAGCGCGGCCATGGCCACCGCCTCGCCCTGCATCGATCCGCTGCGGTCGACCAGCAGGCAGACGGCCCGCTGCGACGACCCCCAGCGGCGCACGACGAAGTCCTCCGGGTTGCGGGGCCGCAGCCCGCCGGTCCGGTCGAGGGTCCGGTCGAGCTCCAGGTCGCCCTCGGCGCCCCGGGTGGTGGTGAGGCGGCGCAGGCCCCGCCGGGCCGGGCGGCCCTGCCGGGCCATGCGGAGGAACACCTTGGTGGCCACCTGACGGGCCCGGGCCCGCAGCGCGGCGTCGGTGGCCACGGCGAGGTCGGCGAGGAGGGCCAGGGCCGCCTCGCCGTCGCGCCGCAGCAGCTCCTCCAGCGCCTCCTCGTCGAGGCGGCCGACCTCGGGGGAGACGGCCAGGAGCTCGCCGTGGTGGCGGGTCAGCTCGTCCCGGCTGGTGGAGCGCCGCCCCGCCTCCCGGACCGCGTCGCGGGCCTCGGGCCCTTCCAGCGCCGGTGGCGCGGCCGGCGGCTGCCCGGGGCGACCCGCCGCCGACCGCTGCTGCTCAGGGGCCGGGGGCGGGTCAGCCGCTTTTTTTGTCGGTTGGCGCTCCTCCACGATGCGGGCGAGGAGCGCGGCAATGACGTCCTCGGGTGTCTCGGTGCGGCCCTCCTCCACCCGGATCCGGCCGGAGAAGGCGGCCAGGGCGGCGTCGAGCAGGGAATCGAAGCTCGCCTCGCCCCGCAGCTCCTCGAGCCCCCGGGCCAGGAGCACCATGTCGATCGAGCCCCGGACCGACGACCCGGTCCGCAGCGCCTCGTGGGTCCGCGTGGCCCGGGCGAGCGCCACGGCGATCTCCGTCGGCTCGCCGGCGATGCCCGTCACCCGTTCGACGATGTGCTCCTCGCCCGCCTGATCCTGGTAGCCGAGGGCGATGCGGCACATCCGGTCGTAGATCGCCTGACCGACGCGGGCGGTGCCGACGGCGTCGAACGGGTTCATGGCCGCGATCAGCCGGAACTGCGGCGCGGCGGCGATGTGCCCGATCCGGGGCACGTGGATCTCCCCTTCGGCCAGGGCGGTGATGAGGACGTTGAGGGTCTCCTCGGGAACCCGGTTGAGCTCCTCGATGTAGAGCAGGCTTCCCTCCCGCAGGGCGGCGACGAGCGGCCCCTCGATGAAGGCCTCGGGCAGGTAGCCCCGCTCGAGCACGAGCGCCGGGTCGTGGGAGCCCACCAACCGGGCAGGGGTGAGTTCGGCGTTGCCTTCGACGAACTCCATCCCCCACCCGGCGGCGTGGGCGACGACGCGCAGCAGGGTTGACTTCCCCACCCCCGGTGGGCCTTCGAGGATCACGTGGCGGCCGGTCCGGAGCGCCGTCACGAGCACTTCGGTCTGGCGGCGCAGACCGATGATGTGCTCCTCGACCCGGGCGATGAGGTCGAGCCCTGTCAGTTGTTTGCTCGGGGGAGCCAGGTGAAGCTGCCTAGTTGTGCCGAACGGGAGGCAAGTGAACCTCCCTAGTGCTCGTGGATGATGACGCCGCGGACGTTCTTGCCCGCCAGCAGGTCGTCGTAGCCCTGATTGATCTCCGACAGCTTGTACTTCTTGGTCACCAGCTCGTCGAGCTTGATGGAGCCGGCCCGGTACAGGTCGAGCATCTTCGTGATGTCGCGCATCGGGTTGGAGGCGCCGAACAGCGTGCCCTTCACCGTCTTCTGGAACAGCGTCATGACCGCCCCCGACAGGTGCACGGTCTGCTTCATCGGGTCGGCCAGGCCGGTGATGACCTCGGTGCCGCCCTTGCGGATCACGTCGAAGCCGGCCTGCACGACCTCCTCGGTGACGATGTCGACGGTCACGATCGACTTGTCGGCCCCGACGCCCCGGGTCAGCTGCATGACGAGCTCCTGGGCCTCGGCCGCGCTGCCCACGGCGTGGGTGGCCCCCATCTCCTGGGCCATCTCCCGCTTGTTGGCCAGCGGGTCGATGGCCACGATGTTGGTGGCCCCGGCGCACCTGGCCCCCTGCACGGCGTTGATGCCGATCCCGCCGATGCCGTAGATGGCCACGGTGTCGCCCGGCGTCACCTCGGCGGCGTAGACGGCCGAGCCCCACCCGGTGGGGACGCCGCAGCCGACGAGGACGGCGATCTCGAGCGGCAGGTCCTCGTCGACCTTCACGCACGACGTCTCCGAGATCGTCGCCCACTGGGAGAACGTGCCGATCATGCACATGGCCCCGAGGTCGTTGTCACCGCTGTGGAACCGGAACGTCCCGTCGGGCATGCAGCCCTCGAGGATGGTGGCGCCGAGGTCGCAGAGGTTCTGCTGGCCGGTGGAGCACCAGCGGCAGAAGCCGCAGGACGGGATGAACGAGCACACGACATGGTCGCCCGGCTTCACCCGGCTCACACCGGGCCCGACCTCCTCGACGATGCCGGCGCCCTCGTGGCCGCCGACCAG
>DASYFF010000172.1:0-10036 GCA_036498605.1 Acidimicrobiia bacterium | reverse complement strand
CCTCGGCACCCGCCACCTCACCGAGGCAGTCACGCCCAGGCTCATCCCCGGCGCGGCCGTCGTCAACGTCGCCTCGGTGGTGGCCGTGCGGGATTCGGCGCCGCCCGAGACCGTGACCGGCCTGCTGGCCACCAGCGGGTTCGACGAGGGCCTGGCCTGGTTGCGGAGCCATCCCATGGGCGGCGCCGAGGCCTACAAGTT
The DNA here is from genome assembly GCA_036498605.1 of Acidimicrobiia bacterium. Taxonomy (GTDB): domain Bacteria; phylum Actinomycetota; class Acidimicrobiia; order IMCC26256; family BP-133; genus BP-133. The sequence goes on along the minus strand of DASYFF010000172.1, from coordinate 9,835 downwards.
CTTCAAGCAGGCGCTGATCGAATGCACTCTCGTGGCGTCGGCGGCGCTGCGCTCTCGCCGGGTGCGGGTGCTGTCGGTCAGCCCCGGCGTCACCGACACCCCCATCCTGGGGGACTTCCGGGCCTCGATGGGGGAGGAAGCGATCGACCGGGCCGTGACCGAGGCCGGTCGCGTCGGCGCCCCCTCCGACATCGGGCCGGTCATCGCCTTCCTGCTCGGGCCCGAGGCCGGCTGGGTGAACGCCGTCGATCTGCGGGTCGACGGCGGGCTGGTCGGCGCTCGCCTGGCGCTGCCGAGCCACGTCGGAGCCGTCCGATGAACGGGGTCGATCGCCTCGACGTCCTCAACCCGGCCACCGAGGAGGTGCTCGACTTTGTTGCGCCGGGAACGGCCGGCGATGTCGACGCCGCCGTCGAGCGGGCCCGCGACGCCTTCCCGGCCTGGGCGGAGACGCCGCTGGCCGAACGGCTCGGCTACCTCGGCGCGCTGGCCGAGGAGCTCGAACGGCGCAGCGACGAGCTCGTCACGCTGATCACCAGCGAAGTCGGGACTCCGCTGGCGGAGTGCCGGTCGGCTCAGGTCGGCCTCCCCATCGCCGTGCTGCGGGACACCATCGAGGTGGCCGCCGAGCATCCGTGGCGGGAGCAGTGCGGCCGCTCCGAGGTGTGGCGCGAGCCGGCCGGGGTGGTGGGGGCCATCACGCCGTGGAACTTCCCGCTCCACCAGATCGTGGCCAAGATGGGCCCGGCCCTGGCCGCCGGGTGCACCGTCGTGCTCAAGCCCAGCGAGGTGGCGCCGCTCAACGCCCTCGTGCTGTTCGACGCCCTCAAGGCTGTCGGCCTCCCTCCCGGTGTCGCCAACCTGGTGTCCGGCACCGGTTCGGTGGTCGGCGAGGCCATCGCCGGCCATCCCGGCGTCGACGTCGTCTCGTTCACCGGTTCCGTCCGGGCCGGGACGCGGGTGGCGGAGATCGCCGCCCGCAACGTGACCCGCGTCGCCCTGGAGCTCGGCGGCAAGTCCGCCAACGTGATCCTGGCCGACGCCGACCTCGAGCGGGCCGTGCCCGCCGGCGTGGCCCAGGCGTTCGTCAACGCCGGCCAGGCCTGCATCGCGCTCACTAGGATGCTCGTCCCCGCCGACCGGCTGGTCGAAGCGGAGGCGCTCGCCGGCGACGCCGCCGCCCGTATCGTCGTCGGTGACCCATCCGCCGCGACGACGACCATGGGGCCGGTCGTCTCGGCCGCCCAGCGGGAACGGGTGACCGGCTTCGTCAGTGGCGCGGTCGCCGACGGGGCGCGGCTCGTGGCTGGTGGCCCCGGCGCACCTCCCGGCCTCGACCGGGGGTTCTTCGTTCGCCCCACCGTCCTGAGCGCCGCCACGAACACGATGGCCGTGAGCCGTGAGGAGGTCTTCGGGCCGGTGCTCGTCCTCCTGCCCTACGGCGACGAGGACGAGGCGGTCGCCCTGGCCAACGACACCCCCTACGGCCTCGGGGGCGGTGTGTGGTCGTCGGACCTGGACCACGCCCGCCGGGTCGCCGCCCGGCTCCGGACCGGGCAGGTGAAGATCAACGGCGCCCGCACCCGCGACCACATCCGGGCGCCCTTCGGTGGCTACAAGCGCTCCGGCATCGGCCGGGAACTCGGCCCCTACGGCCTCGACGAGTTCCTCGAGGTCAAGTCGGTCCTGATGTGATGGGAGACACCGCGATGATCCAGACAGCCGACGTCGACGTCCTCAGCCCGGGCGTCTATGCCGACGGGCCTCCTCACCAGCAGTTCGCCTGGTTGCGGGCCAACGCCCCGGTGCTCGAACTCGCGCTGGCCGACCCGAATCTCATCGACCGCTGCTGGGCCATCAGCCGCCACGACGACGTGCGGGCCATCAGTCGCGACCCCGAGACGTTCTCGAGCGCCGACGGCATCCACCTCCGCACGACGGCCACCCACCAGTTCCGCCCCAACATGATCAACATGGACGACCCGGCCCACCAGCGGATCCGCAAGCTCGTGTCGAGTGGCTTCACCCCCCGGGTCCTGCGGACCTTCAAGGAGCACTACGGCGAACTCGCCCAGCAGGTGGTGGATCGTGCGCTTGCCGCCGGCGACACCTTCGACGGTGTCCGGGCGCTCGCCGCCGAGCTACCCCTCCTCGCCATCTGCGAGATCGCCGGAGCGCCGGCCGAGGACCGGTTCCGCATCTTCGAGTGGTCCAACGTGATCCTGAGCAGCGAAGACCCGCAGTACGTCCCGACCCCCGACGCCTTCCAGCAGGCCGTGCTCGACCTGATCAACTACGCCGGAGAGCTCGCCGACCGGAAGCGCCGGGAACCGGGCGACGACCTGATCAGCGCCCTGCTGGGCCCTGACGGCCAACTTCCGCTCACCGACGAGGAGTACGAGGGCCTCGTCCTCCTCCTGCTCGCCGCCGGCAACGAGACGACCCGCAGCGCCATCGCCCACGGCCTCCTCGCCTTCGCCGAACACCCCGACCAGTGGGCGGTGCTCCGCGCCAACCCGGAAGAGACGCTCGACACCGCCATCGAGGAGATCATCCGCTGGGCGAGCCCCGTCAACTACATGGCCCGCACCGCCACCCGCGACGTCGAACTCCACGGCCGGCGCATCCGGACCGGTGACAAGGTCGCCCTCCTCTACAGCTCGGCCAACCGCGACGAATCCGTCTTCGACGAGCCCGCCCACTTCGACGTCCGCCGCTCCCCGAACCATCACCTCGGCTTCGGGTTCGGCCCCCACTTCTGCCTCGGCGCCACCCTGGCCCGCATCGAACTGCGCGCCATCTTCGAAGTGCTGATTTCCCGGGTCACCCGATTCGAACTCGCGGGCCCGGTCACCAGAGCCCGCTCGAGCTTCCTCAACGCCATCAAGGACCTGCCGCTGCGCGTGGGCTAGAGGCCAGCAAGACCTCTCGGCCGGTCACACGAACGGGTTGCCTACTTGGCTAGTTGCGATATTGTATCGCAAACGGCTGTGGAAAGGGCTCCGGGAATGGCGACGACCGAGATCCATGAGGACCTGGCTGCCGAGGCGCTCCGCTATCTGACCGACCCGGCCTTCCGGGCCGACCCCCACGACTTCCTCGACCGGCTCCGGGCCACCGAGCCTGTCCACCGGACGCCGGCCGGGGTGTGGCTCGTCAGCCGCCACGCCGATGCGCTGGCCGTCCTGCGGGACGACGTCGCCTGGTCGCGGCGCCTCGCCGCCGAGAAGCACGTCGTGGTCGACGACCCGCTGGCCCGGGCCGTGTTCACGGCCCGGATGCTGTTCAACGACAAGCCGGAGCACACCCGAATGCGGCGCCTGGTGGCCGCGGCCTTCACGCCCGCCGGGGTGCGCCGCTGGGAAGCGGAGTTCACCCGGATCGCCGAGGAGCTGCTCGACGAGATCGAGCCCCGGCGGGCCATGGACGCCGTGGCCGAGTTCGGATACCCCTACGCCGAGCGGGTGATCTGCTTCATGCTCGGCGTGCCGTTCGCCGACCATGCCCTCTGGGAGGCGTGGGCCAAGACGATGGTGGAGCCACCGGCCGGTGCGGACATGGCGGCCTTCAAGGAGGCGGCCACCGCCGCCACCCTGGAGTTCACCGACTACGTCCGGGCCCTGGTGGCGGATCGGCAGGGCCGGGAGGGTGACGACCTCCTCAGCCGGCTGATCCTGGCCGAGGAGGAGGGAACCCGGCTGTCGGAGACCGAGCTCGTGGCCATGACCTTCGAGCTGATCCTGGCCGGGCACGAGACGACCGCCAACGCCATCCCCAACGGGATCTGGCTCCTGCTGCGGCATCCCGACCAGCTCGACCGGCTGCGCCGGGAGCCGGCGGCGATGGCCGGGGCGGTGGAGGAGATCCTGCGCTACGAGTCGCCGGCGCCGATGGCGATGACCCGGGTGGCCACCACCGACGTGGAGCTGGGGGGCACCATCGTCCCCGCCGGTGAATCCGTCCTCGTGCTGCTGTCGGCGGCCAACCGGGATCCCGACGCCTTCGTCGACCCCCAGGCCTTCGACGCCTTCCGCCCCGACAACGCCCAGATCGGCTTCGGTACCGGCGGCCACTACTGCCTCGGAGCGGCGCTGGCCCGCATCGAGCTGAACATCGTCTTTCCCGCCCTGTTCAACCGGTTGCCCGGTCTGCGGCCGGCGGGGGAGGGGCCGCCCCGGTGGAAGGCCCACCAGTTCTTCCGGACCCTCGAGTCGCTGCCTGTCGCCTGGTGAGAGTGCCCGACGGACTGGAACGGAGTGGTCGGAAGGGTGGATCGGAGTGGTGACGACTCCTGACGGGGCCTGACAGGCCGAGTTGGCTGGGCCCCATGCTGACGGATTCCGACCGGCGGGCCGCCGCCGACGTCCTGGCCGAGGCGGAGCGAACGCGGATCCCCGTCGATCCCCTCACTCAGCGCTGGCCGGCGATCGATGTGGTCGACGCCTACGAGATCCAGCTGGCCAACATCTCCGACCGGCTGAAGGCCGGGGCGCTCGTCCGGGGCCACAAGGTCGGGCTGTCGTCCCGGGCCATGCAGACGATGATGGGCGTCGACGAACCGGACTACGGTCACCTCCTCGACGACATGTTCTGCTTCGAGGGCGACGCCGTCCCCGCCGGGCGCTACCTCTACCCCCGGGTCGAGGTGGAGGTGGGCTTCGTCCTCGGCGCCCCGCTGTCGGGGCCGGCCTGCACCGTGGCCGACGTCCTGGGCGCCACCGAGTTCGTCTGCCCGGCCATCGAGATCATCGACAGCCGCATCCGGGACTGGAAGATCGCCATCGCCGACACCATCGCCGACAACGCCTCGTCGGCCGGCGTCGTCCTCGGCGGGCGGCGCACCCCGCTGGCCGGCGTCGACCTCCGGACGATCGGCGCCGTGCTGCGCCGGAACGGCGAAGTCGTCCAGACCGGCGCGGCCGGCGCGGTCCTCGGGAACCCGGCCACCGCCGTCGCCTGGCTGGCCAACACCGTGCACCGCTTCGGTGTCTCCCTCGACGCCGGCCACGTCATCCTGCCCGGGTCGTGCACCCGGGCGGTCGATGTGCGGCCCGGCGATGTCGTCCGGGCCGACTTCGACGTGCTCGGCACCGTGTCCGTCCGCTTCGTCTGAACCAGAGGTGACCATGTCCAAGGCGCGCGCCGCCATCGTCGGGTCGGGGAACATCGCCACCGACCTCGCCGTGAAGCTGTCCCGGTCCGAGTTCGTCGAACCAGTCTGGATGGTGGGCATCGACCCGGCCTCCGAAGGCCTCCGGCGGGCCGCCGAACTCGGGATGCTGACGACGGCAGACGGGATCGACTGGCTGTTCGACCAGCCGGACCGGCCCGACATCGTGTTCGAGGCGACGTCGGCCTCCGTCCACCGTGCCAACGCCCCCCGGTATGCGCAAGCCGGCATCCCCGCCGTCGACCTCACGCCGGCGGCCCTCGGCCCGTACGTGATCCCGACCGTCAACCTCGACGAGCACCTGTCCGCCCCCAACGTGAACCTGATCACCTGCGGCGGGCAGGCCACCATTCCCATGGTCCATGCCGTGGCCCGGGTTGTGCCCGTCCCCTACGCCGAGATCGTGGCGTCGGTCTCGTCCCGCTCCGCCGGCCCCGGCACCCGGGCCAACATCGACGAGTTCACCAAGACGACGACGAAGGGCATCGAGACCGTCGGCGGTGCCGCACGGGGCAAGGCGATCATCGTCCTCAACCCCGCCGACCCGCCGGTCATGATGCGCAACACGGTCTTCTGCGCCCTGCCCGACGACGCCGACACCGCCGCCGTGGCCGACTCGGTCAACGAGATGGCGCAAGCGGTGTCGGCCTACGTCCCCGGCTACCGCCTGCGGGCCGAGCCGCAGTTCGACGCGGCCTCCAAGGCCACCAACGGCTGGGCCCGCGTCGCGATCCTCCTCGACGTCGAAGGGGCCGGCGACACGTTCCCGCCCTACGCCGGGAACCTCGACATCATGACCGCCGCAGCCACCCGGGTTGGCGAACGCATCGCCGAGCATCTGGGGGTGCTGGTCTGATGCCCTTCTCAACCGAACTCGACGTGCGGATCACCGACTCCTGCCTGCGGGACGGCTCCCACGCCAAGCGCCACCAGTTCAGCGAAGCCGACGTGCGGGCCATCGTCAGCGCCCTCGACGGCGCCGGCGTGCCGGTCATCGAGGTCTCCCATGGGGACGGGCTGGCCGGTTCCTCGTTCACCTACGGCTTCTCCGGCACCGACGAGCGCAAGCTGGTGGCGGCGGCGGTCGAGAGTACGACGCGGTCGAAGATCGCCGTGCTCATGCTGCCCGGTGTGGCGGTGAAGGACGACATCACCGCCGCCCGGGACCTCGGCGCCGCCGTCTGCCGCATCGCCACCCACTGCACCGAGGCCGACATCTCCGTCCAGCACTTCGCCATGGCCCGCAGCCTCGGTCTCGAGACCGTCGGGTTCCTGATGATGGCCCACTCCCAGCCGCCGGAGTTCCTCGCCACCCAGGCCCGGATCATGGCCGACGCCGGCTGCCAGTGCGTCTACGTCGTCGACTCGGCCGGGGCCATGGTGCTCGACCAGGCAGCGGAGCGGGTGGCGGCGGTGGTGGCCGAGCTCGGCGGCGACGCCCAGGTCGGCTTTCACGGCCACGAGAACCTCGGGCTGGGCGTGGCCAACACGATCCTGGCCATCCGGGCCGGGGCGACGCAGGCCGACGGCTGCACCCGCCGGTTCGGCGCCGGCGCAGGCAACACGCCCACCGAGGCGCTGGTGGCGGTGTGTGACCGGCTCGGCATCCGAACGGGCGTCGACACCTACGGCATGTTCGACGCCGCCGAGGAGGTCGTGCTGCCGGTCATGGACGAGGAGTGCCGGCTCGACCGCATGGCCCTCGTCATGGGCTACGCCGGCGTCTACTCCAGTTTCCTGAAGCACGCCTACCGCATCGCCGACCGCTACGGCGTCTCCGGCACCGAGATCCTCGTCGAGGCCGGCCGCCGCAAGCTGGTCGGTGGCCAGGAGGACCAGCTCATCGACATCGCCGTCGCCCTGGCCGCGGCGCCGTGACCGTCATCGGCTGGCAGCTGGGCCCCGCCGGCGCGGCGGAGGTCACCGACACCATGGTGCTCCCGGCCGCGGCCACCCTGCCCTTCGACGCCGCGGCGCCGATCCGGGTGGCGCCCCAGATCGTGTTCCTCCTCCGGGAGGATCTCGCCGGGCCCGGCGTCACAGCCACCGCGGTATGCGCCGCCGCCACGGTCGCCGCCGGCCTGGCCGTCACCAACGTCGACGGCACCACCGTGACCGGCGTCCGGGTCGCCGCCCACACCCTGGCGTGCGACTTCGACCTCTCCCTGATCGGCGCGCTGCTCGAGCTCGGCGGCGACGTCGTCGCCAGCGCGGCCGGCGCGGCGATCGCCGGGCACCCCGCCGAAGCCGTCGCCCGGCTGGCCAACGACTTGGCCGCCACCGGCGAAGGGCCGCTGCGCCGCGGCCAGCTCGTCGGCTCCGGCCTGCTCCTGGAACCCCGGCCGGTGAGCGCTCCCGGCGAGGCGGCGGCCACCTTCGGCCGGCTCGGCACCGTCAGCCTCACGGTGGCCTAATGCCCTGACCGTTTGGGTTTGCGGGCGACGCGATGTTGCGAGCGGGTTGGTTCGCCTGGGATGGCTGAGTCGATCAGAGCTGCGGCGACGGTTCGGGCCGTGTTGGCAACGGTGGGGTCGTGGTCCATCCAGGCGGAGATGCCGGCGCCGTCGTAGAGCAGGACGAGTTGTCGGGCGAGCGTCTCGGGGTCGGTGGCCCCCGCCTGGGTGGCGAGGTCGACGAACAGGGAGTGAACCCAGTTGCGGTAGTCGTCGGTGACTTCCTCGACGCTGGTCCCCGGAGACGACTCGGCGTTGGCGCCGACAAAGGCGCAGCCGTGGAAGCCGGGCTCGGTGAACGACTGGCCCTGGACCTCGAAGACCCCGAGGAGACGCTGGCGAGGCGTGTCGAAGCGGGTGGCGAGCTCTCGGTCCATGCGCCGGCGGGTGGCGTCATGGCGTTCGGTCAGGTAGGCGCGCACGAGCCCATCCTTGTTCCCGAACAACGTGTAGAGGGTCGCCTTGGCCACCCCGGCGCGCTCGACGAGGCGATCCACCCCGACGATGTGCACGCCCTCGGCGTAGAAGAGTTCGCTGGCCGCCTGCAGCAGCCGCTCCCGAGCCGAGACCCGCTCGACGGTTGATTCGCTGGTCACGACCTTGACATTACCAGAACGGTCTGTATAGTCCAGGCCGACAGAACGTTCTGTCCAGTTCGTCGGGAGGGTCCGCCATGACCGAAGTTGCCACCACCGCCCCGCCGCTCACCGCCCTGGTGACCGGCGCCACCGCCGGCCTGGGGAAGGAGATCGCCGTGCGCCTCGCCCGCGACGGCCTGCGGGTCATCGTCGTCGGCCGGGACGCAACCCGAGGGGCGGCGGTCGTCGAGCAGATCGAGACTGCCGGCGGTCAGGCCTCGTTCATCGCCGCCGACCTCAGTGACCCGGCCGAGATCGAGCGGCTGGCCCTCGAGGCAGGCGACATCGACGTGTTGGTGAACAACGCCGGGTTCTCCATCTGGGGGCCGACCGAGAAGACGACCGTCGAGGACTTCGACGCCATGTTCGCCGCCAATGTGCGAGCCCCCTACCTGCTGGTCGGCGCCTTCGCCCCGGCCATGGCGGCCAAGGGCGCCGGCAGCATCATCAACATCAGCAGCATGGCGGGACGCATCGGATTACCGAACGGCGCCGCCTACGGGGCCACCAAGGCTGCGCTGGCGTCGTTCGCCCAAAGCTGGACGGCGGAGTACAGCCCCCGCGGGGTGCGGGTCAACGCGGTGGCGGCCGGCCCTATCTACACCCGGCCCGAGGCCCGCCAGCTCTTCGACCGCCTCGGGGAGACCACGGCCCTGCACCGGGCGGCCGAGCCGAGCGAGATCGCCGAGGTCGTCGCCTTCCTCGCCTCACCCCGAGCCAGCTACGTGACCGGCGCCATCGTCGCCGCCGACGGCGGCCGCACCGCCATCTGACTCGCCGTGGCCATCTCGCTCATCGCCATCAGCATCGACGGGGCCGACATCGGCCGCCTCGCCCAGTTCTGGGCCGACGTGCTCGGCCGGCCCGTCAACCCCGGCGCCACCGACAGCTCCGCCGCCATCACCACCGCCGACGGGCTGCGACTCCTGCTTCACAAGGTCCCGGAGGGCAAGGTCGTCAAGAACCGCGTTCATCCCGACCTCGCCACCGCCGACTACGACGCCGAGACAGATCGGCTGCTCGAGCTCGGCGCCGTGCAGCTCAACGAGTTCGAACGCGGCGACCTGCGATGGCGAACCTTCGCCGACCCGGAAGGCAACGAGTTCGACCTCGTCGCCTCCTCGCCGTAAGGCGCGTCAGGGGCTGGTGGGCGGCAGGTTCTGCAGGATCCGGTCGAAGACCGCTGAGAGCGTCTCGAGCTCCTCGTCCGAGAGCAGGTCGAAGAAGTAGCGCTGGACGGCCTCCGCGTGGCCGGGGGCTGCACCCTCGATCGCCTTGCGTCCGACGTCGGTCAGTCGCACCATCAGGCCTCGGGCGTCTTCTGAACACTGCTCCCGAGTGACCAGGCCGCGCTTCTCCATCCTGCTGATGTGGTGGGACAGGCGGCTGCGGTCCCAGCCGATCTCGGTGCCGAGATCGCGCGCCCGCGCGATGCCGTCGGCCGACTCCGACAGCGGCACCAGCACGCCGTAGTCGGCGGCGGACAGACCGGAGTCGCGGGCCAGCTCCGCCTCCAGGTACCCGCGGAGCTCCTGGTTCATGTACCGGAAGGAGTTCCACACGTGCGCCTGCCG
>DASYFF010000171.1:0-10470 GCA_036498605.1 Acidimicrobiia bacterium | reverse complement strand
TCAGGGTCGTCGACCATCTCGACCGCCGCCCGCACGGCGGCCACGGCTCCCCGTTTGCCGACCCGCGTCTGGAGGATCCACAGCCGGCCGCGTTCGACGGTGAACTCGACATCGCAGATATCGCGGTAGTGGATCTCGAGGCGCCGGACATGATGGCGGAGTTCGTCGTAGGCTTCTGGCAGCACCGTGCCCATGGCGTCGATGCTGAGTGTGTGGGCCGTGCCGGCCACGACCTCCTCGCCCTGGGCCCGGGGAAGGAAGTCGCCGTAGGGGACCGCTTGGCCGGTGGAAGGGTTGCGGGTGAAGACCACGCCGGTGCCGGAGTTGTCGTCGGCGTTGCCGAACACCATCGCCTGGACATTGACCGCTGTGCCCAGATCGTCGGCGATGCCCTCGTGGGCGCGGTAGGCGCGGGCGCGCGGGCTGTCCCAGCTGCGGAACACCGCTTCCACCGCCCCCCGCAACTGCTCCATCGGGTCCTCCGGGACCGGTGAGCCGACGGTCTTCTCGTACATGGCGAGGAAGCGCCGGTAGCTCTCCTCGGCGAAGCGGGCGTCGCCCGACACCTCGGCGAGGCCGGCGACGGCCGCCGGGTTGAGTCCGAGGTTGAGGACCGTGTCGAGCATTCCCGGCATCGAACGGGGAGCGCCGCTGCGCACGGCGAGCAGCAGCGGGTCGGCCGGATCGCCGAACCGCCGGCCCATCCGCGCTTCGAGCGCCCGGCATTGCTCGTCGAGCAGCGCATCCAGGCCGGCGGGCCACCCGCGCTCCCGGTAGGTGCGACACATCGGCAGCGCGATGGTGAATCCGGGCGGTACCGGCAACCCGAGTACCGAAGTCATCTCGGCGAGGCCGGCGCCCTTGCCGCCGAGGAGGTCGGTCAGTTCCCGGGGCGGACGGTCGTGGGGGTGATCGAAGGCGAAGATCATGTCAGTGCCCGTCAGCCGAGGACCGCTCGCGGCCCAGCGTGGACAGCAGGTCCTGGTGCAGTTCCATCCAGTGGTCGTGGTAGCTGCGCGCCAGGGGAGCGGCGAGCGCCCGCTTGTCACCGCCCTGGAGCCGGTCGAGGGCGGCGGTGAAGTCGTGGCGGTAGCGGGCGAAGCGGGGGAGGAGCCCGGCGAGGTCATCGGTGACCGCCACCGCCCGGGGGTGTAGCCGCTCGAGGTCGGCGACCACCGCCGCGTCATAGCCCGCGTCGCCGTGGTCGTTGGGGGATCCGTCCGGTCGCAGTTGCCATCGAGTGCAGATCTGCTTGAAGGGCTCGTTGAGCGCCAGGAAAGCCTCGTTGGCCGCTTCGACCTCCCCCCGGCAACCGCTTTCGGCCAGTTCGTCGGCGAGCATCCGGGCATGGACCTCCCGGCCGTCGGGGGTGAGGATCCATCCCGAGATTCGCCCGGAACGCTGCGCGACGTACCCGTCGGCGGCGGCCTCCTCCAGCATCTGCTGGACGGCGGGCTCATCGATGCCGGTGCGTTCGGCCACGGTGTCGGCGGCGACGAAACCAGACAGCCGCAAGGTGTGCAGGACGAGGAGACGATGATCCGTCACGCGGGCAGGGGGCATGGATTCCTCCGAAGAATGTTTATGTGAATCCCGCGTCGCATTCTAACGACCTGATGCCCTTCGTGACAAGCCCCTGATTGTTCCGGACGTGAATCGGACGGTACGTATACTGGGTCCATGCCGGAGAACACCGTGGCCGTGGGAAGCGGAGCCAAGACTCGGCGAGGCGCCGTCACACGGGCCCGCCTGGTGGATGCGGCCGCCGCCGTGTTCGCCGAACACGGCTACAACGCGTCCCGAATCTCCGACATGGTGCGCCTGGCCGGCATCTCGCAGGGCAACTTCTACCGGCACTTCCAGAGCAAGGACGAGATTCTGCTCGCTGTCCTGGAGGGTCCGTTGGAGGAGCTCCGGCGTTCGAGCAGCGTGCATTCGGGGGACGGGGTGGTCCTGTCGGACCTGACCGCCGCCAACCGGGCGTTCTTCTCGACCTACGCCCGGCATCGCCACGTCATCCGGGTCATGCGGGAGGCGGCCGCCACCAACCCCGAGTTCGGGCGCCTGTGGCTGAAGATCCGCCGGGGGTTCGTGGACCGGACCGTCCACTGGCTCGAGCGGTTGCAGGCGTCGGGGGAGCTGGAGGCCGGCGCCAACCTGGAGCTGCTGGCCGAGGCCCTCGGGTCGATCGTGGAGCACCTCGCCTACGTGCAGATCGCGCTGCCTCCCGAGCTCCCTCGGGGCGAGACGCTCGACGAGCTCGGTCGCACCGCCGGTGAGGCCTGGTTCCTGATCCTCACCGGCCGGGACCGGCTGGCCAAGACCCGCAAGGCCTGACGCCCAAGTCACTTCGGGCCAGCTCTAGCTCCGGGTTTTTCCCAGAAACTCCTTGCCTTGGGCGGCCTCGGTCTGTAGGTTTGCGACATGCGATTCACAAAGCGCTCAGCTCAGGGGGTGGCGCTCCTCGTCTTGGCCGGCTGTGCCGTGGCGCTGCTCCCGGCGGCCGCACCCGCCGAAACCCTGTCCACCTTCGATGCCCGGGCCACCGCCAGCGGGATCGACGTCACGCTGGCCAACGCCTCGATCCCGCTCGGCCTCGTCGTCCAGGGCACGGCGCCGGTCGCCCGGGCCGCCCTCGACTCGCTCGGAACGTCCGAGGCGCTGGCCGCCGGTCCCTACCCGGGCGATCTGGCCGCGTCGCTGCCCGGCACGATCAAGACCACCAGCGGAATCCCGCTGCCCGACTATCCGCTGATGGCCGCCACCAGCGCCGGTGACGATCCCAAGGAGGTCGTCGCCCCCGGCATGAGCCTGCGGGCGGAGAGCCACAGCCAGCGGGCGGCCGGCCGGGCGACGGTCGGGTCCGACAGCACCGGTTCGACGTCGGTGGCCAACGCCGAACGCAACGATGCCGGCGGCGTGCAGGCCACCGCCATCGCCCGGTGGGACGTCCTGCGGGTCCTCGACCGGCTGACGCTGTCGGGGGTCGTGGCCGAGGCATCGACGACGGTCGACGAGGCGGGCGCCCGCACGTCCCGGTCGTCGCTGCGCATCGACGCCATCGACGCCGCCGGCCTGGTCGTCTCGGTGCCGGCCACGACGCCCAAAGGTGGCCTGCCTGACCTGCCGCCGCTCGTCTCCCGGCAACCGGCACTCCCGAAGCCACCGCCCTCGGAGCCGGCACCTCTGCCCGGCGGAGGCACGACCGTCACCGGGCCGGTGCTGCGCTTCGCCGACGGCCAGTTCACCGTCGTGTCCGGTGCCGGTGGCAAGCCGACCCAGGTTCCCGTCCCGGCCGCCACGGTGGCCGACGCCTTCAAGGCGCTGGGGATTCAGATGACCTACCAGGCGGCGCAGCCGACGGCGACGGGGATCGTCGCTCCCGTCTTGTCGTTCCGGACGACGCTGCCCGCCCTGCCCGACAATCCGACCGCCTTCCAGGGCCCGACGACGGTCACGGTCGACGTCGGCCGGGTGACGACCTCGGTGACCGGGCAGGCGGGGCCCGACGCCGGCATCGGCGTCGACCCGATCGGCGGTCTTCCCGCTCCGGCCGGAGCAGCCGCCGCGGCGCCCGGCTCGTCGCCGGGGGCAAGCGACCTCGGCTCGGGCGACCTCAGCGCCGGTGCCCCCGGGGCGGGGAGCGCTGCTCCCACGTCGGATGTCGCGGCCGGGCTCGGCTCCGGCAGCGGATCCTCACCCGGTGCGGGTGAACTCGCCTCCGGCGCGGCCGGGGCGTCCGGCGCGGCGGTCGCCGCGACGGCGCCGGTAGTGGCTCCGAAGCTGGCTCGAGCGTTGGGCCGCACGGTCAACGCCCGCACGGTCTATGTCCTGTTCATGGCGCTCGCCGGCGTGGGTCTCGTCGCCGGCTCGCTGGTTCGCACGGTGGGGGTGAAGGTCCGATGACGGGATTCTCGAGTTGGCTTCGCGTGCAGTGGGACCGGGTCGGCGCCGTCGGCGCCGCGCTGGTCGGCCTCGCCGCCCTGGCCCTCGGCTGGGTCGGGGTCAGCGGTACGCCGCACATCGCCGAGCAGCTGCCGTACTTCATCTCCGGCGGGTTGGTCGCCCTGTTCTTCCTCGGATTGGCGGTGGCGCTGTGGTTGTCGGCCGACCTGCGGGACGAGTGGCGCGAGCTGCGCGCTCTGCGGCTGATCCTGGCCGACGCCGCGCCGGAGAGCGACGAGCTCGACGCCACGGTCGCGACGTTCACCGGGAACGGGCGATGACCGTCGCGTTCATCACACCGGCCGCCCCGGCGCCGGTCGAGGGCCGGGCCGCCGTTCTCGGCGCCGACGCACCGTGGCGTCTGGGCGACCTTGCCCGGGCTGGCGGCCTCGCCGGCGTGGGCCTCGCCGGCCTCGCACTGTCCTGGTACGGCGGCAGCGGCCGGGCCGACTGGGCCGACGAGCTTCCCTGGGCGTGTCTGGGCGTGGCCGCGACGGCCGTCGCCGTCATCGGGCTCGTCACCTGGCTGACCGCCGGGCTCCGCCGGGTCCGGCGCCTGCGCCGTGAAGTACTGCCCATGGTGCAGGCGGCGGCGGTGCGCCGTTCGCCCGGTCCGGTGGCGACGCCGTCGGCCGGCGGCGGGTTCGTCACCGCTCCCGGCATGACCCGCTTCCACCGGCCGACCTGCCCCCTGGCCACCGGCAAGCCCGTCCAGCCCCTGCGCGTCGACGACGTCGACGGCGCCGGTCTCGTTCCCTGCGGGGTGTGCGCCGCATGAAGGAATACCTGCCGTTCCTCGTCTTCGGCGTCACCGCCGGTGCCGTCTACGGCATCTCGGCCATGGGCCTCGTCCTGACCTACAAGACCTCCGGCCTGTTCAACTTCGGGCACGGCGCGGTCTCGGCCATGGCCGCCTTCCTCTTCTACACGCTGCACGTCCAGCACGGCCTGGCCTGGCCGGTGGCGGCCCTCATAGCCGTGCTCGGGTTCGGCGTCGTCGTCGGGCTCATCCTCGAGCGGTTCGCCGCCGCCCTCGCCGAGGTGGCCGTCACCTACAAGATCGTCGGCACGATCGGCCTGCTGGTGGCCATCCGGGCCGTCATCGTACTCCTCTACGGGGAGGAGGCCCGCGTCTTCACGCCGTTCCTCCCGCAGGCGAAGGTGTTCTCCATCCAGGGGGTCTCCGTCAGCGTCGAGAACCTGATCACCCTCGGACTCGGGGCCGGCGCCGCCCTCGGTCTCTTCTTCCTGTTCCGGGCCACCCGCCTCGGGCTGGCCGTACGGGCCGTGGTCGACGACGCCGCGCTCCTCGACGTCACCGGCGAGAACCCGACGCGGGTTCGCCGCCACGCCTGGATGCTCGGCACCATCTTCGCCACCGCCTCCGGGGTGCTGTTCGCCTCGGTCCAGCAGCAGGTCCAGGTCGACGTGCTCGCCCTCCTCATCGTGCAGGCGTTCGGCGCCGCCGCCCTGGCCCGCTTCACCAGCCTGCCCGGCTCGTTCGTCGGCGGGCTCGTCATCGGGATGGCGCAGGCGTTGATCTCCAAGGAGGCGACGCGGATGCCGGCCCTCGTCGGGCTCGACCTCAACATCCCGTTCCTCGTCCTGTTCGTCGTCCTGCTCGTCATCCCGAAGGGGCGGCTCGTCGACCTCGGCCGGCAGGTCAAGGCCCGGGCCGCACCGCCCAGCCGGCTGTCGGCCCGCCAGCGCGGTACGGTCTGGGCGCTGTCGCTGGCCGGTGCCGTAATCCTGCCCCACGTGGTCGGCGCCCGGCTGGCGCTGTGGAACACGGCGCTGTCGCAGGTCGTGCTGTTCCTCTCCCTCGGCCTGCTGGTGCGCCTCTCCGGCCAGATCTCGCTGTGCCACGTGGGCTTCGCCGCCGCCGGGGCCGCCGCCTTCGGCCACCTGCTCGCCTGGGGGCTGCCCTGGCCGGTGGCGCTGCTCCTGGCCGGGATCGGAACGGTGCCGGTCGGGTTGCTCATCGCCGTGCCGGCCATCCGCCTCTCCGGTCTCTACCTGGGGCTGGCGACGCTGGGGTTCGGGATCTTCCTGGCGCAGTTCTTCTACACGAAGAGCTACGTCTTCGGTGTCGGCCAGCAGCTGGCCACCCCCCGGCCGGCCGGCTTCACCTCCGACGTCCGGTACTACTACGTCCTCCTGGCCCTGGCGCTGGCCGGCACGCTGGTCGTGGTCGTCGTCGAGCGCAGCCGGCTGGGCCGCCTCCTCCGGGGCCTCGCCGATGCACCGGTGGCGCTGTCGACCCTGGGAGCGAACACGAACGTCTCCCTGGTGCTCGTCTTCTGCCTGTCGGCGGCGATGGCCGGGGTGAGCGGTGCGGCCTTCGCCTCGCTGTTCGGCCGGGTCGGCGGGTTCAGCTTCCCGGCGACGCAGTCGCTCACGCTGCTGGCCGTGCTCGTCGTGGCCGGGCCCCGCATCGTGCCGGCGGCGTTCCTCGCTCCGGTGCTCCTGTTCGTCGTCCCCGGCTACGCCGCCAACCCGCACATCGCCGACGCCCTGCAGGTCGGTTTCGGGCTGACGGCCGTGGTCGTGTCGGCCGCGTCGCAGGGTTCGCTCGACGCCTGGTTCGCCCGTCGGGCCCTGCAGGCCCGGGAGCGGCTGGTCGGCCCCGCCGCCCGCCGGACCAGCGTGCACCAGCCCGGCCTGGCGCCGATCGGAGGTGCCCGATGAACGATGACGGGCTCGTCGTCTCCGGCCTCGTCGTCCGCTACGGCGGTCTGGTGGCCGTCGACGGCGTCAACCTCACCGCACCCCCCGGGCGGGTCACCGGCCTGATCGGGCCCAATGGTGCGGGCAAGACCACGACGTTCAATGCCTGCTCCGGCCTCGTCCGCCCGGCGGCCGGGCGGGTCCAGCTCTTCGGCTCCGACGTCACGTCGGCGTCGCCGCCGGCCCGGGCCCAGCGGGGTCTCGGCCGCACCTTCCAGCGCATGGAGCTCTTCGACTCGCTGCTCGTGCGGGAGAACGTGGCCCTCGGCCGGGAGGCCGGGCTGGCCGGCTCCCGTCCCTGGCATCACCTCCGGGCCCGGCACGCCGATCGCGGCGCCATCCGCGCCGCCACCGACGACGCCCTCGAGCTGTGCGGCATCAGTCACCTGGCCGACCGCCGCCCGGCCGACCTGTCCACCGGCCAGCGCCGGCTCGTCGAGCTGGCCCGCGTGGTGGCCGGGGGGTTCCGACTCCTCCTCCTCGACGAGCCGAGCTCCGGTCTCGACCACACCGAGACGGACCGGTTCGGTGACGTCCTGCGCACCCTCGTCGAGGAGCGGGGGACCGGTCTGCTCATCGTGGAGCACGACATGGCGCTCGTCATGCGGGTCTGCCACTACGTCTACGTGCTCGACTTCGGCCGGCCGATCTTCGAGGGCGAGCCGGCCGAGGTCGTGGCCAGCGACGTCGTGCGGGCCGCCTACCTCGGCGACGAGACCGCCGAGCTCATGGAGATGGAGGCCGGCCTTGTTTGAGCTCCGCCGCATCACCGCCGGCTACGGCGCCACCACCGTCCTGCGGGACGTCTCCCTCGCCGTGCCCGACGGCAGTGTCGTGGCGCTGCTCGGCGCCAACGGCGCAGGCAAGACCACGCTGTTGCGGGTTGCCTCGGGATTGCTCCAGCCGACCTCCGGCCAGCTGGTCATCGACGGGACGCCGGTCGAGGACACCGCCCCCCACGCCCTCGTCCGGCAGGGGATCTGCCTCGTCCCCGAAGGGCGCGGCATCTTCCGGTCCCTCACGGTGCGGGAGAACCTGGCGCTCCAGGCCCGCAAGGGCACCGAAGGCGACGCCATCGCCCGGGCCGTGGAGGCCTTCCCCCGCCTCGGGGAGCGGCTCGGCCAGGCCGCCGGGACGATGTCCGGCGGTGAGCAGCAGATGCTGGCGCTGGCCCGGGCCTACATCCAGTCGCCCCGGGTCGTGCTCCTCGACGAGGTGTCGATGGGGCTCGCCCCCAAGGTCGTCGACGAGATCTTCACCTTCCTGGCCGGGCTCGCCGCCAGTGGCACCAGCCTCCTGCTGGTCGAGCAGTACGTCACCCGGGCGCTCGAGGTGGCGGACTACGTCTCCATGCTCCACAAGGGTCAGCTGGCCTTCGCCGGCGAACCCGCCGAACTCGCCGGCACCGACGTCTTCGCCACCTATGTGGGCGCGGCGGTCGGTTCCCACTGACAACGGAGGACTTCCGTGAGCACCATCACCCGCCGGGCCGTCCTCGGCGCCCTCATCACCGCCGTCCTGGTCACCACCGGCTGCGGGACGCGCATCGAACGGGCCGACATCCTGGCCGCCGAGGGTCACAGCGCCGCCGCGCCGGCCGAGGTCGCGGTGAACGACACGGCCCCGGTATCCGCCGTCGCTCTTCCCGCATCGGACGGAACGACTCCGGTGGCCGCGCCCGCCCAGGCTCCGGCAGTGGTCAGCCGGTCGACCGCATCCCCATCCCCGGCGGCCAGTGGCGGGACAGCTGCCGTGCCGGCAGGAACGCCCAGGGCGGCCAACACCGCCACGACTTCCGCGGCCGCCGGCACCACGTCACCGGCGGTGGCAAGCGCACCGGCGCCCGGCGCCGCCGGCCCCAAGGGCTGTGCCAAGGCCGGATCTCCGATCGTCATCGGCCAGGTCGGCGGCTTCTCGGGGATCGTCAGCAACGTGCTCCTGCCCGCCCGGGCCGGGATGCAGGTGTGGGTCTCCGACATCAACGCCCGGGGCGGGATCGCCTGCCACCCGGTGAAGCTGTTCCAGGTCGACGACGGCTCCGACTCGTCCCGCTCGGCGGCGGCGGTGCGCGACCTCGTCGAGAACAAGAAGGTCGTGGCGCTGGTCGGATCGTCCGTCCCGATCTCCATCGTCGGGTACCGGTCGGCCTCCGAGCAATTGAAGGTCCCGAGTGTGGGCGGGGACTCGCTCAACTTCGACTGGTCGCAGAGCCCGGTCCTGTTTCCCCAGGGCGCCACGTTCTCGGCCACGATCATCGGCGCCGTCAAGCAGCTGGCCGACCAGGGCAAGACGAAGGCCGGGATCATCTACTGCGTCGAGGCCCGCAACTGCCAGGACGCCAACAAGGTCATGGCCGACGGCGGTGACAAGGTCGCCGGCGTGAACGTCGTCTACCGCAGCCAGATCTCCATCGCCCAGACCGGGTTCGGCGGGCAGTGCCAGGCCGCCAAGGACGCCGGGGCCCAGCAGGTGCTCCTGGCCATGGACGGCTCGGCCATCAGCCGGGTCATGAAGTCGTGCGCCCAGATCGACTACTTCCCGGCCATCGCCACCTCGCCGATCGCCATCGGCTCGTCGGTGACCCAGGACCCCAACGTCCGCAAGGCCACCGTGTCGCTGGCCCACATCGCCTTCCCCTGGACGCAGGCCGACAACCCGGCCGAGCAGCGCTACCAGCAGGCCATGGCCCGCTACGCCCCCGGGGTGGCGTCCGACGGTGCGACCTCGCAGGCCTGGGTGGCCGGCGAGATGCTACGCAGCGCAATCGAGAGCCTCGGCGCCGGCGACGCCGCCGCCGGCGACGTCACCACCGAGCTGATCTACCGGGGTCTCGGCAACCTCAAGGGCACGACTCTCGACGGGCTGACCGCGCCGCTCACCTTCACCGCCGGCCAGGCCAAGGCACCGGAGAACAACTGCTACTTCCCGGTCATGCTGACCCAGGACAAGGGGTTCGTGGCTCCCGACGGGAGCAAACCGACGTGTCTGTGACCAAGGGGGACCAACAGCCAAAAGGAGACCGACCGTGAAGCTGGTCCTCATCCGCCACAGCGAACCGGATCCCGGGCGTGACGCCTTCGACCCGCCGCTCACCGAGACCGGCCGGCACCTCGCCGCCGCCACCGGGCAGTGGCTCGTCGGGGAGGACATCACCGCCGTCTACTCGAGCTCGTCCCGCCGGGCCCGGGAGACCGCCGAGCTGATCGCGGCCCAGATCGGAGCCCCGGTCGTCGAACGGGACGGGCTGACCGAGTTCAACGCCGACCAGGAGTACGTGACGGTCGACGAGCTGCGGCGCTCGGCCGACGCCCGCTGGGCGGCCATGGCCGCCGGTGACCTGGCGATCTTCGGCACCGACACGGAAACGTTCCGGGCCGAGGTGGCGGCCGCCATCGGCGCCATCGTCGACGCCCATCCCGGCGAGACCGTGGCGGTCGTAGCCCACGCCGGTGTCATCAACGCCTACCTCGGCGGGATGCTCGAGATCCACCGCCTCCTGTGGGTCGAGCTCGACTACGCCGGGATCAGCCGGGTCGCCGTCAGCCGCGGCGGCGTCCGCAGCGTTCTCTCGCTCAACGAACGGCCGCACGCCTGCGGTCTTCCCTCAGGAGGCTCCTGGTGAACGACTGGATCCTGAACGACACTCCCTCGAAGGTCTTCCCGCTCTACTCCCGGGCCAACGTCGGCGAGGTCTTCCCCGACCCGATCACTCCGCTCAACGCCACCGCCGGGTTCCTGGCCAACCTCGAGCCGGGCTGGCGCGACGCCTACGTGTCCTGCCAGGTGTGGGACCACGAC
>DASYFF010000170.1:0-4284 GCA_036498605.1 Acidimicrobiia bacterium | reverse complement strand
CCGATCTACGGGATTCCCGACCACATCGAGAACTGGGCCACGGCCCTGGCCGGGCTGGGGGCGCTCGGGTCGCTGCTGTTCTGCCTGCGGGCGGCGCTGACCCGGCGCTCGGCGCTGCCGCTCTACCTGTTCGTGGGCGGGGCACTCACGTGCTGGATCGAGCCGTTCGTCGACACCATGGGCCACGCCATCTTCGCCCAGCAGGACCGCATCGCCTGGTCGTCGTCGTTCGGCCGGCACATCCCGGCCTACATCGGCCTCACGCTGATGTTCTACGTGGCGCCGGCCTACCTGGCGTTGCTGACGCTGTTCGAGCGGGGTGTCGCCCCTCGCCGCTTCCTCCAGCTGTGCGCCGCGCTGGTGGTGGCGACGTTCCTCTTCGAGTTCGTCCCGCTCCACTACGACCTGTGGCGCTACTACGGGCCCCAGGGCCTCCAGCTCGGCCGCATGCCGCTGTGGTGGGGATTCGTCAATGCCCAGGGTCTGGTCGGCACCGCCGTCGTGCTGCACCTGCTGCGCCGGGTGCTGCCGGAGCGGGCCCTGGGCCTGCTGGTCCCGCTGATGCCGGCCGTGTTCCTCGGCGTCCACACCGCCGGGTCGGTGTTCGGCTACCTGGCCATCAACTCGACCACCAGCCGGGCGGTCGGCGACGTCGGCACGGTGGCCACCAGCGGGCTGTGCTGCCTCTTGTTCTGGCTGTACTCCAAGGCCGTCTGCCGTGATGCGCCGGCCGTGATCCCCGAGGAGCGCCATGGGTATGTTCCAGTCGCCGGCTGAGATCCACGCCACGCTCGGCGCCTTCCTCGACGAGATCACCAAGGCGGAGGACATGCGGCCGAGGTTCACCGCCGCCGACACGTCGTTCCTCGTCACCTACAGCGACCCCGACGCCCGCACCCTGGTCGACTGCACCGTCGACCCGCCGCTGGTCGTCAACGACCCGCCGGCCGACGCCACGGCCGAGATCAACCTGACGATGAGCGCCGACGACGCCCACCGCTTCTGGCAGGGCAAGCTCAACATGACCGTCGCCCTGGCCAAGAAGCAGGTGCAGGTCTCGGGCCCGATGGGCAAGATGCTCAAGCTGCTGCCGGCCATGCGGCCGGCCTTCCCCCGC
This sequence comes from Acidimicrobiia bacterium, assembly GCA_036498605.1. Lineage (GTDB taxonomy): Bacteria > Actinomycetota > Acidimicrobiia > IMCC26256 > BP-133 > BP-133. The sequence goes on along the minus strand of DASYFF010000170.1, from coordinate 3,167 downwards.
TACCGGGAGTTCCTCGAGGCCAACGGCTTCTCCGACAAGGTGATCGCCTGAGCACCCTTCCACCTCGAGAGCTCGTCATGCCGGCCGGGCTGCAGCGCGGCCTCGTCGCCCTCCTGGCGGTGGCGGCGGTGGTGGCGGTCATCGCGCTGGCCCACACCGCTCGCCGGCAGCGCAGCACCGTCCCGCTCCTCGTGCTCCTCGGCGCGCTGCTGTGCGTCGTCTACGAACCGATCGGCGACCGGATGGTCCTGGCCTACTACCCGGAGCACGGCCAGATCACCTGGGTGACGCTGTTCGGCCGCGGCATCCCCGTCTTCATCGGCCTGATGTACATCGCCTACATCGGCCCCTTCGTGCTGCTGTTCGACCACCTGCGGAACCGGGGCTTCACCGTTCGCTCCTGGTGGGCCCTGTGGGCCGGCAGCGCCGCCACCATCGTCCTCGTCGAGCTCGCCGTGCTCCGCATCGGTCCGGCCTGGGTCTACTACGGCCCCCAGCGCACCGTCGTCGGCGACCTCCCCCTCTGGACGCCGTTCACCTACGTCGCCTTCCTCTTCGCCATCGCCGCCGGCGTCCACACCCTCGCCACCCGCCTGACCGGCCGGCGGCGCTGGCTGATCATCCCCGCCGTCCCCACCCTCCTGGCCGCCGCCCACCTGACCACGTCACTTCCCGGCGCCCTGGCCCTCTACCACTCGACCGACCCGACGCTGATCCTGGCCGGTGCCCTCACCTCGGTCGCCCTCTCGGCTCTGCTGACCTGGGCCCTCGGCCTGCTCTTCGTCCTCCGCCCCGCCGAAGCCCCCGCCCGCGATCGAACCGGCGTTGGAAACTCTCCCTATGCGTGAGTTCCCAACGCCGGTTCGCCAGGCTAGGCCGATGAGGTCGCCTGTGTTCGTGGTGAGAGAGTGGGTCGAAGCGAGACCCGGGCGGTCAGGGTGGCCAGGCGCCGGCGGGCCCGGGTGCCACCGGTGATCACGGCGCCCTCGGCGGCGGCCTGATCGAACGTCAGCTGGCCGGAGAGCAGGGCGAACAGTGTGTCCGGATCGGCCTCGATCGACAGGTCGGCCGCTCGGGGCGCACCCGGCTCGATGCGGACGGCGTCGATCTCGAAACCGACGGTGACCGTCTCGGAGCGGTTGGACACCGAGACGCAGAGCGGCGCCACGCCGTCGGTGGCCACGTCGGTGTAGAGCAAACCGGCCATGTACACCAGCCAGCGGCTGTGACAGGCGTCGTCGCCCTGGCCGTCGAGCATGAGGGGTGCGCCCCAGCGGGCCAGATCCCGCAGGACGGGCACCAGGGCCTCCCCCCGCGGCGCCAGGCGGTACAGGACGCCGGGCAGCGGGGCGGCGACCTCTTGGCGCTCGACGACCGCCGCCGCTTCGAGGAAACGGAGCCGGTCGGCCAGCAGGTTGGTGGCGATGCCGGGCAGGTCGCCGCGGAGGTCGGTGAAGCGGCGGGGACCCAGGGCCAGCTCCCGCACGATGAGCATCGTCCACCGTTCCCCGACCACGTCGAGGGCCCGGGCCAGTGGGCAGAACTCCCCGTAGCTTCGCATCGCTCCACCCTACCAGTTGATCTAGTTATCTGATGCCTTGAGATTCTAGTTGACGCACTTTATTTTCTTGTCTACGGTCAGTTGGTCGGCTCAGCTCAATCAGGGGGCGCCCCATGAACAGCAGCTGGTTGCGACCGGCCACCGAGACCCCCGTCGACGACCACCGGCGGCCTCCGGCCGGCGGGGTGGCCATCACCCGGGTCGTCAACCTGGCTCCCGACTGGGCCGAACTGGCTCTCCAGGGGGCGCTTCCCCGGCGGCCGGCGCTCCGGCTCTCTTCCAGGGTGGTCGCCGACGACCGCTCCGGTCCCTGCCGCCGACTCCAGGGAACGCTGGTCTCCCGGCGCGGATGGTTCAGGCTCCCGGTCGAGCTGCAGCTGGCCGGGTGGTCGGCCTCGGCCACCGAGCTCACGCTCCGGCCCCGGCGGAGCGGGCGGCGGCCAGGCTGGGCACGCTGGTATCTCTCGGCCGGCACCGCGGTCATGGACCGCCTGGCCGCCGGCGACCCGGGCCGGCGGGACCTGTCGCCCGACACGGCGGCCCGGCCCGGCGTCGGCGTGGGGGCCGGTCAGTAGTTGGCGGCGCCGGCGTCGACCGGGAAGGTCACGCCGGTGATGAAACGGCCGGCGTCGGAGCAGAGGAAGAGGATGGCGTTCGAGACGTCCTCCGCCTCGATCATCATGACGGGGAGGGCGTTGCGCATCGCTTCCATGAAGCCGGGGTGCTCGGTGGCGTAGGCCATGAACTCGGGGTTGGCCACCATCGGGGTGTTGACCCCGGTGGGGTGGACGGTGTTGACCCGGACGCTGTGGGGCCCGAGGAGGTTGGCGTAGCACCGCATGAGGCCGATCACGCCGTGCTTGGCCGCGAAGTAGCCGAGGCCGCCGTGGGACTTCATGTCCATTGTCCGCAATGGGCCCCGCAGGCCGGCCAGTGAGCTGGTGATGACGATCGACCCGCCCTGGCCCTGCTCGATGAGGTGGGGGATGGCCGCCTCGCAGGTGAAGAAGACGCCGGTCAGCATGACGTCGATGGCCTCCTGCCAGGCGGCGACCGTCTGGCTCGGCTCGCCCATGAACGACATGACCCCGGCGTTGGCCAGCACGATGTCGACCCGGCCGAACTCCGCCACCCCCTCGGCCAGCACCGCCTCCACGGCGGCCTGGTCGCGCACGTCGGCCTTGCGGGCCACGATGCGGCGGTCCCGCTCCTCGACCAGCTTCACCGTCTCGGCCAGGTCGTCCTCGGTGGCGCCGGCGTAGGTCTGGGTCGACATCGGCTCGCAGATGTCGAAGGTGATGATGTCGGCCCCTTCCTCGGCCAAGCGGACGGCGTGGGAGCGACCCTGCCCCCGGGCCCCACCGCTGATAAAGGCGACCTTGCCGTCAAGAAGTCCCATGCTGACTCACGCTCCTGGGATGGGTGTGGACGGATGATTGCAGAAACGCGTGCTCAGCACGCCGCCGGGATCACCCCGGCCAGTTCGAGGATCCGGGCCGGGGGCAGGTGCTGCTCGGTGATGCGGACACCGAGGTCGGCCAGGGCGTCCTCGACGGCGCTGGTCAGGGCGGCCGGGGAGCCGATCATGCCGCCCTCGCCGACCCCG
>DASYFF010000169.1:0-4264 GCA_036498605.1 Acidimicrobiia bacterium | reverse complement strand
CGACCCCGACACGCCCGTGGACGATGGCGGCCTCCCCCTCGCGGACTTCCTCGGCGCCGAAGACAATTGCCTCCTGCCCGAGTGGTACATGCCGTCGGCGGGAAGGCTGAACCCCCTCACCGGCTGGCGGCGGTGGTCCGCCCTGACGGTGATCGCGACCTTCCTGCTGATCACGGCCTACGGCCTCTGCAACACCTACGGCGATCTGGTGCTCCGCTGATTAAGGCAGAAAGGCGCGAGACCGACTCAGGGCCGGTCTTGCATGACGTCGAGGTCGGTGAACGCCATCGGACCATCGAGCAGGGCGGCCTGCCGCTGTCCGAACTCGGTGGTCTCGGGAAGGTCCGAGTTCACCATGGCGGACTCGTAGGAGTCGAAGAAGGCGATGACCAGGTGGCGGGTCGGGTCGTTGCGGTCACGGGTGATGATCGACCGGCGCAGGGTCCGCTTGCCCTCGGTCGCCTTCTCCCACTCGTCCTCGAGCGCGGAGAGCTCCTCGAATCGTGACGTGCGGATCTCGATGATCTGGATGAACTCCATGGCCAACTCCTCGGGCTCGGGTTTCGGGATCAAGTCCTCGCCGCGAGCACCGCGTTACACCTACTCGTCGACTGACGCGGGCAACGCGGCCGCCTTTTCCCCCGTGGCGCGGTCGTAGCGTCCGAGGGCGGCCTGGGCCCGGTCCCAATCCTGGGCCGAGACGGATGGGTTGCGCAGGATCGTCGCTCGGAGGGCGGAGGCCAGTTCGGCGGCGACGCCCTGCCAAGCCGCTTCGGTGCTGTCGGGGATGGGTCCCATGGTGTTCTCCCTCTCGTCGACGATGGTCATCCGGCGCCACGCTTCCTGGTTGGTTTCTTCAGGCGGCCACGGGCGTCGGCGTCGACGAGGACGCCCAGGACTTCACCGATCGTGCGGTCGGCGGTGACGGCTTCTGGCAATGGTAGCTGTGCCTGAACGCGGTAGCGGTTGCGACGCCCGTCCTTCTGCTTGAGCACGTAGCCCGCCACGACGAGGTCGGTGACGATGCCGTAGGCGCTGCGCTCGGTGATGCCGAGCGTTGCCGCCAGGTCCCGTAACCGGAGGCCGGGGTCCCGGCTGATGCAGATGAGCACCCGGGCATGGTTGGTAAAGAAACTCCACGTGGCCACGCTTGGTGATTGTAGTCAGATTCTGGAAACGTTTTGCCGGTAATATAGTTCGACTGTAGACTCCAGTGGCGGCGGGGCGCCCATCGACGATGTCCGGCCGGCCGCGGAGGGAGCACTCATGTCCGAGCCCGCGTCCGATCCCGAGGTCGCCTCCGACGCCACTCCGGGCCGGGAACGCCAGTGCGGCCGGTGCCGGCGCATCGTCCCCGGAGAGCCCGGCCTTCATCCGGTCGCCCAGTTGGGCTGGTGGTTGTGCCCCTCCTGCCGTGAGGCCCTGATCGGCCGTCAGCCCCCGGGTCGGTCCTGACCTGCGCATCGCCATGCTTGCGCCCATCTCGTGGCGGGTACCGCCCCGCCACTACGGGCCCTGGGAGCAGTTCGTGTCGCTCCTCACCGAGGGACTGGTCGCCCGGGGCGTCGACGTCACCCTCTTCGCCACCGCCGATTCGTGCACCGCGGCGCGCCTGTCGTCGACCGCGGCCCGGGGCTGGTCCGACGACCCCGACGGGCCCGACACCAAGGTGTCCGAGTGCCTCCACATCTCGGCGGCCTTCGAGCGCGCCGGGGAGTTCGACCTCATCCACAACAGCTTCGATTTCCTTCCCCTCACCTACAGCGCTCTGGTGTCGACCCCCGTACTGACCACGATCCACGGCTTCTCCTCGCCGGCGATCGTCCCCGTGTACGAGAAGTACAACCGGCACGGGGCGTACGTCGCCATCAGCGAGGCGGACCGGCATCCCCGCCTCGACTACGTGGCCACCATCCACCACGGGATCGACACCGACGCCTTTCCCCCGGGGCCGGCCGACGGTGACTACCTCCTGTTCTTCGGGCGTATCCATCCCGACAAGGGAGCGGTCGAGGCGATCGAGGTGGCCCGCCGTGTGGGGCTCCCGCTGGTCATGGCCGGGATCGTGCAGGACCACCGCTACTTCGACGTCGAGGTGGCGCCCCACCTCGACGGCGACCGGGTCCGCTACCTGGGGCCGATCGGCCCCGACCGGCGCCCCGACATTCTCGGACGGGCTGTCGCCCTCCTCCATCTCATCGGTTTCGAGGAGCCGTTCGGATTCAGCGTGGTCGAGGCGATGGCGTGCGGGACGCCGGTGATCGCCTTCCGGCGGGGCTCGATGCCCGAGCTCGTGGAGGACGGCTGTGATGGAGCACTGGTCGACACCGTGGACGAGGCGGCGGCCGCCGTGCCGGGCGTGCTCGGACTCGACCGGGCCCGCATCCGGGCGCGGGCCGTGGCCCGCTTCGGCCGGGACCGCATGACCGACGACTATCTCGCCGCCTACCGCCGGGTCCTCGCCGGTGTCGGCTGATCCCCGGCGCCCGCCCGTGAGGCCGGTCGATCCCGAGGCCTTCCTCCTCGGGGTCAACTACTGGCCCGCCGAGCACGCCATGGACTGGCTGGCGGCCTACGACCCGGCCGCCACGAGGCGGGACTTCGGCCGGGCCCGGGCGGCGGGACTCGACTGCCTGCGGGTCTTCGTGCGGTGGGCGGACGTCCAACCCGCCGAGGCCGCCATCGACGCCGTCACCCTCGAACGCCTCGTCGATGCCGCCGATGCCGCCTCCGAGGCGGACGTGACGCTCATCGTCACCCTCTTCGTCGGCCACATGAGCGGCGTGAACTGGGCGCCGGACTGGGCCACCGGAGGGGCGGACGGCGACCGGCGCTTCCGCGTCCTCACTCCCGGTGCCGGGCGGAAGGGACCGGCCCGGCTCCGGAACTGGTATTCGGACCCGGCCATCGGCGCCGCCCAGGAGCGCCTGGCGGGCGCCGTGGCCACGGCCCTGGCCGGCCACCCCGCAGTGAGGATGTGGGATCTGGGCAACGAGAACTCGAACTGCACGGTCCCGCCCGACGCCGCCACCGGTTCGGCCTGGCTGGCGCGGATGACCGCCGCCATCCGGACGGCCGACCCGGGCCGCCCGATCACCGTCGGGCTCCACATGGAGGATCTGGAGGACGACCGTCGGATCGGGCCGGCCGAGGTCGCCCGGCACTGCGAGGTCGTGTCGATGCACGGCTACCCGCCCTACACGACCTGGGCCGAGGGCCCCACCGACGACCGTCTCCTGCCCTTCCTGGCCCTGGTCACGGGCTGGCTGGCCGGGGGAGCCGACGTCCTGTTCGAGGAGTTCGGCCTGGCGACCGCATTGTCACCGGACTGCGGGCCCGGTTGGCTGGTCGACGAGGGCACCGCCGCCGCCTACACCGGGCGGGCGCTCGACGGCCTCCGGGGCGCCGGCTGTTCCGGTGCGCTCCTGTGGTGCTTCGCCGACTACGCCCCCGGACTCCACCGCCAGCCGCCCTTCGACGAGGCCGTCCACGAACGCAGCTTCGGCCTGTGGCGGTCGGACGGCTCGGCCAAGCCAGCCGTCGCCGAGATCACCCGCCGAGCCGGGCTCGGCCGGCGGACACCACCTACCGCACTGCCGTGGCTGGACATCGGCGTCGACGAGTTTCTCGCCGACCGGCGCGGCCAGCTTTCACGCCTCTATCGGGAATATTGCCACGAATAATGGAGTGGAAATCACGCAGGGTGAGCCTGCGGAATCAGGACAATCAGCCGACCGACGAGCGGCCGCCACCAAAGGGGTTGTTGCTCGCCTTCTTGTCCTTCTTGTCCATCCTTTTTTCCTTCAGTGACCGGTCGGGAGTCTTCTTGGCGCTCGGCTTTCGGGGTGACTTGTCCGGCATCGGTCCTCCATGTTTTTCCTTTCAGGCTACACGAGAATTATCAAAAAGTTCGGGCGTTCGTTTTTTGAAAATTCCGCGGCTACGGTCCCCTTCGCCGGGAGTGCCGGCGCCCTTCCACCCAGGAGAGTGCAGCGCCGATGCCCATGAGTTACGGATTCCTCTCCACCTACACCCCGACGGAATGCGGCCTGGCCACGTTCACCGCCGCGCTGGTGGCCGAACTGCGACGGGCGACGCCGGCCAGCCGGGTCGGGGTGGTCCGGGTCGTCGACGGGCCCCAGCGCAGCGGCAGCCCCGACGTCGTCCACCATCTCGTCACCAGCTCGCCGGGCGGTGAAGCGGAGGCCGCCGCCGTCCTCGACGGCTTCGGCGCCGTGGTCGTCCAGCACGAGTACGGCATCTA
>DASYFF010000168.1:0-2393 GCA_036498605.1 Acidimicrobiia bacterium | reverse complement strand
TCGACGCCGGCCGGTAGGACAGCGCCCGGCGCTCATCACTGCGGGGCTCCGCTGCGGCAAGCGCCACGGCATCGGCCGGGATGGCGCTCGCTGCCGCTCCGGCTCCGCCCCCGATGGTCGATCTCGTTGACGTCAGGAACGCGAAGAATGGTCACCGCTCCCGGGCCGTGAACACCCGCTCGGCGAAGTCCTCCAGGGCCTCCTCGCAGGCTTTCAGCCTCCGCTCGGCCATCGACGCCGACGCCGCTCCGAACAGGTCACGACGGCGCAGCTCCCGGTACCACCGCTTGAGCCGGTCGAGGTTCTGCTCCTCCTCGTCGAGTTCGGCCAGGGTGAACTTCTCCTTGGCGATCTCACCGGCGATCTCGGCGTCGAACTTGCCGCACTCCGAGACGAACTCGGCCCACTCCGCTTCCCGCTCGACGGTGAAGGCCGCTTCCAGCCGGGCCACCGTGGCATCGGTCGGCATGACCTCGAAGACGAAGGCGTCACCGTCGCCCCGCTCGACGAGGGCCACCGCCCGGTCGAGGGCCTCGTCGAACGGCGCCCCCTCCGGCACCGCCCACAGACCCTGCTGGAGTGACACCGCCCCACCCCGGCGGAGTTCGCGCCACACGGCCACCCGGTGCCGGGACGGTTCCGCTCCCAGCTTGTAGGTCAACAACCGCCAGCCCATGAGCTGGATGTTACCAACTGACCCGTAGCAGCTGTTACAGTCCCGGCCCCAAATGATCAGCTACCTCCAGGCCATCGTCATCGGACTGTTGCAGGGCGTCACCGAGCTCTTCCCGATCTCCAGCCTCGGGCACTCGGTGCTGGTGCCGAGCGTGTTCGGCTGGCACACCCTGGCCAAGGCCCAGTCGGCCGACGAGTCGTTCTACCTCGCCTTCCTCGTCGCCCTCCACGTCGCCACGGCCATCGCCCTCCTCGTCTACTTCCGGGCCGAATGGGTCCGCATCATCACCGCCTTCCTCCGCAGCGCCCGCCGGCGGCAGATCGGGACGCCCGACGAGCGCCTCGCCTGGCTCATCGTGGTGGCCACCATCCCGGCCGGGATCACCGGCCTCGCCCTCGAGCACACCCTCCGCACCGTGTTCGCCAAACCGCTGGCCGCCGCCATCTTTCTCACCCTCAACGGGCTCGTCCTCCTCGCCGGCGAGCGGTACCGCCGCCGCGACGAGGTCCGCACCTTGGCCGCCCAGCACCCCCAGACGGCGTCTCCCGAACCCGGCCGGCGCCTCGACACCCTCGACTTCAAGGAAGCCGGCGTCGTCGGCGTCGCCCAGGTCGCCGCCCTCTTCGCCGGCATCAGCCGCTCCGGCATCACCATGGTGGCCAGCCTCGCCCGTGGCCTCGACCACGAGGACGCCGCCCGCTTCAGCTTCCTGCTGGCCACCCCCATCATCCTCGCCGCCGGCGTCTACAAACTGCCGGACCTCCTCGGCCCCCTCGGCGACGGCGTCCGCGGGCAAGCCCTCGTCGGCAGCCTCTTCGCCGGCGTTGCCGCCTTCATTTCCGTCCGGTTCCTGGTGCGGTTCTTCGAAACCAGGAACCTGCTGCCGTTTGCCATCTACTGCCTCATCGCCGGCGGGCTCTGCATCATCCGCTTCGCCTGAACCCCCGCCGGCCCCGGCGGCGGCGGGAGCCCAGCAGTCGCTCGATCACCTCGGGGTTCCCCGGCCAGGCTTCGAGGAGCACCTCCCGCGGCACGTGGCGGGCCGCGTACCGCAGCGCCAATGCCGCCACCACCACGTCGTCCAGCGGACCGATGACGGGCAGGAACTCCGGAATCAGGTCCACCGGCGACAGCGCCCACAACCCGGCGAACGCCACAGCGACCTTGGCCCGTCGCGGAACCCGCGGGTCCCTCCGGAGCCGCCGGGCCGTGGTCACGCAGGCGGGCAGAAAGCCCGCCAGGTCTCGCAGCACGCCCGCCGGGAGCCGCGCCGCCAGCACAGCCAGCAACACCCAGGACCCGACCAGCGCCACCAAGCCGAAGAGCAGTAAGCGCAGCACATCCGCCCCTGTAACGAGAGCTACAGCATCCACCGTAACCGGTAGAGCCTGATCCCCTGAAAGCCCCGATCGACACATTCGGCCGATCGACGGCCGAACGCGTCAATGCGAATGGCCGGCGGAGTGAACAGCCGGGGAACAGACAGTTCGCTGTCGAAACTGTTACCCGCCCAGCGGACCCCCTCGCGCCGCCGGGTTGGAGGAGATTTCCGTGAGAACGCGTACTGAAGACCTGGTGGGGCGGCGCATCCGCGTCGTCGCCCTCGCTCTGGCCCTGCTGGCCACCAGCCTGGCCATGGTTGGCCGCGACGCCCATGCCGCGGTCAGGGCCGCCGCCGTGCCGCCCGCCGGCTACTGGCTGGTGGCGTCGGACGGCG
>DASYFF010000167.1:0-5345 GCA_036498605.1 Acidimicrobiia bacterium | reverse complement strand
GCTGTCGATGCGTACCGGGCGGCGGGGCGGGAACGGGCGGACCAGGAGGAGCCCCTCCTCGGGGCCACCGTCCGCCTCGAGGCGGCTGAGGTGCTGTCGCTCGCCGGCGACGAGGCGGCGGCCATCACCGAGGCCCGAGCCGCGCTGGCCGTCTTCGAGCGCCTCGGCGCGGCCCGTGACACCGATCGGGCCACCGCCTTCCTGCGGGGCCTCGGCGCGGCCGGGCACACCCGTCTCTGGGACCGGGCGGGGGCCATCGGCGCATTGAGCGGGCGGGAACGGGAAATACTGGCGTTGCTCGGCCAGGACCTCACCAACGCCGAGATCGCCCAGCGGCTGGACATCACGGCCAAGACGGTGGAACACCACGTCGGCCGAATCCTCACCAAGCTCGGTGCCCGCAGTCGGACGGAAGCCGCCGCGATGGCCACCGCCGAGGCCGTGTAGTCCAGGCGGAGGACGAACAAGTGGGTGTGCGGCGGCTGGCGGGGATTCCGGGGTTCTCGATCGACCGGGTGGCGGCGGCGGCCGGCGACGACCCCGACGTGCTGCGGCTGGAGAACCTCGACACCGACGTGGCGCCGCCGCCGGCCGCGGTCCGGCGGACGGCCGAGGTGGCCGGCGACGACGACGCCAACAGCTGGCTTCCCTTCACCGGCAAGGCATCGCTGCGCCGGGCGGTGGCGGCCCACGTCGAACGGCGCAGCGGCGTGGCCTACGACCCGGACACCGAGATCACCATCACGGGCGGCGAGGGTGACGCCATGCTCGACGCCCTCCTGTGCACCACCGATCCGGGGGACGGGGTCATCGTCACCGACCCGACGTACGCCGGGATCGTGAACCGCGTCCGCCTGGCCGGGGCCGTGCCCCGCCTGGTGCCCCTCCGGGTCGACGGCGGTGCGTGGCGCCTCGACCTCGACGCCCTGGCCGCCGCCGCCGACACCACGACCCGGGCGGTGATGCTGCCCAACCCGGCCATGCCGACCGGTGCACTCCTCGACGAGGAGGAGTGGGCGGCGGTCAGCGACCTGTGCTGCGAACGGGACCTGTGGCTGATCTACGTCGGCTGGATGGAGGCCATCCTCTTCGACGGGCACCGGCTGGCGCACCCGGCGGCGCGGCCCGGGATGCGGGACCGGGTGGTGACGATCGGGACGGTGTCGATGGAGCAGCGCATGATCGGCTGGCGCATCGGCTGGGTCGTGGCCCCCGAGGCGCTGGCGGCCGACGTCATGCGGGCCCACATCTACAACGGGCTCGTGGCCGGCGGGATCGCCCAGGAGGCGGCGGTGGTGGCGCTGGCCGAACCGGCCGGGGACTTCGCCGCCTGCGTCGCCGAGTGGGAGCGCCGTCGAGACACAGTGATGGAGCAGCTCGACGGCTATCCCGTCGTCCGCCCCGCCGGCGGGTGGTCGCTACTCCTCGAGACGGCGCCGCTGGGCCTCGACCCGGTCGAGCTCTCGGCCCGGCTCCTGGCCGAAAAGGTGGCCGCCACGCCGATGCCCGGTTGGGGCGGCGACGTGGCGGCGGGCTACCTGCGCTTCGTCTACAGCAATGAGCCCTGTGACCGGCTGGCGCTCCTCCGGCCCCGGCTCGACCGGGCGCTCACGCCACGTTGAACGAGCCGTGCATGTCCGGATGCGGGTCGCAGCGGAAGGTCCAGTTCCCCGCTGGCAGGGCCGGGACGGAGTAGGTGGTCCGCTTCGGCCCCTCGATGAGCTCGCCCTTGAACATGGCCTTGTCATCGGTGTCGGTCTTGTAGATCGCCACGTTGTGGGGGATCCCCCGGTCGAGGTTGTTGAAGTCGATCGTGAACGCCGTGTTGGCCGGGGCGGCCAGGCAGTCCTTGTCGAACTTGCCGTCGAAGGCCTGGATCTGCAGCGCGGTCCCGTTGGGACTACAGGACCCGGCCGCCGACGCCGGCAGCGTTCCCGCGCCGGGCAGGGCCAGCCACGAGAGAGCCGCCACCGCCGGCAGCCACAGCTGCCGGCGGAGCGGAGAACGTCGACCGCTCATCGCAGCCGGGGGCAGTCGGCCGGCGGGGCCTGGGTGAAGTCGACCGCCGTGATCGTGTTGCCGATCACCGGCAGCGGCGCCTCGTGGGGCAGGTCGAAGTACATCGTGGTGAGCAGGACGGGATCCTTGCCCTTGTTGAAGGCCATGTGGCGGTGGGCCGGGTGGTAGAAGGCCTCACCGGAGTGGTACACCTCGCTCTCGTCGCACTTCCCGTTGCGGGCTTCGACGTAGCTCAGCTCGCCGCCCGACATGATGTTGGCGGCCGGGCGGTGCGAGATCCATCCGCTGCTCCAGCCCGGGGCGAGCTCCAGATAGCTGGCGTACACGTCCTCGCCGGCGTGGATGTCGAGCCGGGCCTTGGTGCCGTAGTTGAACTGGCCGGGGACCACCGTCCCGATCTCCGGAGTCGTGAGCGACACACCGGCCGGGGCGGCCGCGGCGGCGATCTCGCCGGTGCAGCCGGCCGGCGTCGATTCGGTCGGGCCCTCGGCCAGCGGCTTCGGGCCGCCCGGGGTCTGGTCGAAGAAGAAGGCGAAGAACTCGAGGGCTTCGCTCCCGCCGTTGTGGACCATCCAGGTGCCGGCCGGGACGACCGCCGCCTGCCCGGGGCCGTACTCCTTGACCCCGCAGCCGTCACCGCCGTGGAGCATCATCTTGCCCTTGTTGACGGACAGGATCGACGTGCCGGGCAGTTGGCGCCACCCCGACTTGCCGCCGGGCGCGACCGAGTACCCGCCGGACCGGAAGGCCGTCCCGGGGTTGATGATCACGGTGGCGCTCTCCATGGCCTGCGATCGGGTGAGGTCCTTGAACTTGACGTCCCCGGTCGGGGGCGTGGCGAAGGCGGTGGCCATGGTGAGTGCGGTGGTGAATACGACGACGGCGGCGACGAATGGAGTTCTGCGCATGGGTACCCCCTCGACTGGGTTGATCAGTCGACAGCATCGTACGCCACCGTCACGATCCTGTCTCCTTTCCTGGGCCGACACTTATTTACAGCGATCGCTATAATAGCGAGCAGTGGAATCGAAGAACCCGTTCCGATACGGGGCGCCGGTAGAGGCGGCCAGCTTCTGCGACCGGGCGGCCGAGCTCGACGCCCTCACCGGGCGGATGGGCGACGGCATCCACGCCTTTCTCCTCTCGCCCCGGCGCTACGGCAAGACGTCGCTGCTGCTGGAGGCGCTGCGCCGCTTCCGCCGCCACGGCGGCCGGGGCGGCTACGCCAACCTCCTGCTGTGCACGACCGAGGCCGAGACGGCGGGCGTCGTCCTCACCGCCGTGGTCCGGGAGGTGCTGCGGCCCGCGGGTCGCACCAGGCACGGGCTCGAGGACGTGGTGCGCCACCTGCGGGCGGCCCCCACGGTCGAGTTCGCCCCCGACGGGAAGGTCTCGCTCAGCCTCCAGCCGGCGGCCGGCGCCGAGCGGTGGTACGAGGTCCTGGAGGACGCCGTCGCCCTCCTGGAGCGGGCCGGGGAGCGCCGCCCGGCGGCCCTCGTCCTCGACGAGTTCCAGCAGGTGGCCGAGATCGGGCCCAAGGGCCTGGGCGGCGCCTTCAAGGCGCTGGCCGACCAGGCCCGGGGCACGAGCCTGGTCTTCGCCGGCTCCCGCCTGTCGGTGATGGAGCGCCTGACCCGGGCCCGGGGCGCCCCGCTGCTCGGCATGGGCGAGACGTTCGACCTCGGGGTCGTGCCCGAAGACGAGATGAGCGCCCACCTGGTGGCCCGGGCCCGCCAGGGCGGCAAGCGGCTGACCCGGGCCGACGCCCGGGCGCTCTACCGCCGGGCGGACGGCGTCCCCAACGACGTGCAGTGGCTGGCCCACGCCGCCTTCGAAGTGGCCGACGACAGCATCGACGGGGCGGCCGTCGAGGCCGGCCTGGCCTCGATCGTGCGCCGCCAGGCCGGGTTCTTCGCCGAGCGCTACGAGTCGCTGGCGCCCTCCCAGCAGCGGATCGTGCGGGAGCTGGCCCGCTCGCCCCGGGAGAAGGTCTACGCCAAGGCCTTCCTCGACGCCGTCATGGTGGCCAACGCCAACGCCGTCACCACCGCCCTCCGGGCCCTGGCCGAGCAGGAGATAGCCCGCCGCGACGGCCGCCAGTGGCGCCTGGCCAGCCCCTTCTTCCGGGCCTGGCTCCTGGCCCGCCTCGACCCGTCGTCGACGGCCTAGTCGTCGACGACGGGTCGCAGGTCAGACGCCTACTTCGGAGCCGGGACGATCCGCATGTAAGGCCGGGGGGCCTTCCAGCCGTCGGGGTACTTCTCCTTGGCCTGCTCGTCGGAGACCGAGCCGGCGATGATCACGTCCTCCCCGGGCTGCCAGTTGACCGGGGTCGACACGGCGTGGTTGGCGGTGAGCTGGAGGGAGTCGACCACCCGCAGCACCTCGTCGAAGTTGCGGCCCGTCGTCATCGGGTAGACGAGGATCAGCTTGATCTTCTTGTCGGGCCCGATCACGAACACGTTGCGGACGGTGGCGTTGTCAGCCGGGGTGCGCTTCGTCGGGTCGCCGGACGTCCCGGCCGGGAGCATCCCGTAGAGCGTCGAGACGTTGAAGTCGGAGTCGGCGATCATCGGGTAGTTGGGCGCCGTGCCCTGTGTCTCTTCGATGTCGGCCGCCCAGCGGGCGTGGTTGTCGAGCGGGTCGACCGACAGGCCGATGATCTTCACGTCACGGCGGTCGAACTCCGGCTTGAGCTTGGCCATGTAGCCGAGCTCGGTGGTGCAGACCGGGGTGAAGTCCCGGGGGTGGGAGAAGAGGATCGTCCACTTGCCGTCCATCCAGTCGTGGAACTGGATGGGTCCCTCGGTGGTCTCGGCCTTGAAGTCGGGTGCCTCGCTGCCGATGGTCAACGCCACGGGTGGCCTCCTGGTCGTGGTAGGGGGGGTCACAGTCTGGCAACCGCGCCGTCCCCCCGCCATGTTCCCGGAGGGCGCGGGGCCGATACCATCCCCCCGCCCGTCCGCTGCGTCCCCCGGAGGTTCGTCCGATGCCGATCGCCACCCGCTACGAGCGCGTCTTCTCCGAGGACGGCGGGTCATTTGACGCCTATTGCGCCGTCCCCGAGTCCGGCGGCGGCCCCGGCGTCGTCCTGTTCCAGGAGATCTTCGGGATCAACGACAACATGAGGGGACTGGCCGAGAAGATGGCCGCGGCCGGCTACGTCGCCCTCGTGCCCGACATGTTCTGGCGACTCGAGCCCCGCTTCGAGCGCAAGGACGAGTCGGGCATGGCCGACGCCTTCGCCATCGTGCAGAAGTTCGACTTCGGCACCGCCGCCGCCGACATCCAGTCGACCCACGCCCACCTCCTCGCCATGAAGGAGT
>DASYFF010000166.1:0-1925 GCA_036498605.1 Acidimicrobiia bacterium | reverse complement strand
GCCGGCCTCGGCCGCTCGTTCCAGGACGCCCGCCTCTGGCCGTCGCTCACCGTCGAGCACGCCATCACCGTCGCCTTCGAGCGCCACCACGCGGCCCGGGCGGCGGTCGGCGCCATGCTCGCACTGCCCGTCGCCGTCGACGCCGAAGCCGCGGTCCGCGACGAGGCCCTGGCCCTGATCGACCGCTTCGGCCTCGGCGCCTTCCGCAACAAGTTCGTCGCCGAGCTCTCCACCGGAACCCGCCGCATCGTCGAGATCGCCACCTTGACGGCGCACCGCCCCCGCGTCCTCCTCCTCGACGAGCCGTCGAGCGGCATCGCCCAGAAGGAGGCCGAAGCACTCGTCCCCCTCCTGCGGGACCTGCGGGCCACCCTCGGCTGCACCCTGGTCGTGATCGACCACGACATCGCCCTCATCACCGAACTGGCCGACCGCCTCGTGGCCCTCGACCAGGGCCGCATCATCGCCACCGGCCCCCCGGGAACCGTCATCGACGACCCCGAAGTCGCCGCCTCCTTCCTCGGCGCCCGCCCGTCGGACCGGCGTTCATAACTTGCAGCCCGTGCCAGTTAGGAACGCCGGATGCCGGCAAGCACGCTCATGGGCGGCGTGGCGGGAGCGCCCGTCAGGCGGCGCAGGGCACCGGGAGCGCGGGAAGGTCCACGTCGTGCATGGCGAGGTGGTTCGGGCCGGGCATCCGGACCACGGGCTCCGTGACGCGCCGCTCGATGACGGACTGCCGGACGGCCTGGGACAGGTCCGGCGTCGAGAGGTCGAGATTCTCGACGGCGAGATCCGAGACCACCGGGGCGCCGACCTCGATTCGCAGGGTCTCGTCTCGCAGGGTCTGGAGAAAGGTCGTCGCCATGGTTCCCCCCTTGGCTCCCGGCGTTCGATGGGCGCCTGCTTGTGCCCTGAACCTGTGCCGTGCATCAATCTTCTGCTTCGGGCGGTCGAGGCGGTACCGGGTGACTCCCGGGACTTTTCGGCGCAGAAATCCCGCACCGTTCCGTAGATTCTCGGGAGGCCGGCTTCAGGCTCGCTCGGAGACGTACCGGCTCGAACGATCGCGAGCGTGACAAGCCGTCCGGGAGCGACGGTTCCCGCGACTTGTCCGTCGGTTGACCAGCCTCAGCGGCCGGAGATGATCCGGCTGGCTTCGACGAGCTCGTGGAAGTACTTGAGCAGCGTGACGCAGACGAGGATCGACGGCAGGCCGAAGAGCACGACCAGGGTGCCGATCCGGGCCGGGACCGTGGCCGTGTGCTGGGCCGGCGGCTCGGCGGTGGCCGTCGTGGTCTCGGTCTCGACCGCCGTGGCCACACCGCCGCCGGGGCGGGCCGCCGGACTCCAGGGGCCCGGCGCCGAGGCCGCCACCGAGTAGAGCCGCAGGTTGCGCTGCGCCCCCCGCACCAGCGGGACGCAGGCCACCAGCATGAGGGCGTAGATCGACAGCTTGGCCGCCAGGGCCAGGAAGTAGGGCTTGCCGAATGGCAGGGCGAAGACGCCGTCGATGGCCGACCGGGAGAACGGCGTCTTGTAGGCCGTCTGGTTGACCATCAGGTAGACGCCGCTGCCGATCACCACGCCGGTGGCCGCATAGGTCAGCTTCACGATCAGGTCGAGGTGGCGCTCGAGGCGGTAGAGGGCGCCCGGGGAGAGGCTGCGGCGGAAGGCGGGGAAGACGAGGGCGGCCAGGGCCAGCACGCAGAAGAACCACACCGCGGCCGAGAACTCATGCCCGGAGAGGGCGAACACCTCGGCGAACTTCCCCCGGATGACCTTCTTGTTCGGGTCGCCGGTGTAGACGTCCTTGGTGTCGAGCTGGAACGGGGCGGTGGCCCGGGCCACGTTCACCGGCGCCTGCTTCTGGTTGGCCCGCTGCTTGTTGACGATGGCGGTGAAGTTCCACGTCCCGCCGTGGT
>DASYFF010000165.1:0-14157 GCA_036498605.1 Acidimicrobiia bacterium | reverse complement strand
GGCCAGCGGCGAAGGGCTGTTCGACGACGAGGGTGGAGCGGGCGGGTTCGTCTCGACCGCCTCATAGGTGAACGTGTCCGTCCCGTTGAAGTTGCTATCGGGCCGGTAATCGAAGGACCCGTCCTCGTTGAGCGTGACGGTCCCGTGGGCCGGGGGGTCACGGAGCTGGGCGACGATCGGATCGTCCTGCTCGTGGAAGTCGTTCTGCAACACGCCGGTGGCGGGGACCGACAGCTCGGCGTCCTCCACCGTCGAGTACTGGTCGTCGCGGGCCTCAGCGGGCGAGTGGACGCAGTTGACATGGATCGTCGCCCGGGCCGGCGCCGACTCGATGTACCCGTCGAAGGCGACGTAGCTGAAGTAGTCGTCGCCGCAGAAGTGGTCGCCGCCGGTGTAGGAGAACGTCCCGTCAGGGCTGAGGCTCACGGCGCCGCTGGTGGGATTCGACCGCAGCCGGGCGGTGAGGACGTCGTTGTCGGGGTCGGTGTCGTTGGCCAGCACGCCCCTGGCCGGGTCGGTGACCGTCAGTGTGACGCGCTCCGTGGCGGCGAACGGGCCGTCGGGGTTGGCGGTCGGGCCGCCGTCGTTCACGGAGATGATCGTGATGGTCACGTTGGCCACCCGGACCGAGTCGGCCGTGCCGTCCGAGGCCCGGTAACTGAAATGGTCCGATCCGTGGTAGTTGCTGAACGGTGTGTAGGTGAACGTGCCGTTGCCGTTCAGGGTGACGGAGCCGTTGTCGGGGCCGCTGTCGCTGCCGGTCACCTGGGTCACGGTGATCGTGTCGCCGTCAGGATCGCTGTCGTTGGCCAGGACGTTGCCGGTGGCGGGGGTGTCCTCGTTGGTGGTGTAGAAGTCGTCGACCACCACCGGCGGATCGTTGAAGGCGTAGTGCCGGACGAAGATGTCGACGTCGGTGCCCGGCCCCTCGAAGGCCACGGTGTAGTCACCGTCGGCGTTGGCCGCCAGGGCCGGGTGCTGCTCGACCCCGGTCGTCGTCGTGTTGACCGCGAACTGGTCGGCGGCCGGTTGCAGGCTCACGGAGAAGTTCCACCGGCGGGCCTGGACGCCGCTGTCGTCGACGCCGCCCGCTCCGTCCCAGGCGATGCCGACGAAGCTGCCGGACACGGCGACGGCCGGGTGACCCTGGTCGCCGTCGGTCAGGTTGTTGACCGGGATCTCGGCTCCCGTCTGGGTCTGGCCGTCGGCCACCTGGGTGAGGAGGATGCCGGCGCTGTCGGCGAGGCTCTGCCCCGCCCAGGCGACGAGGAAGCCGCCGCTCTTGGCGGCCACGGCCGGATCACCCTGGTGGCCGTCGGTGGTGACATTGAGCCGGAAGGCGGCTGGGAACACCAGCGCGCCGGTGCTCAAGGCGGCGAAGACACCCTCGTCGTCGCCCGGACCGGCACCGTCCCAGGCGACGAGCAGGTCCGTGCCGTCGTAGGCCGCGGCCGGGTGCTGCTGCGCGCCCTGGGTGTGCGACTGGTTGGCCAGCAACTCGTACCCGTCGGTCGTGTCGCCGGTGGTCCCCAGCCAGATGCCCTGGTCGTCCGAGACGGTGGTGTTGGGCACCGCCGGGCTGGCCTGGCCGGCCCCGGCGAACACCACCGCGAACCGGCGGGTGGTGAGCGCGGCCACCGCCGGCTGCGACTGGTCCCCCGGGATCGACTGGTTGAGGCGCTGCTCGCCCCGCAGCGGCGTACCGGTGGCGTCGAACATCCGGCTGAACACGTCGGTGCCCCGGTCAGGGATGGCCGCCCCCTGGGCGTCGACGGCCTGGCTCGGGCCGGTCCAGGCGACCAGGAAGTTCCCGGCGTTGTCGGCGGCCACCGCCGGCTCCACCTGGTCGCCGTCGGCGGACTCGTTGACGCGGAACTCCGGCCCGAATCCCGTCTGCGGGTCGCGGATGCGGGCGAAGATGCCGCTGTCGTCGTCGGCCCCCTGTCCCGCCCAGACGACCACCAACTTCCCCCCGGGGAGGGAGGCGAGCTTCGGCGACTGCTGCGTCCCGTCGGTGGTGGCGTTGGCGATGAGCTGCGCGTCGTCGCGGGGCCCACCATTGGCCACCAAGGGAAGCCAGGCGGCGGCGGTGGCCAGCACCATGCCGCAACCGAGCAGGACCGGCCGCCACGGGCGGGGCCGGCGGGGGAAGTCGACGACGATGTCGCCCTCGACGGAGGGCATCACGGCACCTGGGTGGTGAACTGACCGGGGACCAGGACGGTGATCACGCCCCCGTAGGCGCACAGGCACTGCGACGTGTTCGACAGCCCTGGCTGGCCGCCCACCACCACCGTCGGCGACCCCGGCACCCACGGCCCGGTGGTGGCCGGGGCGCAGGGCATGGGCGTGAGGACGCCGAGGGCGGCGGCCGTGGCGGCGACGACCGTCGGGTTGGCCAGGCTCGAGCACATCCCGAACGTGGGGATGTTCACGAACGGCGCGCTGTCGAGGATTGTGGCCGCCGGCCGGCCGTTGACCAGCGGGCGGTTGGGCGGCAGCACGTTCAGCATCGCCGGGGCGGCCCCGAAGCTGCACATGATCTGCGACCCGCTGCAGAGGAGTTGGCCCACCGGGCCGATCGTAGGGACGGGCCGGGCAGGACCGGGCGCCGTCTTAGGGGCACGCCGTCCTGCCCCGATCGGCCCCCGGAATGTCCGAACGGGCAACGCTCCGCCCCTCCGACCATGGGCCGCCGTCCCTTTCGATGTCCCGACGGACGTTGCCAACGGGCAACCACGGATGTTCGCTCGGGTCATGACCACGAGCGGGACGCCAGCAGCGGCGCGGGTCTGGGTCGACGACCGTCACCCGGTCTTCCGCCGGGGGTTGGCCTCGCTCCTCGCTGCCGACGGCTTCACCGTGGCGGGGGAGAGCGCCGGCTTCGACCCGGTCCCCGACCCGGCCGACGTCGACGTGCTCGTCTTCGAAGCGGTGCCGGCGTCGTTCACCCGGGCGCTGGCCTCGTCCCGGGACGCCGGGGTGCGGTTCGTGGCCGTGCTGCCCGTCCTCCGGGAGCAGCTCGTCTACGAGGCGCTCGACTCCGGCGTGGCGGCCGTGCTGCTGCGGGAGGAGCTCCAGCCGGCCGTGCTGCTGGCCACCGTCCGGGCCGTGGCGGCGGGCAACACCACGCTGCCCTCCGACCTCGTGCCCCGCCTCCTGGCCCGGGCCGCCCACGAGGCGACCGCCGGGTCCCGGGTCCTCAGCGACCGGGAGCTGGCCGTCCTCCGCCTCCTGTCCGACGGCAACGACACCCTCCAGATCGGCGACACGCTGGGGTATTCGGAGCGGACGGTGAAGAACATCGTCCACGACCTGCTGATGAAGATGAACTGCCGCAACCGGGTCCACGCCGTGGCGCTGGCCACCCGGGAAGGACTCATCTGATGCTGCACCTCCTCGACGACGGCCTCGAGGCGTTCCTGCGGGCCGAGCTCGGCCCGGCCGCCTCCGGTCTCGACGTCTCCTTCGCCCTGCCCGACAAGGACTGGGCGGCGGGCGTGAATCGCCCGACCCTCAACCTGTTCCTCTATTCGGTCAGTCCGGTCAGCTCGGAGACGGCCGTCGGCTTCGAGCAGCTGGAGCACAACGGCGAACGCCGCCGGCAGAGGGTTCTGCCCCGCATGGCCTTCTCCTACCTCGTGAGCGCCTGGGTGGCTGACGGGCGGGACGAGCACCGCCTGCTCGGCGCCGCGCTGGCCGCCCTGGCCCGTACCCGGCCGCTCGAACCCCCGTACCTGCCCGAGGCTCTGGCCGCGGTGCTGCCCCATCCGATGCTGCAGCTCGACATGAACCCGCCGGACGGGACCGACCTCTGGCCGGCGCTCGGCGGGCGGTACCACCCCTGCCTCTGCCTCGTCGTCAACGCATCGGTCGACCCCGCCTTCGCGGTGGTGACCGCCGCGCCAGTCGAGGAGATCAGCCTCTCCGTCGTTCGGAGGTGAGCCCCATGCGGATCCGCGTCACACCCGAGCGGCTCGACGTCACCCCCGGCGTGCCGGCGTCGTTCGAGGTCGCCGTCTACAACACCAGCGGCATCATCGAGGGCTTCACGGTGGCCCTCGGCGGGCTCGACCGGCCCATCGCGCTCATCAGCTCGCCGCCCGAGCTGTCGCTCTTCCCCGACTCGGAGGGGACGGCGATCGTCACCTTCACGCTGCCCCGGGACTTCCCGGCCGGGGAGCACACCGTCCTCGTGCAGGTCACCGGCACGGCCGGGCCGGGCGCCCCCGAGGCGGCGCCTCTCGCCGTCCAGGTCGCGCCCGTCTACGACGCCGGCCTGACGCTCGAGCCGCAGTCGGTCACCGGCGGCGGGAAGGCCCGGTTCACGGTCGTGGCCGAGAACCGGGGCAACGTGCCGCTGGCCATGACGCTGTCGGCCACCGACGCCGAGGGGGCGCTGCAGACCCGCTTCGCCGCCACCGAGCTCGAGGTTCCGCCCGGCCGGCGGGTCCGGGCGGCCATGCAGGCCCGGGGGAAGCGGCCGCTGCTGGGCGCTCCCGCACCCCGGATTCTCACCGTGCGGGCCACCGGCGCCCCGGCTCCCCCCGCCGAGGCGCTGGCGACGTTCATCCAGAAGCCGCGCATCCCCCGGGCCCTGCTGACGCTGATGGCCATCCTTCTCGCCCTCGGTCTGTGGGGCGCCGTCCTGTTCCGGGGCGTCAACCGGGCCGCCAACCAGGTGGCGGCCGAGGTGAAGCCCAAGGGCAGCTCGCTCATCGTCGGACGGGTGACCGACGGCAACGCGCCGCTCGGCGGGGCTTCCGTCGAGGCCAAGGGGAAGGAGGGCGAGGCGACGACCACGACGCTGACCCGGGGCGACGTCGGCGCTTTCACGCTGGCGGACCTCGGCGGGCCCGACACCTATCTCGTCACGGTCAAGATGGACGGCTTCGCCACCCAGACGGCGCTGGTGCCCGTCCCGGCCGACAGCGGCTCGGTCGTCCAGGTCGGGATCCTGGCCCTCGGCAAGGGCAGCGGTTCGATCACGGGCACGGTCGCCGCCGACAAGGGCGGCCCCCTGGGCGGCGTGCAGGTGACGGTGACCAAGGGGGCGGCCACCCTGGCCCGGGCGGTGACGGCGGGGGCGGGGTCGATCGGGTTCTACTCCGTCGGCGGACTCGTGCCGCCCGGGCCCTACACCGTGACCTTCGACCTGTTCGGGTACGTGTCGAAGAGCGTCGAGGTCGGGGTGGCGACCGACACGCCGACGGCGCTCGACGCCGCGCTCGTACCGGCCGCCTCGTCGTCGATCACCGGTCTCGTGACCTATACGCCGGTGCGGGTGCCGGCCTGTGCCCCGGGGCAGTGCCCACTGGCCGGCGTGACGGTCACCGTGGCCGTCGGCGACGCCAAGCACAGCGCCACCACGGCCAGCACGCCGGCCGCCGATCTCGGCAAGTACACGGTGGCCGACCTCCCGGCCGGGGACTACACCGTGTCCTTCGCCAAGGAAGGGTTCGTCACCCAGACCCTGAGGGTGACGCTGGCGGTGGGCCAGCCCATCACTGTCAACGCCGCGCTGTCCGGCCTGCCGGGAACGGTGTCGGGGACGGCCGTCGGCTGCACCGGTGTCGACGCCCGCAAGCGGGACCTGAGCGAGCTCGACCCTCGCCGCCAGGCCGTGCCGTCGGAGGACGGGAGCTACATCCTCGGCGACCTCCCGACCCCGGGCGAATACCGCCTGGTGTTCAAGGGACCGCAGCTGCGGACGGTCGACGTGACCCTGGGCCCCGGGGACAAGCAGGCGGTCAACGCCTCCTGCGCCGCGGCGACCACCACCACGGCCACGACCACGAGCACCACCACGACGACGACGGCCCCGCCGCCGACCACGACTTCATCGACGACGACCACCACGACCAACCAGGAGACCCCACCTTCGTCCCAACCCGGTGTGGCCGGGATCGGAAGCCGGCACTAGGTCGACGTCACCCGAGCTGCAGGTCGACCTGGTAGTCCCGGAGCCAGGCGTCGAGATGGATGACGAACTCCATGTCGGTGCGGTGGACCTCGTCGTCGGGCTGCCCGCTCGCCGCCGCCTCGGCCCGGGTCCGGTCGACCAGCGGCAGCGCCGGGCTGTCCTCGGCCAGGAGCTTGCCGAGCTGCTCCCGCACGGCCGCGTCGTAGGTCGGGTCGGTCGTGGCCGGGTAGGGCACCTTCTTGCGCTCGGCCACCGACTCGGGCAGGAACTCGCGGGCCGCCGCCCGCAGCAGGCTCTTTTCCCGCCCGTCGAACGTCTTCATGGACCACGGGGTGTTGAAGACGTACTGCACCAGCCGGTGGTCGCAGAACGGCACCCGCACTTCGAGGCCGGTGGCCATGCTGGTCCGGTCCTTGCGGTCGAGCAGCCAGCACACGAACCGGGTGAGGTGGACGTAGGAGATCGCCCGCATGCGCCGCTCCAACGGGTCGACGCTGCCCTCGTCGAGATGGGGGACCTCGGCCAGGGCATCGCGGAACGACGCCCGCTGGTACTCGGCCACGTCGAGCCGCTGCCGCAACCCCGGGTCGAGGAGGGTGGCCTCGGCCATGCGCATCTTCGTCCCCGCCAGCCAGGGGAAGACGTCGGCGTTGACCGACGCCGGGTCGTGGAACCAGGCGTAGCCGCCGAACACCTCGTCGGCCGACTCGCCCGACAGGGCCACCGTCGACTCGGCCCGGATGGCCTTGAACAGCAGCAGCAGTGAACTGAACCCGTCGCCCCAGTTGGTCGGCTGGTCGAAGGCCGTGACCACGTCGCGGTGGATGTCGGTGGCCATGAGGTCGGCGGTCGACAGGATGATGTCGCGGTGGTCGGCGCCGACGTGGCGGGCCAGATCGTGGGCGAAGGGCGTGTCCGGGGTGGGGCGGATCACGTCGGGCACGAAGTGGTCCTCGTAACCGACGAAGTCGACCGAGAAGCTGCGGACGGGCCCTTTCCCGTCCCGGGCCTGGGCGGCGGCCGCCAGCGCCGTCACCGCCGATGAATCCAGCCCGCCCGACAGCAGCGTGCACAGCGGGACGTCGGAGATCAGCTGCCGGTCGACGATGTCGAGGAGCAGCTCCCGGACCGTTGCCACCGTGGTGTCGAGGTCGTCGGTGTGGGGGATGGCCTCCAGCTGCCAGTAGCGGCGCTTGGCGATGCCGGCCCGGTTCACCGTGACCACCTGGCCCGGCCGCACCTCGTACATCCCCTTGTAGGTTGAGCGTTCCGGCGTCTTGACCGCCGCCAGCAGCTCCCGGAACCCGTCGAGGTCGACGGTGGCGGTGAACTCCGGGTGGGCCAGGATGGCCTTGGGCTCCGACCCGAACAGCACGCCGTGCGTGGTCGGGGCGTAGAACAGCGGCTTGATCCCCATCCGGTCCCGGACGAGCCGCAGCTCTTCCCGGCGGGTGTCCCAGATGGCCAGGGCGAACATGCCGTTGAGGCGCTCGACGAAGCCGTCGCCCCACTCGAGGTAGGCGTGGAGCACGACCTCGGTGTCGCTCTCGGTGACGAAGCGGTGCCCGGCGGCGGCCAGTTCCGCCTTGAGCTCCCGGTAGTTGTAGGCCTCACCGCTGTAGGTCATCACCGCCGCCGGCCCGTCACCGGCCTTCATCGGCTGGCGGCCGCCCTCGATGTCGATGACGGCGAGGCGCCGGTGGCCGAGGGCGGCGTGGGGCGCCAGCCACGTCCCCGAGGCGTCGGGGCCGCGACAGGCCATCGTGCGGTTCATGACTTCCAGAATCTGACCTTCGTCGCTCAGATCGCGTTCGAAGTCGACCCAGCCGGTGATGCCACACATGACGAGACCTCCCCTGTCCGTCGCGTGACGCCACTATCTCACGCGAGCCCGGGGGTCACGGAAGCGACAGCACCACCACCGTCCCGACCGAGCCGTCGACCTCGACCATCATCCCGTCCACCAGACGGGCGGTTCCGGTGGCCGTGTCGGTCACGGCGGGGATGCCGAACTCCCGGGCCACGACGGCGGCGTGGGACATCGTGCCCCCGATGTCGGTCACCACCGCCGCGGCATGACCGAACAGGGGGGTGTAGCCGACGTCGGTGACCTGGGTGACGAACACCTCGCCCGGTTCGAGGAGGTCGGCCGTCTCCGGCGTGACGATCCGGACCGTCCCCCGGGCCTTGCCGCCGGCCGCCGGCACGCCGGTCAGCGTGTCGCCGGGCGTGAGGGTGGTGGTCTCGGGCTCCGGCTCCCAGGGGGCCACGAAGGCCACCGGCATGCGGATGGCGGCCAGCCGCTCCCGCTCGGCCCGGCGGCGGGCCACGGTGTCGCAGGCGCCGGGGCCGGGGGCGAAGAGCTCGTCGGCCGTCAGGTAGAAGACGTCGTCGACCGCGCCGATCACGTGGCGGGCCATGAGGCGCCGGCCCTGCTCCCGGGCCAGCCGCCGCATGACGTGGATGGTGCGCACCAGGGCGTCGCGGTCCCGTTCCCGTTCGGCCGTGGCCCAGCGGGCCAGTGCCACCGCCGGACGGGCCCGGCGGGGCACGGCGGTCGCGGTGCCGGTGTCGGCGGCGGCCGCGCCGGGCGCCCCGGCGGACTTCGCCGCCTTGGCCACCGTCCGCAGGACGAGGTCGGGGTCGTCGGCGAAGACCGACGAGGCCAGCTCGCATTCGGCCGGGCCCCGGTGGCCGAAGCGGGCCAGGGCCTCCCGCACGGCGGTGGCGAAGTCCGGTGACACCGCCGCCACCCGGTCGACGAGCCCCGGGCCGCCCTCCTCCAGCACGGACATGACGGCCGGGTCGGCCGCCGCCCGTTCGGCCAGCCGGCGCACGCCGCTCAGCCCTTCGGCGCTGGTGAGCCCCTCGCCGACCCGCTCCACGACACCGGTCTGGCCGGCCAGTTGCTCGGCGGTGTTGGTGCCGGCGCCGGTCAGGATGGCGCCGAAGGCGGCCAGCTGCCAGCCATGGCCCTGGAGATCGAAGGCCAGCGAGAAGATCGACTCCAGGGCGGCGTCGGACAGCGTCGCCGGGTCGGCGGCCAGCCGTTCCAGCCTGGCGACCTGGGCCAGCATCTCGTCGACGTCGGACCGGTAGCCCTTGAGGACCCCGCCGAGCCGTTTCGCCATGCCCGCCCCGGCCCTGGCCTTCGCCTTCAGGCCGGCCGGCTTGTCCATGGGCAGCCGGGAGAAGTCGAGGACGGGCAGCTCCTCGACGTGGCGGCCGAGGTACTGGCGGGCGAAGGACTCGGCGTCCCACCCGGGCGACAGCTCGCCGATGGCGGCGCCGGTGGCGACGTTCATGTACATGCGGTGGCCGTGGATGGAGAACATCCGCACGTCGGCCTCCCGCTGCGCCACTCCGGTCATGCCGACGAACTCGACCGCCGCCACCCCGGCCCGGGCGAAGGCCGGCGCCACCGCGGTGAGCGACAGCGGTGTGGCCGGGCCGGGCAGGGCCTCGGAGAAGTTGGTGGCCACGAAGACGGAGAAGCGGGCGTCGACCGGGGTGTCGAACTCGCCGACGAGGTCGGGCTTGCCGCCCGGCTCGAGCGGCGCCCCGTCGAGCGGCGGCGTGTCGGCCGGGAGCCGCCCGGGACTGAACGGCTGGCGCCAGGCCAGGCGCACCGCCTTGTCGCCGACCCCGACGAGGCCCAGGAGGGCGAGGTGCGTGTCCTCCAGGGCGTCGAGCCCCGACCAGGCGCACTCGAAGCCGAACTCGGTGCGCTGCTTGGTGGTGTCGAGCAGCGGCTGGTAGCGCAGGTATTCGAAGTCGCCGACATTGACCGGGGCCAGCTTGCGGTTGTACAGGGCGGTGAGCGTCTTGTGCAGGGCGCCCGCCGGCACCCGCACGACCTTCTTGCCGAGGGCGGCGCCGACCTGGTCGGCGGTCAGGATGTCGTCGGCCGCCAGGTTGACCGGGCCGGTCGGGCCGCCCTCGCAGGCCAGGACGAAGAAGCGGCCCACGTCGTCGGCGTGGACCACCTGCCACAGGCACTCCTCGCCCTTGACCACGGTCAGGACCGGCCCGGCCAGCAGGTTGCGGACGCGGTTGTCGATGCGCCGGCCCATGACGGCCGGGGCCCGGATGCTCACCGCCTCGACGGGGGCCGACTCCAGCAGCGCTTCCACCTCGGCCTTGCAGACGGCGTAGGCGGCGTCGGGGTGGGGCCGCAGCGGTTCGGCTTCGGTGAGGCGGCCCCGGTTGTCGGGCCGGGGCCCGTAGGCGGTGGTCGAACCGGCGAAGACGATGCGGCGGGCGCCCGTCCGCTCCATGGCGGCGAGAACGTTCTCGGTTCCGCCGACGTTGGTGGCCCGCTCGGCCGGATCGCCGTAGAGGGCCTCGATGGCCCAGGCGCAGTGGGCCACGACGTCGCAGCCGTCGACGGCGGCCGTGACCGCCTCGGGGTCGCGGATGTCGGCCGAGCGGTACTCGACCCCGGGGCAGGGGGCGGCCGGCGGGCGGCGCGACAGCCCGACGACCGTGTGGCCCCGGCGGATGAGCCGTTCGGTGATCTCCCGGCCGAAGACACCGCTGGCGCCGGTGACGAGGACCCTGAGGCGTTGCATCGCTGTCTCCTCCGGCAGAGTTACCGTAGGTATCGTATAGTTACTCCCCTCAAGGGGGAAGTGCATCTTCGACCGGGGGGAGAGCCCGTGGACCGCGACCCGTCCTCCACCGAGACAGTCGACCTTGCCCTCAAGGGCCTGTCAATGCCGCTGGTCGAGGCCATGGAGTCGCAGCGGGCCATCCGCCGCCTCCTCCCCGACCCTGTGCCCGACGAGCTCGTGCTGCGGATGATCGAGCTGGCCGAGAAGGCGCCCAACGGTGGCAACGAGCAGTGGTTCGCCTTCGTGGTGGTGAAGGACCCGAAGGTGCGGGCCGGGATCGCCCAGCTGAACCGCTGGGGCTACCCGGGTCTGAAGCTGTACTACCGCAAGCGGATCCGCGACGACGCCCGGTGGGCCCGCACCTGGGCGGCCATCGAATGGCAGAAGGACCACTTCGAGGAGATCCCCGTCCTCGTCGTCGTGTGCTCCACCCGGAGGCTGCCGATCTTCCGGGGGCTCCTGAGCGCCGGTGTCTACGCGTCCACCTACCCGGCCACCCAGAACCTGCTACTGGCCGCCCGGGCCCTGGGGCTCGGGGCGGCGTTCATCTTCCTGCCGCTGTGGTGGATGGGCCGGGCCCGGCGGGTCCTCGGCCTGCCCCGCACCGTCACGCCGGTGGCGGTCGTCCCCATCGGCTGGCCCCGGGGCCGCTACGGGCCGACGACGCGCAAGCCGGTGGGCGAGGTGACGCACCTCGACCAGTGGGGGAATCAGCCCTGGCGCTAGCTGGAGCGGCCGCGTTTGCCGCCGCCACTCCCGTTGGCCCGGCGGGTCTCCGCCTGCCGGCGGGCCATGGTGGCCTGGTTGTAGCGCTTCTTGGCTGCCTTGGTCAGTCGCTTGGTGCTGCCGTCGCTGCGCGGCACTCTTCCTCCGGGAGAGTCCTCCGAAGCGTGAGCGCTCGAGCGCAAGTCCGGGACGTTCGGGGAACATCATGACCATACCAGGCGTCGAGGCCTGCTCCGCCTGGGGACGGGGCCGGGCGGTCGGGTACCATGGGGAAGAGGAGCCCCGGCCCGGTCCCCGCCGAACTTCTTGACGACCGTGTCGACAGGGCCAGGGGGCGGTGTTCGTGGCGGGGAGCGAGGCGGCGGGCCGCGTCGATATCGTGATCCCCCGCCCCGGGCGGTTGGTCCGCAACAGCCTGCCCCAGGTCGTCGAGGCCAGCGTGGTTCCGGCCGCGTTGTTCTACCTGCTCCTCGGCCGGGTGGGGATGGCCTGGGCCCTGGTCGCCTGTCTGACCTGGAGCTACGGCGCCATCGCGCGTCGGGCCGTCACCGGGCGGCGCCTGCCCACCATCCTGCTGTTCGGCGCCGCCCTGACGACGCTGCGGACGGCGGCCGGCCTGCTGAGCGGATCGATGTTCCTCTACCTGGTCCAGCCGGTGCTGGGCACCGCCGTCCTGGCCGCCACCTTCGCCGTCTCGGTGGCGTGCGGCCGGCCGATCCTCGTCCGCCTCGTCCGTGACTTCTGCCCCGTGTCCCGCGAGGTGCTGGCCAAGGATGCGGTCCGTTCCATCCTCTCCCGGCTCACCCTGGCGTGGGCCGGGGTCCACCTCCTCAACGGGCTCCTCACCGCGCTGTTGTTGGTGTTCACGCCGCTCGGCGTCTTCCTCCTGGTGAAGGTGGCCGGCACCTACCTGGTGACCGCGGCGGCGGTCACCGCCTCGCTGCTGTGGGGCCGCAGCGCCGGCCGGGCCCACGGGATCCACCTGTCGATGGAGCCCCGGCTGACCGAGGCGGCGCCGGTGCTGCTCCTGCCCGCCGCCTGACCCAGCGGCGGTTTGTGGCCATCCGGCCACGGAGCGTGTTAGCAGTCCCTTTCGGGTGGGTACCCTCCGGCCAGATTCACCTGCTGGGGCCGCATCGAAGCTGGGAGGGAAGACACGTGCGCTTGACGCAACGCGTGCTGGTGGCAGGCGCGCTCACGCTGGCATGGCCATTGGTGCTGACTTCGGCCGCGGGGGCGACGCCGAGCCACCCGGGCGGGGTTCCGGAGACCTGTCCGGAGGTGCTGGCCGGAGGGCCGACGGGTGGGCTGGAGAAGTCGACGAATCCGCCGCCGGGGACCGATGTCAGCCCGGGGTCGGTGATCGAGGTGACGCTCCGATGGGACCCGGCGCTGTTCACCGGGACACAGGTCCACAAGGTTCTGGACTGCGTGACGGTCAACGGCCACGCTGCCGACGACCTCAGCGTGCAGGAGCGCGACGCGGCCGACGACGGCGAGTTCACGACCCGGATGACGGTCCCCGGCGACGTGGGCGACGGCGCGTCGCTCTGCGACCGGGGCTTCGTGTCCGGCCTGACGGGCAACGGCGCGTTCCTGCGGGAGAAGTCGAATGATGTCTGCTTCACCATTCGGGTCGGCGCCACCCCGGTCGCCCTGCCGGCCCCGATCCAGTCTCCCGCGCCCCTTGTCGTGCCAGGCCCGGCCGCCGTCCCCGAATCTCCGACGACGGCGCCGTCCCCGCCGGTGGAGCAGGTCAGCGTTCCGGCGCCGCCGAACGAGAACGAACTCGGCGCCGGCCCGGCCGGCCACGGCCCGCTCGGGACCGAGGTGTCCGGCGCAGAAGAGGCGCGCAACCGGGAGGGAGGCGAGCTTCCCCGAACCGGCGCCGATCTCGTGTGGGCCGTTCGCGTCGCGGTCCTGGCTCTCTGCTGTGGACAGCTCGCCCGCGGCGCGGCCCGCCGGCGAACTACTTAGACGACGTACTTCGCGATCTGCCCGGCAAGAACGGCTCCGCCCAGGAGGCGGCGCCAGGGATTGACGCCCCGGAGCAGCTCGTCGACGGCCCACCAGATCAGACCTCCTGCTCCGATGGTCCTGAGTGCGACGCGGACGTTTCCCGTCGGGTCGAGGAGCAGGTGGAGGAGTCCGGCGGCCAGGAAGAGGCCCAGAGCGATGTTGGGGAACTGGACGATCGTGATCCGGTTGGTCTTTCGGCTCCGGAAGAGCCAGTCGATCACCCCCATCATGAGCATGGCCCCTTGAATAGAGTCCGTCCCGGGACACGGCGAGAAGGGACCCGAGATATGGACGACTGCGTATTCTGCAAGATCGTGGCGGGGGAGATCCCGTCCCATCGTGTCTACGAGGACGACCTGACCATCGCCTTCATGGACATCGGCCAGGTGAACCCTGGTCACGTCATCGTTGCCGTGAGGCGACACGCCGAGACGATCCTCGACCTCACGCAGGATGAGGCAGCGGCGGCGTTCCGAACAACTCACGGCGTGGCGAGCGCAGTCGAGGCAGCCTTCGAACCCGAGGGGTTCACCGTCCTGCAGGCGAACCGCAGAGCCGGGTTCCAAACCGTCCCACACTTCCACCTCCACGTCCTGCCCCGTCATACCGACGACGGTGTGACCCTCACCTGGCCGGCGAAGAACCCACCTGCGGAGCAGCTCGCCGAGTACGCGGCGATGATCAAGATGGGGTAACGGCCAAGGGCGCGTTTCCAGGCGTCCGGAATCGACTGTAGGTCGAGACGGGGCCGTACCGATCGACGCGCCAGAACAACAACCTCCGATGAGCGCTTCAGCCGGCCCGAGCGGCACGTCGGGAGTGTGGGCGATACCGAGCGGATGGCAGCGAGCCGCCGAGTAGCGCATCACGGCACAT
>DASYFF010000164.1:0-10436 GCA_036498605.1 Acidimicrobiia bacterium | reverse complement strand
TGATCAGCTGGCCGCCGATCTCGACGTCTTCGGTGGCCGTCCGGGCCAGCGCCTGGGTGGGCGAGAAGTAGCGCAGCGCCTCTTCGATGTAGCCGGGAATGAGGCCCGCGTCCTTCTGCAGCTGGTGGCGGACGTCAGGGTGCTCGCCCAGGTAGTAGAGGGCGTTGGTGAGCGCGCCGGTGGTCGTGTCGAGCCCTGCCGCCAGCAGGGCGCTCACAGTCTCGATCACGAGGTCGTTGTCGATGGGCTGACCGTCGACCTCCGCCGTCGTCAGCATCGTGAGGAGGTCGTCTCGCGGCTCCTGCCGGCGGGCGGCGATCGCCTCGACGACCTTGCCGATGCATCCCATGACGCCGAGCCCGGCGGCGTTCCACTCCTCGCTGCCCGGCGGGCAGGCCACCATGTTGTGGTACGGGACGGCGTAGCTCTCCCACTCCTCCACGGGCAGGCCCAGGAAGTGGAGCGTGGCCATGGCCGGCAACGGGTTCGTGAGGTCGAGGACGAAGTCGATCTCGCCCGCCTCGATCCTCCGGTCGAGGCACCACGTCGTGTACTCCTCGACCTTGGGCCGCAGGGCCTCGATCGCCTGGGGCGAGAACGGCGGGTTGAGGAGGCGCCGGTAGTGCGTCCATTCCGGCGGGTCCATTTCGATCGGGCGGAACGACGTCGGGGGCGGCGGCAGGATCACGCCGGTGAACGACTTCCCGTCGTTGGGGATGTCGTGGCGGGACGAGAACCGCTGGTTGTCGAACGCCACCCGCGTCACGTCCTCGTAGCGGGTCACGAGCCAGAAGCCGTCGTGGGCCTCGCTGTAGGCCACCGGACATTGGCCCCGGATGCGGTGCAGCGTCCCGATCGGGTCCCTGGCGTAGTCCGCCGAATGGGGATCGAAGTCGATGACGGTCCGCTCGTGCGCCATGGGCCCCCCGGGTCAGACGCGGGCCGGGGCGCCGACGGCGATCGGCCCGGGTTGCGGTTGGGGGCGGTCGGCCCGCCAGGCGCCGTCGGTGCAGGCGATCTGGGTGTAGAGGTGGTAGGCCCCGAGCGCCAGGCCGATCGTGACCGCACCGGTGAGGGTGGTGACCCACAGGGCCGCCTCTGAATTGAGGGCGGTGTGCAGGGGGAGGCCCACGACCAGGCTCCAGGCAAGGTAGGTCGGGCCGGTCAGGAACGGGACGGCGGCCATCAGTCCCGGCTTGGAGCGCAGCGCCGGCAGGAAGAAGCGCCAGATGAGCACCCCGGCCGACAGGGCGCCGCCGGTGTTGACGAACATCCACCACAGCGGGAAGCCGGCCACGTTGAACGGCTGGTGCCCGTAATAGGTGTAGACGTTCGTGTTCAGGAAGGGGATCTCGATCACGGCGTTGAAGGCGAACCCCGCCGCCATGGCCTGCCAGAAGAACCGGCGGGTCATGCCCTTCTCGAAGGCCCGGGCGAACAGATAGGGGAGGTTGCCGAAGAAGAGCACGTAGCAGCACACGACCCACCAGGGGATGCCCCGGCCGTAGACCGTGAAGGCGATCTGCTTGTGGGGGAACCAGCACTTCCCGACGAGGTCCTCCATCGGCTCGTCGAGGGCGCAGAGGAGCCCGGCGGCCAGGCAGACGAGGTGCAGCGGCGATCCCGTCCGCCGCCAGTTGCGTACGGCCAGGACCACGCTCAGGGCCACGGCGGAGGCGGCGGCGACCAGGGCGACCGTGAGCCAGCCGTCGGCGGGCGACATGTCGACCGGCGGAGCGGCGGGCAATCCGGCGGCAAGGAACATCGATCCTCCCACAAACTTTGTTTAGATATGTATTTAGTAAACCGGGTCCGGGCCCGTCAAGGACGCCGGTAGCGGGCGGCGAATCCGGGGGGGCGCTTCTCCAGGAGCGCCTTGACGCCCTGGCGGTAGTCGTCGCTGCCGACCATGTCCTCGATAAGCTTCGTGGCCTCCTCGGCCGACTCGGCCAGGGACCGGAACAGGTCCGACGACACCTGGCGCTTCGTGGTGGTCAGCGACGACGGGGCGGCCTCGTCGACGAGGCGGTGGGCGTAGTCGAGGGTGGCGTCGAGCACCTTGTCGGGAGGATGGACGGCGTGGAGCAGTCCCATCTGCCCCGCCTCCTCGGAGAGGACGGCCCGGCTGGAGAACAGCCATTCCGCCGCCCGCCCGTAGCCGATCAGGCGGGGCAGGATCCAGGAGACGGCGTGCTCGGCCGGCAGGCCGAGCTTCGAGGCGGCCGGGGTCCACTTGGCCCCCTCGGCCCCGAAGCGGATGTCGGCGAAGCAGGCCACGACGAACCCGATCCCGGCGGCGGCGCCGTTGACGGCGGCGATGACCGGTTTGGCCACCGCCAACGGAAAGCCGAACATCGTCCCGTAAGCCGCATGGTTCGGGTCACCCGGTTCCGGCAGTGGATCACGGATCCCGGTGTCGTACTCGCCCGTCTCGGTGAAGCGGTCGAGTGCCTGGTTGTCGGCCCCGACGCAGAAGTGCCGGCCGGCCCCGGTGATCACGATCGCGCCGACACGGTCGTCCCGCTCCGCCTGCTGCATCGCCACCCGGTACTCGAAGCCCATCCGACCGGTCCAGGCGTTGTTCCGCTCCGGCCGGTTCAGGGTGATGAGCCCGATGCCGTCCGCCGTCTCGTAGCGGACCGCCTTCCATTCCATCAGCGCGCTATCGCTCGGCCGGCGTCGCCGGTGTCAGCGCCTGGCCGAGCAGCTCGTCGTTGTGCTCCCCCACCGCCGGCATGGGCCGCATCGACTTCGGACCCGACTCCACCGTGCCGTCCGAGCGGCGCAGGCGGGCCGGGAACCGGGGGTAGCGGACCCGGCCGGCCACCGGGTGCACCAGCTCGGCGTAGATCTCGTTGTGGCGCACCTGCGGGTCGTCGAGGTGGCCGTCGGCATCGAGGACGGGCGCCACCGGCACACCGGCGGCGGTGAATCGGGCCAGCCATTCCTCGCTGGCTCCCGTCCGGGTCACGGTCTCGACGCGCTGCATCAGCTCGGGGCCGAGATCGACGAAGCGCTTGTACTCTGACAGCTCCTCGATCCACTCCGGATGCCCCGCCGCCTCACAGACGGCGATCACATGCCCCCGGGAGCTCGGTGACACGGCGATCCAGCCGTCGGTCGTCTCCACGATGGTCGACACCGTGGCCGCCGCCGGCAGCCAGGAGCCGCCGCTCTCGCGGTCATCGCCGTCGACGACCGTGCGGGCCTCCATCACGTCGGTGAAGTTGAAGTAGGCCGTGGCGTCGAGCATCGGCACGTCGAGCCGGCCACCGAGGCCGGTGCGCTCCCGCTCGAGCAGCGCGCCGAGGACGGCCTGGACGGCCATCACGCTGGTGATCTTGTCGGCGAGGTAGGTCGGCAGGGGCGCCGGCCGGCCCTCGGAGAACCGGAGGCGGGCCAGGCCCGTCCGGGCCTGCATGAGGTTGTCGAAGGCGCCGTGGTCGGCCATCGGCCCGTCGGGCCCGTAGCCGGTGATGGCCACGTGGAGCAGCCGGGGGAAGCGGCCGGCCAGCAGGTCGTCGTCGAGCCCGAGGCGATCGGCCACGCCGGGCCGCCAGTTCTCCACCAGGACGTCGGCGCCGGCCAGCAGGTCGGCGAAGTGGCGCCGGCCCTCGTCGGTCTTGAGGTCGAGGGCCACGCTCCGCTTGCCCCGGTTGACGTTCAACGCTCCCACGGCCATCCCCGCCCGGCGGGTGCCGATGCGCCGGTAGGGGTCGCCGTCGGGCGGCTCGACCTTGATCACGTCGGCGCCGAGGTCGGCCAGCATGACGGCGGCCAGCGGGCCGGTGACATAGCTCGACGCGTCGATCACCCGACACTGGCGCAGGGGCTGCATGGCTTCTCCTCCAGGGGGGCGGGCTACAGCACGAGCTCGGGCTCGGCCACGCCGAGCAGCACGCGGGCCGAGTCGGCGTAGATGGTGTCGTCGACGAACACGTGCTGGGTGGCGGCCCGCAGGTTGCGGAAGCAGCGCTGGATGGCGCTGCCGGTCCGCAGCGAGTCGCTGCCGGCCTCGTGGTAGGCGAAGTCGGCGGCCGCCAGCGCCGCGGCGTGGGCGTTGAGCGTGGCCAGCCGGCACCGGGCCCGCACCTCCAGCGTCACCTCGTCGGCCTCCGCCGCCCGATAGGCGTCGTCGAACGTGGCCCGGCAGTAGGCCGCCGCCGCCTCCAGCCGGGCGGCGACGGAGCCGTAGTCCCGCTGGAAGGCCTGTTGGTCGACCAGCACCGCCTGGCCGATCCGCTTCTTCGTCAACGCCAGGTGGCCGATCTCGGCCAGTGCCCGCCGGCCGACTCCCAGGGCGAAGCCGGCGTGGCCTACCGCCGCGATGCCCAACGGCCCCAGCCGGTAGACCGGACCGCCCCGGCGGGGAACGGGGTCGAAGAACGAAAAGGCGAACCCCTCGGCCAGCCAGTACTCGGGAATCTCGTAGTCGTAGCTGCCGGTCCCCTCGAGCCCCAGGACGTCCCAGTTGCCCAGCATCGTCGCCGCCTCCCGGGGCACGACGCCGGCCAGCACGCTGGGCAGCCCGCTCTCCAGGAGCACCGGCCCGTCGTCGGTCACCTCCCGGAACCCTCCGAAGATCCATCCGGCGTGACGCGAGCCGCTGGCGAAACCGAACCGGCCCTTGACGACGTAGCCGCCGTCGCGGCGGACGGCCATGCCCCGGGGCGCCATCTGCCCGGCGCAGAGCGGGTTCCCCGCAACGGCGAACATCTCCTGCACGGCGTCGTCACCGAGGAACGCCCCGGCCAGGGCAGTGGACGTCACGACGGCCATCAGGTTCCAACCGACGGACCCGTCCAACCGGGAGATCTCGGCCACAACGTCGAGGGCGGTGACCGGGTCGGCCTCCGCCCCGCCGAGCACGGCGGGGACCATGAGCGCGAAGGCGCCGCTCTCGAGCAGGGCGTCGGCCACCGGGTCGACGAGGTGCCCCGCCCCGTCGGAGCGGCCGGCGTGCGCCTCGATCAGCGGGGACAGCGCCGCCAGACTCTCCCGGACATCCGACGTCGGAAGGGCGTGCAGCTGGGCCATTGGGTCTCCAGTTCGAGGGGGACGGCGCTACTGGGCGGTGTAGCCGCCGTCGGCCACGAGATCGGCCCCGGTGACGAATGCGGCCTCGTCGCTGGCCAGGTACACCGCCAGCCCCGCCACCTCCTCGGGCGTGCCGATGCGCCCGATGGGATGCTGGGCCACGGCCGCCTGGGCCGCCTCGGGCATCTGGCCGAAGAAGGCGTCGAGCATGGGCGTGCGGATGACCCCGGGGGAGATGACATTGACCCGGACCCCGGCGGGGGCATAGGCCAGCGCGGCGGACTTCGTCAGCTGCACGAGCCCGCCCTTGGAGGCGCAGTAGGCCGGCAGGTACCCCACGGCCACCCGGGCCAGCACCGACCCGATGTTGATGACCGAGCCGCCCCCGTTCTCGACCATCTGCGGGATCGCCGCCCGCATCGTCAGGAACGCGCCCCTGAGGTTCACCGCCACGACGCGGTCGAAGTCGTCGACGCCGCAGTCGGCCAGCGGTGCCGGGGTGCCGTCGATGCCGGCGTTGTTGACGAGGACGTCGAGGCGGCCCCACTGCTGCCGGGCAGCGGCGACCAGGGCCGCCGCGCCCTCCTCGGTGGCCACGTCGGCGTCGACCGCCACCGCCCGCTCACCGAGCTCCTTGGCCAGCGCCTCCTGGGCCCCGTTCACGTCGCCCAGCACCACCGCCGCTCCCTCGGCCACGAACCGCTGGGCCAGGGCCGTCCCGATCCCGCCCGCCGCCCCGGTGACCACCGCCACCTTCCCGTCAAGCCTCATCGACGACCCCTCTCGGTCCCCGGGCCGGCCGGCCCGCTACCCCGATGTTTAGATGTTACTATATGATTATCCCTCGACCCTCCGCAAGCTTGACGCCATCACGGCCCTGCACTAGGTAAGTAAGGGACTTAGTAAACCTCGGGAGCGATCACATGGCCATCCTTGACGACGCCCGCAGCCGGCCCCGTTCGAGCGGCATCTCCCCGCAGGAGATCCTGCAGCGGGAGGCGCAGCGGCAAGAGGTCCCCGATGTTCTGCTGTCCGAGTCGTACGCCTACCTCGGCTCCGACGACATCCCGGTCGAGCGCTACACGTCTGCCGACTACGCCCGCCTCGAGGCCGAGCGGCTCTGGCCGAAGGTGTGGCAGATGGCCTGCCGGGAGGAGGAGATCCCCGAGGTCGGCGACCACGTCGTGTACGACATCGCCAACTACTCGATCCTCGTCGTGCGCTCCGCCCCCGACGTGATCAAGGCGTACCACAACTCCTGCCTCCACCGGGGCACCCAGCTGCGGGCCGAGGGCGGCTCGGTGCCGTTCTTCCGCTGCTCCTTCCACGGCTGGACGTGGAACCTCGACGGCACGCTGAAGCGAATCCCCGCCCAGTGGGACTTCCCCCACTGCCAGCCGGACCAGATGTGCCTTCCCGAGTGCCAGGTCGGGACGTGGGCCGGCTTCGTGTTCGTCAACATGGATCCCGACGCCGGCCCCCTGGAGGACTGGCTCGAGGTGCTCCCCGAGCACTTCCGCCACTGGCCGCTGGAGAAGCGGCTCAAGGCGGCCCACGTGGCCAAGGTCCTGCCCTGCAACTGGAAGGTGGCCGTCGAGGCCTTCATCGAGGCCTACCACGTCTCGTCGACGCACCCGCAGCTGGCCTTCTACGACGGCGACACCAACAGCCAGTACGACATCTATGGCGAGCACGTCAGCCGCTTCGTCAACATCCTCGGCATCCCGAGCCCGGAACTCGGTGAGCTCGACGAGCAGACCATCGCCGAAGCCTTCGCCCGCGACTTCCGCATCGGTGACGTCGCCGCCGTCGAGGTCCCCGAGGGGTCCTCGGCCCGGGAGGTCATCGCCGACACGATGCGCCAGCTGCTCTCCGCCGGGTCGGGCATCGACTTCTCGAAGCTGTCGAACACCGAGGCGATCGACTCCATCGAGTACTACCTGTTCCCCAACTTCCTGCCCTGGGCGGGGCTCGGCATCCCGATCGTCTACCGGTTCCGGCCCAACGGCCTCGACCCCGACACGTCGATCATGGAAGTGATGCTGATGGCCCCGCTGCCCGAGGGCCTCCCGCAGCGCCCACCGCCGGCCCCGATCCACTGGCTGGAGTCCGACGACTGGCGCGACGCCCCCGAGATCGGCGTGCTCGGCCTGGCTCTCAACCAGGACATGTCCAACCTCCACAAGGTCCAGCGGGGTCTCCACGCCTCGGCCACCAAGGCCGTGAGACTGGGCGACTACCAGGAGATCCGCATCCGCCACTACCACCGCACGCTCGCGAAGTACGTCGGCAAGTAGGAGAGCGCCATGAGCGTGGTTCGCCACCCCTTCGACAACACCGAGTATCTCCTCCAGGGCGACGGGACGGTGCTCGTCCGCGACCTGGCCAACGGCACCGAAGGCGTCTTCGAGGTCGGCGGCCGCCACCTCTCCGGCGACCTGCGGTGGGCCGACATCCACATGCTCCGGTGGGCCAACGACACCGCCGGCGGATCGAAGGCCATCGCCCCCGACGTCAAGTAGGCCCGCCGCGGTGCCGACCATTCACGTCCTCCCCGGCGACCTCTCGATCGAGGTCGCCGAGGGAGAGACGCTGATGGCCGCCGCCGAGCGCGCCGGCCTGCGCTGGCCCACCGTCTGCGGCGGCGACGGCCAGTGCCAGACCTGCTTCATCGAAGCCCGCCAGGGCGACATCTCCTCTCCGCCTCCCGGCTCCACGGAGGTCGAAGGGCTCCAGACGCTGGCCGAGCGGATGGACTTCACCGCCGGGACCGTCCGCCTCGCCTGCCAGTTCCGCCCGTCGTCCGACGCCACGGTGTGGAAGCGTGGCGTCCGGGCCGCCGCGGGCTAAGGCTGCCGCCAGCGGTCTCACGCGACCGCTTCTGCGCATTCAGCAGGGGTGGACCGTAGCAGCGGATCCGGTCGCGCCGAGGAGGTGGCGGACGTAGGCGGGGTCGCTGCTGAGGACGATGTCACGGTCCCCAGCGAGGGAGGCCAGGTGGGCGTCGACGACGTCACCGGTTCTGGCGGCGGCGCAGAGTCGGCCGACTGAACGGGACTGTGCGGGGCCCAGTGGCTCTTCCACGGTCCCGGCCAGCAGGCGCGCCAGGAGCACCTGGCGGGTTCCATCGCGCCAGACCTGCGCGACGCAGCCGGACGACGTGACGACCCGCTCCTTCCGGCGCCGGGCCGCTTCGACAAGCGCCGCGACCTGCCGGTCGCCCCGTTCGAACGCGATCATTGCGCCGCTGTCGAGGACGAGCCCCATGGCTCAGGCCGCGCCGCGCCGCCGGCCCGGCGATTTGGTCCCGCTTGGTCGGCGGGCAGTGAGCAGGCGCTCCGCTTCGGCTACCTCGGCGTCGGTCAAGGGGCCGTGCGCCTGCTCCCACGCTCCGATCGCCTCACCCAGCGCCTCGTGGCGCAGCCGGTCACGGGCCGCCTCGGCCAGCCAGGCCGAGACGCTCTGATTTCCGCTCGCGGCCGAGCTCCTGATCGCCTCTCCCAGCTCGAGATCGAACGATACGCTCATCTTCTCGACGCCCATGGGAAATGATCCTACCAGAGGGAGTCCTACCGTGGTAGGAACGGCCGACGATTCTGCGCGTTACTCGATCTGGGCCACGAGGGCCCCGACGGGGTAGACCTCGCCGGGCTCGGCCACCAGGCGGACGGTGCCGGCGGCCGGGGATTCGATCTCCGTCTCGACCTTGTCGGTCTCGAGGACGTAGAGGACCTGGCCCTTCTCGACGGTATCGCCGTCGCCCACCATCCAG
The DNA here is from genome assembly GCA_036498605.1 of Acidimicrobiia bacterium. Classification (GTDB taxonomy): domain Bacteria; phylum Actinomycetota; class Acidimicrobiia; order IMCC26256; family BP-133; genus BP-133. The sequence continues at coordinate 1,627 of DASYFF010000164.1, read as the reverse complement.
GTGTTGAGGGTGCCTTCGGTCATGGAGATCCCGAGCTTCGGGATGTTGACGGGGGTGGGCATCGTCAGGCGACCACCTTGCGGATGGCGGCCTCGAGGACGCTGGGCCCCTGCATGTAGGCCTGCTCGAGGACGGCGGAGAACGGCACCGGCGTGTGGGGGGCGCCGACGCGCTCCACCGGCGCCGCCAGGTCGCCGGACAGCTCTTCGTGGATCCGGGCGGTGATCTCGGCGCCGACGCCGAAGCGCTTGACCGACTCGTGGACGACGACGGCGCGCTTCGTCTTGGCCACCGACTCGAGGAACGTCCGCTCGTCGAGGGGGGCGATGGTGCGGAGGTCGACGATCTCGACCTCGATCCCGTCCTCCGCCAAGGTGGCGGCCACGCCCTGGGCCTCGAGGATCGGCTTGCCGTAGCCGATGACGGTCACGTCGGTGCCTGGCCGGACGATGTTGGCCTGGCCGAGGGGGATGCGGTGCCCGGGTTCGGGGGCGGGGCCGGCCACGGCGCCGAAGTACAGCAGGGTGTGCTCGACGAACACGCAGGGGTCGTCGTCGAAGATGCACGACAGCAGCAGGCCCTTGGCGTCGGCCGGCGACGACGGGACGGCGACCTTCAGGCCGGGGGTGTGGGCCAGCCACGCCTCGAGGAGGTCGGAGTGCTGGGCGCCGAACTGGGCGCCGGCGCCGCTGGTCGTCCGGATGGTGAGCGGGACCGGTGTCCGGCCGCCCGACATGTAGCGGAGCTTGGCGGCGTGGTTGAAGAGCTGGTCCATGCACACGGCCATGAAGTTCATGACCATGATCTCGGCCACCGGCCGCAGCCCGGCGATGGCCGAGCCGATGGCGGAGCCGACGATGGCCTGCTCGGAGATCGGCGTGGAGCGCACCCGGCTCGTCCCGTACTTCGTCGAGAGGCCCTTGGTGCACTTGAAGACACCGCCCCCCTCTTCGTCGGCGATGTCCTCGCCGAGGAGGAACACGGTGTCGTCGGCGGCCATGGCCTCGTCGAGGGCCGAGTTCGTCGCCTCGACGAAGGTCATGGTCGGCTGTTCGGTCTGCGTGGCGGTCACGCGGTCACCCCCGCGGCGTAGACGTCGGTGTGGAGCTCGGACAGGTCGGGGTTGGGGCTGGCCAGGGCGGCGGCGTAGGCCTCCTCCAGCGCTTCGTCGATCCCCTTCTCCATGGTCGACAGGTCCTCCTCGGAGGCGATGCCCTGCTCGATGAGCCACGTCCGGAAGGCGGGGACGGGGTCGGCGGCCACGGCGGCGGCGTACTCCGCCTTGTCCATGTACTCGCCGGCGTCGCCGAAGAAGTGGCCCATGAAGCGGTAGGTACGGGCTTCGAGCAATGTCGGGCCCTCACCGGAGCGGGCCCGCTCGACGGCGTCGCCGATGGCGGCCAGCATGGCCTGCGGGTCGTTGCCGTCGACGGTGACGCCAGGAATGCCGTAGGCCGCGGCCCGGGCCGCCACCGACTCCGACGCCGTCCCGTTGGCGAAGGTGGTGTGCTCGGCGTAGCCGTTGTTCTGGCACAGGAACACGACCGGCAGCTTCCACAGCGCGGCCATGTTGAGCGCCTCGTGGAACCCGCCGATGTTGGTGGCGCCGTCGCCGAAGTTGCACACC
>DASYFF010000163.1:0-8683 GCA_036498605.1 Acidimicrobiia bacterium | reverse complement strand
CCGAGGTGGAGACCCACCTGGTCAACACCGTCCTGACCAACGGCGCCCGGTACTACGTCGACCACGCCCACCCCGAGTTCTCCACCCCCGAGTGCACCGACGCCCTGCAGGCTGTCCGCTATGACAAGGCCGGGGAGCGGGTATTGGCCCGTTCCATGCAAGCCGCCGGCCGTTTGCTGCCGCCCGGCCAGGAGATCGTCGTTTACAAGAACAATTCGGACGGGAAGGGCAACTCGTACGGCACCCACGAGAACTACCTGGTCGACCGGTCAGTGCCCTTCTCGACCCTGGTCCGGCACATGATCCCCTGGTTCGTGACCCGCCAGATCATCACCGGGGCGGGCAAGGTGGGGTCCGAGCACGGGGCGGCCGAGGCACTGTTCCAGGTCTCGCAGCGGGCCGACTTCTTCGAGGAGGAGGTGGGCCTCGAGACGACTCTCAAGCGGCCCATCGTCAACACCCGTGACGAGCCGCACTGCGATCCGCAGAAGTACCGCCGGCTCCACGTGATCGTGGGCGACGCCAACCTCTGCGAGGTGGCCACCTTCCTCAAGGTGGGCATGACCTCCGTGGTCCTGGCCATGATCGAGGACGGGTTCATCGACAAGGACCTGTCGCTCGCCTCGCCCGTCCCCACCATGCGCAAGATCTCCCACGACCCGAGCTGCCGGACGACGTTCTCCCTGGCCGACGGTTCGAGCATGACGGCGGTGGAGCTCCAGTGGGAATTCTTCCGCCTGGCGGAGAAGTACGCCGACGAGGTCGGGCTCGACAGCTGCGGCGACGAGGCCCAGACTGCCGACCTGATGCGACGCTGGGAGCAGGTGCTCACCGCCATCGAGGACGACCCGTCGAAGCTCGACGGGCAGCTCGACTGGGTGACGAAGTACAACCTGCTCGACGCCTACGCCGCCCGCAACGGGCTGGAGTGGGGCGACCCCAAGCTGGCGCTGATGGACCTCCAGTACCACGACGTGCGGCCCGAACGGTCGCTGTACGAGAAGCTGGTCAAGGCCGGTAAGGTCGAGCGCATGCTCGCCGAGGACGATGTCGTGGCCGCCATCTCCGAGCCGCCCCCCACCACCCGGGCCTACTTCCGGGGCCGCTGCCTGGCCCGCTGGTCCGAGTCGGTGGTGGCCGCCAACTGGGACAGCATGATCTTCGACCTGGGGGCCGATCCTTTGAAAAGAATCCCGATGATGGAGCCCCTCAGAGGTACCAAGGCCCACGTCGATGAACTCTTAGACGAATGCGAAACGCCGGCCGAACTGGTGGCCCGGCTGTCCGCATAGGAAAATAGGGACGACATGGCTGAGCGGGAGCGAAAGCAAAAGCCGGCGCCGAAGGCCCGGGAGGCGGAGACCGCCGAGGTCGACGCCCCCAAGGCCCAGGGCGAGAAGATCAAGGAGGAGCTCGACGAGCTCCTCGACGAGATCGACTCGGTTCTCGAGGAGAACGCCGAGGAGTTCGTCCGGAACTACGTCCAGAAGGGCGGCGAGTGACCCTCTAGCAGGGCATTCGCGCCTCGGCGGTCAGTTCCGCAGACGCCCCGCGCCGCTTGACGGCCCCCTACCCGGCTGACAGCAGGCCCGTGAGCTCGTCGTCGTCGATCCGGCGGAACATGCGCCGGGGGCGGTTGCGGTCCAGGACGGCAACCTCGAGCTGGTCGGCGGCGATGTCCCGGCTATCGGGCGAGCCGAGCGCCTTCACCCCGAGCCGGATGGCGGCCCCGAGGTCGAGGCCGGCGGAGAATTCGGCCTTGAGGGCGTCGGTGATGGCCTCGGCCTGGCCCCCGAGGACGGTGAAGCGGTGCTCGTCCATCACCGTGCCGTCGTAGAGGATGTGGAACATCTCGCTGGCCTCGGCGTCGTGCTCCCCCACCTGGGCCACGAGGATCTCCACCTCGTAGGGCTTCATCTCGTGGGTGAAGACCTGGCCCAGCGTCTGGGCGTAGCCGTTGGCCAGGGCCCGGGCCGTCACGTCCTCCCGGGAGTAGGAGTAGCCCCGCACGTCGGCGTGGCGGATCCCGGCGATCTTGAGCATCTCGAACTCGTTGTACTTCCCGACCCCGGCGAAGGCGATCCGGTCGTAGATCTCCGAGATCTTGTGGAGCGTGCCGGACGGGTTCTCGGCCACCAGGGCGATGCCCTCGGAGTACTCCAGCGCCACCAACGAGCGGCCCCGGGCGATGCCCTTGCGGGCGTAGTCGGCCCGGTCCTTCATCACCTGCTCGGGTGAGACGTAGAAGGGCATACTCACAACGCCGACCTCCCGGAGTTGAGCAGGTCGATCGAGCGCTGCTCGACGTCGCCGTCGGCCAGCCTCTCGTAGCCGTCCCGGTCGATGACCGACACCGTCGGGAAGATGTGGCGGACGAGGTCGGGCCCGCCGGTGGCGGAGTCCTCGTCGGCGGCCTGGAACAGGGCCAGGAGGGCGAGGTCGACCGCCTCCTCCCGGGCCATCCCCTGGCGAAAACCGGCCTTGATCCAGTTCCGGGCGTGGACGCCGCCGGAGCCGGTGGTGGCGTAGTCCGCCTCCTCGTACTTGCCGCCGGTGACGTCGTACTTGTAGAGGCGGCCCTCGCCCTTGCGGAGGTCGAAGCCGCAGAACAGGGGCACGACCACCATCCCCTGCATCGCGGCCGGGAGGTTGGACCGGATCATCTGGGAGAGCTTGTTGGCCTTGCCCTCCAGCGACAGGGGCTCGCCTTCGACCTTCTCGTAGTGCTCGAGTTCGGTCTGGAGCAGCCGGACGATCTCCATGCCGGGGCCGGCCGCCCCGGAGATGGCCATGGCCGACCAGTGGTCGCAGGGGGAGACCTTGTCCATTCGGCGGCTGGCGATCGTGTAGCCCTCGGTCGCCCGCCGGTCGCCGGCCATGACGACGCCGCCGGCGAACTTGAGGCACACGATGGTGGTGCCGTGGGGAACCTCGAGGGGCGTGGTCATCGGGCCGGCCAGTCGCATGTTGGCCCCGGGGAGCGCGTCGGGCGTCGTCCGCCGGAGCAGCTCGAAGAAGGAAGGGCCCGGGTCGGTTCCGGGCGCGAACAGCGGAAGTGGTTGCTCGGTCACGGGGCGGGAGCCTACAACCCCGGCTTCAGCCGCCGGTGGCCATCCTCACGATCGGCATGATGCCGAGAAGGAGGATCGCCACGAGGAGGATCCAGAAGGCCCGGTCGCCCCAGAGGTCGGTCGGGTGGTCCCGCTGCGGGGGGAGGTCGAGGACCGAGTCGACCTCGGTGATCAGCATGACGAGCTTGGCATCCTCGAGGTCGTCCTCGGCGACGTAGACGTCGACCCGGCCCATAGCGCCCACGGTGAAGGCGTAAGGGCTGTCGACGGCGCCCCGGAGAGCCACCGTGAGGCCCTCGTCCTCCAGGCGGGCCTGGAGCACCCGGGCCGCGAACGAGCCACCCACCGAGGTGAGCCGGGCCATACGCACCCGCTCGTTCACTCCGTCCACAGACTCATCGTACGGGGGAGTTGACCCAAATGACCACCGGTGGCCGACCCTGGTCGAAGTCGCGGGGCCGTACACTCCGTCTGTGGAACGTCGGATCTTCGGCCTCGAGAACGAGTACGGCGTCACCTGCACCCTCCGGGGTCAGCGCCGTCTGAGCCCCGACGAGGTGGCCCGCTACCTCTTCCGTCGGGTGGTCTCCTGGGGGCGTTCCTCGAACGTCTTCCTGGAGAACGGGGCGAGGCTCTACCTCGACGTGGGCTCCCACCCCGAGTACGCCACCCCCGAGTGCGACTCCATCTACGACGTGGTGGTCCACGACAAGGCGGGGGAGCGGATCCTCGAGAGCCTCCTCATGTCGGCCGAGCAGCGGCTGCGGGAGGAGGGCATCCGGGGCGAGGTCTACCTGTTCAAGAACAACACCGACTCGGCCGGCAACTCCTACGGCTGCCACGAGAACTACCTGGTCGAGCGGGAGGGCGACTTCGCCCGCTTCACCGACGTGCTCATCCCGTTCCTGGTCAGCCGGCAGATCTTCGCCGGCGCGGGCAAGGTCCTCCAGACGGCCCGCGGCGCCATGTACTGCGTCTCGCAGCGGGCCGAGCACATCTGGGAGGGCGTGTCGTCGGCCACCACCCGGTCCCGGCCGATCATCAACACCCGCGACGAGCCCCACGCCGACGCCGAGCGGTTCCGCCGCCTCCACGTCATCGTGGGCGACTCGAACATGAGCGAGTACACCAACTACCTGAAAATGGGGACCGCCTCGATCGTTCTGAGAATGCTCGAGGAGGACAAGGGTGTCTGGCGTGACCTGACGCTGGAGAACCCCATAAGGGCGATCCGGGAGATCTCCCACGACATCACCTGCAAGCGGAAGGTCCGCCTGGCCAACGGCCGGGAGCTGTCGGCCTTCGAGATCCAGTCGGAGTACCTGACCCGGGCCCAGAAGTTCGCCGCCCGGAAGGGCCTCGGCGAGCAGGAAGCCAGGGCCCTGACCATGTGGGAGCACGTCATGGCCGGCCTGGAGAGCGACCCGCTGTCGCTCTCCAAGGAGATCGACTGGGTCATCAAGTACCACCTGATCGAGCAGTACCGGGAGCGGCACGGCATCCCGCTGACGCACCCCAAGGTGGCCCTGGTCGACCTGGCCTACCACGACGTCAACACCAAGCGGTCGCTCTTCTACGTGCTCGAGCGCAAGGGGATGGCCGAGCGGATCTGCACCGACGCCGACATCCTCGATGCCACCTCCAACCCGCCGCAGAGCACCCGGGCCAAGCTCCGGGGTGCCTTCATCAAGCGGGCCAAGGAGCGCAAGCGCGACTACACGGTCGACTGGGTGCACCTGAAGCTCAACGACCAGGCCCAGCGCACCGTGCTGTGCAAGGACCCGTTCAAGTCCGAGGACGAGCGCGTCGAGAAGCTGATCGCCTGCCTGTGACGGACCTCGACGTCGGGGCGTTCTCCGACGACGGGCCGTGGGAGGTCGAACTCGACCGGCTGAGCTGGCGGCCCGGGCTCGACCACGTCCGGGCTGCGGTCCGGGCCGAGGTGCCGGCTCTCGTGAAGCCGCGGAAGGTGCCGCCCGGGGGGAGGATGGCTGCGACCGCCCGCCATCTCGGCCTCGGGGTGGCGCTCTGGGCGGCCGGGAAGCGGCGCAAGGGCGGGCAGGAGTCCGTCGCCGATCTCTCCCGGCGGCTGCGGCGGGCGGCGGAGCAGCTCGGGCCGGCCTACATCAAGCTGGGCCAGATCATCTCCTCCGGGGACGGGGTGTTCCCCGAGCCGTTGGTGACGGAGTTCAAGCGCTGCCGTGACCAGGTGCCGCCCGAGACGTGGGAGACGGTCCGTCAGGTCGTCGAGGAGGATCTCGGCCGGCCCCTGGAGGCGGTCTTCACCCGCTTCGACCGGGAGCCCCTCGCCGCCGCCTCGATCGCCCAGGTCCACGCCGCCACGCTCCGGACCGGCGAGGAGGTCGTGGTCAAGGTCCAGCGGCCGCAGGTCGCCCGCCTCGTCCGGGAGGACCTGGCCGTCATGGCCTGGGTCGCCCCCCGGCTGGTGGGTCGGATCCCGGTGGCCGCCCTGGCCAACCCGCCGGCGCTGGTGGAGCTGTTCGCCGAGACCATCGCCGAGGAGCTCGACTTCCGGCTCGAGGCCGGGAACATGCTCGACGTCGCCCGCTCCCTGGTCGAGCTGGGGCAGAAGGCCTACGTCGTGCCCCGGCCCCACCCCGACCTCGTCACCCGCCGGGTCCTGGTCATGGAGCGCCTGGCCGGTTTCGCCTACGACGACGCGGCCGGCATGCAGGCCGCCGGGCTCGACACGGCGGCCCTGGTCCGGTCGGGGATGATCGGGTTCCTGGAGGGCGCCATGCTGTGCGGCATCTTCCACGGCGACCTCCACGGCGGGAACCTCTTCGTCCTGCCCGACGGACGGACCGCGCTGCTGGACTTCGGCATCACCGGCCGGCTCGACGAGTTCCGCCGCCGGGCCTTCCTCCGGCTCCTGGTCGGCGCCACCGTCAACGACGTCAAAGGGCAGATGGCGGCCCTGCGGGACCTCGGCACCCTGCCCCCCGACACCGACCTCGACGCCGTCATCGCCGACCTCGGCCTCGACCGGCCTCCCGTCGATCCGACGAAACTGACGCCCGACGAGCTGGTGGCGGAGATCCAGCGGACGGTGAAGGGCCTCCTCGGCTACGGCGCCCGCATGCCGAAGGAGCTCATGCTCTTCGTCAAGAACCTCGTGTTCCTGGACGGCGCCATCGCCACCCTCGCCCCCGACCTCGACCTCTTCGCCGAGATCGCCCACATCGCCACGCATTTCGCCACCGCTCACGGTGCCCGCATCACCGCCGACGTCGGCGTCGACCCCCGCAGCCAGGTCCTCGACCTCTCGGGGGTCAAGGCCTCGTTCGGCGTCGACGCCGACCTCGAGACCCTCACCTACCGGGACCTGCAGGAACGCCGGGCGATCATCCGGGAGCGCCTCGCCAAGCGGGACCGCAAGCGCCGTACGCCCTAAGGTCGCGCGGTGCCGTCGTTCCGGACCGGGGTCGTCGTCCGGCTGCTCGAGGAGCGGCGCGGCCTGCAGCGGGTCGAAGTCGACTTCGGGGACGGACCGGAGCGGGCCTACGTCCTGACCCAGGTCACCGGACCGGTGGCGGTCGCCGAGCGGGTGGTGGTCAACACCACGGCGGTGGAGCTCGGGCTGGGGACCGGCGGTTGGCACATCGTGCACTGGAACCTGGCCCGGGAGGAGTGGCGGCAGCCGGGGCCGGGGCACGTGCTCAAGGCCCGCTACACGAGCCTCCAGTCCGACGTCGGGTCGACCGAGGAGCACGAGCCGGCCCTGGTCGAGGCGGCCGACGTCGGCGGGATGCCGGTGGTGGCGGCGGGGCTGCACAGCCAGGTGCCGGCGGTGGCCGCCGCCTTCAAGGCCGCCTCCTCTGAATTCGGGGCGCCGGCCGCCCGCCTCGTCTACGTGATGACCGACGGCGCCGGGCTGCCGCTGGCGCTGTCCGACCTCGTGGCGGCGCTCACGGAGCGGGGGCTCCTCGACGCCACCGTCACCTGCGGGCAGGCGTTCGGCGGCGACTTCGAGGCGGTGTCGGTCCACTCCGCCCTGGCCGTGGCGCGCCACGTGGCCGGGGCCGACGCCGTCGTGGTGGCCATGGGTCCCGGCGTGGCGGGCACCGGCACCCGGCTGGGGTTCTCGGCCATCGAGGTCGGTCCGGTCCTCGACGCCGCCACCGCCGTCGGTGGGAGACCGGTGGCCTGCCTCCGCGCATCCTTCGCCGATCCCCGGGCCCGGCACCGGGGCCTGTCGCACCACTCGGCCACCGCGCTCGGCCTGGCCTGCCGGTCCCGGGTCACGGTCCCGCTGCCGCTCGTCGGCGGGCCGGAGGAGGAGACGCTGCGGGCCGGGGTGGCGGCCGCCGGGCTCGACGCCCGCCACGACGTGGTGGCGGTGAAGCCCCCCGACATCCTCGGCCTGTTCGAGAAGCACAACCTGGCCGTCACCTCGATGGGGCGGCCCGCCGCCGCCGACCCGGTGTTGTTCGCCTGCGCCGCCGCGGCTGGTACGGTGGCGGCCGAACTGGTGTTCGCCTCTGATCCCGGAGCGTGATGGCCGATCGTCTGGAGCGCCTGACGAACCTCATCGCCGTGCTGCTCGACACCCGGCGGCCGCTCACGCTGGAGGAGATCGTCGAGCGGGTGCCGGGGTACCCGGAGGAGCGGGAGTCGTACCGCCGGCAGTTCGAGCGGGACAAGGCGACGCTGCGGGAGATCGGGGTGCCCATCTCGCTGGAGGCCGTCCACGCCTTCGAAGCCGAGAGCGGGTACCGGATCCACCGGGAGGACTACGAGCTTCCGGCGCTCGACTTGACCGACGACGAGCGGGTGGCCCTCCACCTGGCCGTCACCGCCGTGCGGCTGGAGGGGGCCGGCGAGCCGACCGGCGGTGGCGCCGGCCGGGACGCCCTGCTCAAGCTCGGGGGTATCGAGGGGGCGGCCGCCCCGACGCTGGCCGCCCTGCCCGATGTTCCCGCCCTCCCGGCGCTGTTCGACGCCTACCGCCGCCGGGCCCGGGCGACGTTCACCTACCGGGGCGGGGCCCGCCGGCTCGACCCCTACGGGATCCTCTTCCGCAACGGCCACTGGTACGCCGTGGGGTACGACAACGACCGGGAGGCGATCCGGGCCTTCCGGGCCGACCGGATCGAATCCGAGGTCGAAGCCGGGCCGGGCGGGGCCTTCGAGCGGCCCGAGGGCTTCGACCCGGCCTCGGCGCTGCGGGACGAGCCGTGGCGTTTCGGTGACGAGGAGCCGGTCGAGGCGCTGGTGCTGGTGTCGCCGGCCCAGGCCGGCTGGGTCGAGGCCGACCTCGGCGCCCCGGCCGTGACCGAGCGCCGTGACGACGGGTCGGTGGTCGTGCGGATGGCGGTCACCAACCGGGAGGCGTTCCGGTCGTTCGTGCTGGGCCTGCTGGACCACGCCGAGGTGCTCGGCCCGCCGGAGCTGCGGGCCGACATGGTGGCCTGGCTGTCGGCCCTGGCGGTGGTCGGGCAGGCGCCGGCGTGACCCGGACCGACGCCGCCGTCCGCCTCCGGCGGCTGCTGACGATCATCCCCTGGATCGTCGACCACCAGGGGAGCCGGCTCGACGACCTCGCCGCCCGGTTCGGGATGAAGGTGGCCGAACTCGAGCGCGACCTGGAG
>DASYFF010000162.1:0-3937 GCA_036498605.1 Acidimicrobiia bacterium | reverse complement strand
CCGGCGCCCGCTCCCGCCGCGGCCGCGGCCACGGCCGGGCCGGTGGCCCGGGCGGGGGGCGACGAGGGCGTCCCGTTCGACAACATGCGCCGGCGCACGGCCGAGCACATGGTCCGCTCCAAGCACACCTCGCCCCACGTGCTGACCGCCATCGAGGTCGACTTCCACGGCGTGGAACGGGCCCGGTCGGCCCACCGCGGGGAGTGGAAGGACAACGAGGGCTTCGCCCTCACCTATCTCCCGTTCGTGGCCCGGGCGGTGTGCGACGCCCTGGCCGAGTTCCCCCACATCAACGCCAGCGTGGGCGAGGACCAGCTGACGGTGCACCACTACGTCAACCTCGGCATCGCCGTCGACCTCGACCAGCGGGGTCTGATCGTCCCCGTCATCAAGAGCGCCGGGGGCAAGCGGCTGCGCCAGCTGTCCCGGGAGATCCGCGACCTGGCCGAGCGGGCCCGGAACAAGAAGCTCACGCCCGACGACGTGACCGGCGGCACGTTCACCATCACCAACCCCGGCCCCTACGGCACGCTGATCTCGGCCCCGATCATCAACCAGCCCCAGGTCGCCATCCTGTCCACCGACGGCATCAAGAAGAAGCCGGTGGTGGTCGAGACGCCGGCCGGCGACTCCATCGCCATCCACCCCGTCGGCATCGTGGCCCTCAGCTGGGACCACCGGGCCATCGACGGCGCCTACGCCTCGAAGTTCCTCCACACGATCCGCACGATCATCGAGACCCGGGACTGGGAGGCCGAGCTCGCGTGAGGGAGGTGCTCCGGGCCCGCTGGCTGGGCCGGGTCCCCTACCGGGAGGCCCTGGCGCTCCAGCGCGCCCTGCATGCCGGGCGCAGCGAGCATCTGTTGCTCCTCGAGCATCCCCACGTCTACACGCTGGGGCGCAACGCCGACACGGCCCACCTGCTGGTCCCGCCGGCCGACGTCGGCGCCGACCTCGAGCCGGCCGACCGGGGCGGCGACGTCACCTACCACGGCCCGGGCCAGCTGGTCGGCTACCCGATCGTCACGCTGCCCGAATGGCGCGACGGGCTGCGCGACGTCGTGCAGTACGTCCGCCGCCTCGAGTCGGTGCTGATCGCCGCCCTCGCCGAGCTCGGCATCGAGGCCGGCGTGGAGAAGGGCCTGACCGGCGTGTGGGCCCCGACGCCGTCGGGCACCGTGGAGAAGATCGCCGCCATCGGCGTGAAGGTGTCGAGGGGCCGGACGATGCACGGCTTCGCCCTCAACGTCGACCCCGACCTGGCCATGTTCGGCCACATCGTCCCCTGCGGGATCCGCGACCGGGGCGTCACCTCCATGGCCCGCATCCTCGGTCGCCCGGTCGAGATGCGGACCGTCGTCGACACGGTCGTGGCCCGCTTCGCCGCCGAGTTCGCCCCGTCCGCCGACCTCGACCGCCAGGACGTCGTCTGGCAGGAACGTTCGTCCGACCTCTCCGCCTTCACGCTGCAGGCCACCAACCGGCGGTCCGGGGTTCCGGACGGTGGAACCGGGGAGCGCCCGAAGGGGGCGGGGGCGGGGACGCCCGTCCGGCTCATCAGGCGGCGGGAAGAGGCGGGGGTCACCGCCGAGGTCGAGGGCCGAAGGCCGGAGTGGATGCGGGTCCGGGCCCGGCTCGGGGCCGAGTACATCGAGCTCAAGAACATGATGCGCCGCCTCGACCTGCACACCGTGTGCGAGGAGGCGGGCTGCCCCAACATCTACGAGTGCTGGGCCGACCGGACGGCCACGTTCATGATCCTGGGGGATCGCTGCACCAGGGCCTGCGGCTTCTGCCTGGTCGACACCCGCCGGCCGCTGGCGCTCGACCCCGAGGAGCCGGGCCGGGTGGCCGAGGCGGTGGCCCGCATGGGCCTGGCCCACGCCGTGATCACCAGCGTGGCCCGGGACGACGTCGCCGACGGCGGCGCGTCGGGTTTCGCCGCCACCATCGCCGCCGTGCGGGCCCGCACACCGCAGACCACGATCGAGGTGCTGATCCCCGACTGCCGGGGCGACGCCGACGCGCTGGGGACGATCTTCGCCGCCCGCCCCGACGTCCTCAACCACAACCTCGAGACCGTGGCCCGCCTCCAGCGGGCCGCCCGCCCGTCGGCCGGCTACGCCCGGTCGCTGTCGGTGCTGGCCCGGGCCAAGGCCGCCGGGCTCACCACCAAGTCGGGCATCATCCTGGGGATGGGGGAGGAGGCGGCCGAGGTGCGGGGCGCCATCGCCGATCTGCGCGGCGTCGGCGTCGACATCCTCACCGTCGGCCAGTACCTGCGGCCGTCGGATCTCCACCTCCCCATCGCCCGCTGGTGGCACCCCGACGAGTTCGCCGAGCTCGGCGCCTACGCCGAGGGCCTGGGGTTCGCCCACGTCGAGGCGGGCCCGCTGGTGCGCTCCTCCTACCACGCCAAGCGGGCGGTCGAGGCGGCCGACCCCGCCCCGGCCGGTGAGGCGTGCGCCGGCTGACTTTTCGTCATCCGATGTCGGCATGTCTCCGAACACACAGCGAGCCGGCCAGCAGTGTGGCGGGCTCCCACCAGAGAGGTCAGTGATGCAGAGGTCATTCCGTTCCGCATTGGTCGTACCGGTTGCTGTCCTCGCTCTGGGGGGCTGTGGCAAGGATTCCAAGGGTGACAAGGGGGCCGCCACGCTTCCGGCGTCGTCGGCCAACGGTTCCGTCCCGCTGTCGGGGGACGCGCCGGTCGACATCGCCAACTTCGAGTTCAAGCCGCAGAAGGTCGTCGTGAAGGCGGGCACCAAGGTCACCTGGACCAACACCGACTCGACGATCCACGACATCAAGGACACGAGCCCGCTGGCCACGCCCCAGAGCAAGGATCTGGCGAAGGGCGACACCTTCTCCATCACCTACGCCCAGCCGGGCTCGTACAGCTACATCTGCGGCATCCACCAGTACATGATGGGCAGCGTCGAAGTCGTGCCCTGAGCATCCGGTGCTGGTCCCGATGCCGCCTCCCATCCGAGTACGGAGCACGGAGGTTGGTAGTGGAGATCAGTGAGAGGGAGCTGCGCCGCATGGTCGCCGACAGCGACGACCAGCACCGCGCCGCCATGGCCACATTCACCGAGGACAACCGGGAGCTCATCTTCGAGACCGGCCCATCCCGCCGCCGGTTCCTGGCCGGCCTCGGCCTCGGCAGCGCCGCGCTGGTGGTCGGCTCCGCCGTGCTGCCGATGGGCAAGCTGGTGCCCAGGGCGTGGAGCCAGACGACCCCCAGCGACGGCGACATCGCCACGTTCGCAGCCAGCGTCGAGTACGCCGCCGTCGCCGCCTACCAGGCGGCGGCCAAGAGCGGCAAGGTGAAGACGCCCGCCATCCTCGCCGCCGCCACGGCCTTCGCCGGCCAGCACCAGCAGCACGGTGACGCCTTCAAGGCGGCCGGCACGAACCCCAACGTCATGGCCAACAAGGCCGTCCTCGACATGGTCACGCCGCAGCTCACCGCGGCCAAGACCGAGAACGACGTGGTGGCCCTGGCCTACGGGCTGGAGAACGCCGCCGCCGCCACCTACATCTTCGCCCTCGGCGTGCTGAACAGCGAGAAGGCCTACAACGCCGTGGCGTCCGTCATGCCGGTCGAGGCCCAGCACGCCATCGCCCTCGGGTTCGTGCTCGGCAAGACCCTCGACGACAAGGCCTTCATGCCGTCGTTCGAGAAGACGGACGGGTTCCTCGACCCGGCCAAGTTCCCCGTCGGCTGACGCCCAGCACTGCGACACGCGAGAGGACGAACTGACCATGGATATCAACAACGACGAGCTGCGGAGCGAGCTACGGGACCTCGACCAGGAGCACCGCGAGGTCATGCCCCGCTGGCGCGACTCCCTCTTCCGCCTCTTCGACGACAAGGAGACCACGACCGAGGCCAAGGCCGACCTCCTCCTCGGCGGCTTCAACCGCCGCCGCT
>DASYFF010000161.1:0-13555 GCA_036498605.1 Acidimicrobiia bacterium | reverse complement strand
GCGGCCAGGGCGTCCGAGGCCCGGGCGAAGGCGGCCACCACACTGTCACCCTCGCCCTGCTCCACCGGCCGGAACCCGCCGGAGGCGGCGACCGCGGCGCCCAGGATCTCCTCCTGACGGGTGACCGCGACCGCGGCTGCGGCCGGGTCTGCCTCCCAGGCCTGCGTCGACGCCTGCACGTCGGTCAGCAGGAACGTCACCGTGCCCGAAGGAGGCTGCATCACGTCCGTAGCATGCACCGCTCGGGACGGCGACAACCTCCCCCGAACGGCGGATCGCGGAGCCGGCAGTCCTCGTTGATCACGACGTTGTCGCATGAGCCGCCTCGGGCGGAAAAAAAGGACTTTCGGCCCTGCCCCATCCGGGGCTGGGCCGAAAGTCGGGATTCGTGAAGTTCTGGGGGAACTGCAGTGGCTGCTGTGGCCCCTGCGGGGCGTCCGGGTGAACCCGTGCCTCAGTGAGCGCTCACGCTCAGGCTGGCATCGACCCGGGCGGAGATGTTCACGTCGGACAGGTTGTCGAGGATCGAGTCGACGGTGGCGACGATGCCGCCGATGGCGGTGACGGCGCTGTCGGCCACCGCGCCGACCGCCTGGACGGTCGTGGCGGTGACGGTCACGACCGCCCGGGCCAGGTCGACGGTGGCCCGCACGATCCGGTCGACGGCCACGATCGAGGCGTCGACGACCTGACGGATTCCGGTCGCAACGGTCCGCAAGGTGGTGCGGGACAGCGGAAGCAGCGGCTGGAGGGCACGGACGGTGGCGCTGATCGTCTGGCGGATCGCGGGGTCGACCCCGGGGTTGAGCGAGGCCGAGACGGTGGCACCGTCGGCGCCGCCGGCCACGGCGATCTCGGCGCCGGTGGTCAGGGCCACGGCGCCGGGGATCGTGCGGACCACCTGGCCCAGGGCGGCCACCGTGCCCCTGACCATGGCGTCGGTGCCGGCCCCGGCGGCCCGGAGGGCCGGAACGGTGCTGACGACGAACTGGGTCAGCGCGGCGTCGACCTCGGTGGCGAAGGCCCTGGTGGCGGTGGCGGTGGTGCGCACCGGCCGCCCGGAGGGGATGGCGGTGGCGGCCGAGTTGGCGATCGTCTGCGCCGCGGCATCGATGGCGTTGTTGAGGTTGGCCGCCGTCTGCCGGGCGTTGAGGGGGCTCAGGCCCGCCTGCACCAGGACGTTGGCGTCGACGGTGACGGAGGCGCCGGAGCCGGAGCTGCCGGCGTCGGCGAGGGCGGCGGTGCCGGCCGAACCGGCGAGGACGCAGAGTGCGGCGATGGCCGCACCGAGCCGGTGGCGGCGACGGGCGAGGCGTGACGTGAACATCGGGGATTCCTTTCTCGCCCGGCCATCCGAGGCGGGGGAGTGAGTGGTGAAGCGGGGGAGTGATGGCAGAACGGAAGCCGGCCGCCGTTTCTTGCGGTTCCCGCCGCCGAATCGGAGATTTTTCTGGCGCACGCCGGAGGGGGGCCAGGTTTGCCAGAAATTGTCCGGATCCAAAGGGGGACAAGGCCTCCGGCCCGAAATCCAAGCTGTGCGGGCTCCCCTCGACGCCCACCTCCAAGCCCATGACGACGACGCGCTGCTGGCCCGGCTCCGGGCCGGTGACGACGTCGCCTTCGGCGCGCTGGTCGACCGGCACCGTCCCTGGCTGGTGCGGTTCTGCACCCGAATGCTGGGCTACGACGCCCACGCCGGCGAGGACGCCGCCCAGGAGAGTCTGCTGAAGCTGCACGCCGCCGCCCGGCGCGACGGGCGCCCGCTGCGGGTGCGGCCCTGGTTGACGGTGGTGGCCCGCAACACCTGCGTCGACGAGCAGCGCCGCCGCCGCCCCGATCTTCCCGGGGTGCTGCCGGAGCGGGCCGCTCCCGGCGAGGACCCGTTCCTGGCCGACGCCGCGCTGACCGCGGCTTGGGAGCACCTCTCCGGCCGGCATCGGGAGGTGCTGTACCTGCGGGAGGTCCTCGGCTTCTCCTACAAGGAGATCGGGTCGGTGATGGACCTGACGCTGCCGGCCGTCGAGACGCTCGTCTTCCGGGCCCGGGCGGCGCTGCGCCGGGAGTACGAGCGCTCGGGCGGCCCGGCCGCCTCGTTCGGGCTCCTCGGGCTCCGGCTCGCCCGCCTCGGCCTCGGCCGGCGGCGGGACGGGGCCGCGGCCGACAACGTGGCCAACGCCGTGGCCGGCGATGGCGGCGCGACCGGCCTCGGAACGAGGCTGGCCCAGTGGGTGTCGTCCATTCCCGGCTGCGGCGAGCCGGCCGTGGCCAAGGTGCTCTCGGCCGCCGCCGGCTTGACGGTCGCCGCCGCGGCGGTATTCCCCGGCCTCGGGCCGCTGGCCACCACGCCACCGGCGGTGGCGGCCGCGCCGGCCCCGGTCGCCGGACCGGCCGCGCCGGCCATCACCGTTGCCGCGTTGGGCGTCCCGGTGGGCAGCTCGGCGGGCCCCATGGCACCGACGACCGGTTCCACCGGCCTGAAAGGCCTGCTGGGCAACGCCGTCCCGGCCGACTGGGCGCCGCACCGCACCCGGGGAACGGCCGCCGCACCGGCGCCGACCAGCCCGGCGCCGACCGGCGGAACCGACAGCCGCCCCCGGATCACGCCGTTGCGCGACGCGGCCGCCGCCCGGCCGGACGACGGCCCGCAACTGCGCCAACCCGTGGCGGGCGAGGCGGCCGGCCCGACCCCGGTCCGCTCGCTCCTTGCGGAGGGGTCCGGTCCGGTCTCTCCTCCCGAACGCCCGACCCATCCGGTGCGCTCGCTGCTGGCCGACCCCTGGCCGCTGCCCCTCGGCCCGGTCCCCTCGACGCCCATCGCCGGAACGCCGCCCGGGGTGATCCCTTCCGACCCGGTCCCGTCGCCGCCGGTCGGCGCCGGGCCCGGCCTCCTCCAGGGTGCGGTGACGGCGGTGCAGGACGAGCCGCTGGCTACAGTCGCCAGCGATGACCCAGCTCTCCTTCGACGCGGCGACGGCTAAGGCTCTCGAGAAGACGTACCACAAGCGGGACATGCTCCGCCGGCGCCGCCACGTGCGGGAGGCGCTGGCCGCCCGGCCCGGTGAACGGCTCCTCGACGTCGGCTGCGGGCCGGGGTTCTACGCCCTGGAGCTGCTCGACGAGATCGGGCCCGCCGGTTCGATCGTCGCCGTCGACGCCAGCCCCGACATGCTGGCGCTGGCCCGGCAACGCTGCGAGGGGCACGGCAACGTCACGTTCCGGGAGGGCGACGCCACCGCCCTGCCCGTCGACGACGGCGCGTTCGACGCCGCGCTGTGCGTGCAGGTCATGGAGTACGTCCCCGCCGTGTCAACAGCGCTGCAGGAGATGCACCGGGCTCTGCGGCCCGGCGGGCGGGCCCTGGTGTGGGACGTCGACTGGGCCACCGCCTGGTGGCACAGCAACGATCCCGCCCGGATGCGGCGAGTGCTGCAGGCCTGGGACGAGCACCTCGTCCACCCCTCACTGCCCCGCCGGCTGGGGGCGGACCTGCGCGACGCCGGTTTCGTCGACATCGCCGTGGCCGGCCACAGCTTCGCCACCGTCAACTACGACAGCGAGAGCTTCGCCGTTGCGATGATCGGGATGGTGGCCGACTTCGTCCCCGGCCGCAACGGCGTAACCGGGGACGAAGCGTTGGCCTGGAAAGCGGAGCAACGCGCGCTGGCCGACGTGGGTGAGTTCTTCTTCGAAGCCACCCAGTTCTGCTTCACAGCCGCGAAGCCGAACTGATCAGCGCGCTCCGATGCGCCGGGAACAGACCGGCCACTGCCCCCACCCGCTGCGGGCCTGCAGCCGGCGGGCGGCCTCGTCCTGCATCTCCGGCGGGGCCTCGTGGGGCAGACCGGGGTAGCCGAGGGTCCGCCAGGTGCGGGGGACGAACTGGTAAGCCCCGTAGAAACCGTTGCCGGTGTTGATGGCGTACCGGCCGCCGGACTCGCAGGCCCGGAGGCGGGCCCACACGTCGCCGGACGGAAGGGCCTGGCTCCGGAACGCCGAGCGTGATGTCCGGTAGCGATAGGCCCGGTAGCGGTAGGGACGTTGGATGCGGCGGGCGACGGTGGCGGCGCCGGCCGGTTCAGCGGAGAAACCGCTGCTGAGCAGCGCGGTCGCCAGCAGAGCTGCAGCGACCAGCAGGAAACAACGGCGAAGCAGGTTGCGCATCTTGCGCCTCCTTGAAGTCACGGAAACCCGGAGGGCTTCAGGTGTGGCCAGGAATGCGGGCAACCGTCAGGTGCATGCTCGTCGCGAAGGGTGTTGTGTCTCGCGCGGTGGGACTTCGGTGTCCAACGGATGCATGACGACAAGCCCACTGGGTTCTCGAAGGGCAAGCTCCTTTCACTGCTTCGAAGTTCCGGGTAAGGGCAGCAGGAACGGCGGCGATTCCGCAAATTCTGCGCGCTCAACGCGACTCCGCCGTCCCGTTGCGCAGTGGAAATTGCTGGGTCGCCCCGCGCCGGTTAGCGTCACCAGCTTCACCGTGAACACCCGACGCCTTGCTTTCGCGCTGGTCCTGTTCGCCTGCCTCAACGCCGCGGGAACCCCGGCCCTGGCCAGAGAAGGTGCGGACCCCAACGCGCCCGGACGGGGCGAGCTGCAACAGCACCTGAAGGACTCCACGGCCCGCTACCGCCGGGCCAAGGCCGAGTTCGACCGGCTGAGCGCCGAAGTGGCGCGCCTCGAGGGACGCCTGGCCGGCGTCGACCAGGCGCAGGCCGACCTGCGGTCGCTGGCCACAAAGGGGGCGGTGGCCCTCTACATGCACGACTCCACCTTCGATTGGGTCAACGGCATGGGGGACGACGGCAACGCGCTCGAGGCCGCCCGCCGGGCACGCCTCGTGAGCAACGTCAGCCGGCTGGCCGGGGCCGCCATCCGGGACTTGGCCGACTCCACCCGCCAGATCGCCGAAGACCGCCAGCAGCTCAAGGACAAGCGCCACGAGCAGGAAGCGGCCGTCGCCCAGCTCGACGGGGTGCGGCGGGCCGACGCCGGGCGCTTCTCGGCCCTGGCGGCCGCCGAGCGGGACGAGGAGCGTCAACGGCGCGACGCCGAAGCGGCGCAGCGCAAGGCCGAGGCGGTGCAGCGCAAGGCCGAGGCCGCCCGGCGGCTGGCGCCGCGGGCCAGCCGCTCCGAGCCCCCCTACCTGGGTCCGGCGCTGCCGGACGGCTTCCTCTGCCCCTTGAATGCGCCGTTCAAATGGGGCGACGGGTGGGGCGCTGGCCGGGGGCACAAGGGCGTCGACCTGCTCGCCGCCCGGGGAACCGACAATGTCGCCGTCGTGCCCGGAACCTTCGAGACCAAATTCTGGGGTGGTGGTGGGCTCACCCTCTTCCTCATGGGTGACGACGGCAACACCTACGTCTACATGCATCTGCTGCGGATCGTGGGCGAACCGGGCCGCGTCGAGGCCGGCGACGTGATCGCCCTGACCGGGGCGTCGGGCAACGCCAGCGCCTACCACACCCACTTCGAGTTCCACCCGGGGGGTCAGGAGGCGGTCGACCCTTACCCGCTCCTCGTCTCCCACTGTCCCCCGATGCCCCGGGACCACTAGACCGGTACGATCCCAGGGGTGCGCCTGACCCTCGCCGACCTGGTGAGCCAGGAGGAGTTCGGGCTGGTGCTCCGCTCGGGGTCGCCGGCGGCTCTCGCCCGGCCCGTGGCCGGGGCCGAGACCGTGGAGGCCGACCGCCCGGAGGAGCTGACCGCCCGGGACTACATCATGTTCACCACCGGCGTCCGGCTGCGGGGCAACCCCGAGCTGCAACGCCAGCTGGTGGCAGAGTCGGAGGGCCGGGGCGTGGCCGCCCTCGGCTTCGGCGTGGGCCTCGTCTTCCGGTCGATTCCCCGGGCCCTGCTGGAGGAGGCCCGGGCCCGCGACTTCCCCGTCTTCGAGGTGCCCTTCGAGGTCCCCTTCCGGGACATCATCGGCTTCATCAACCGGTCCTACCTGAGCGACGACTTCTACTCGCTCAAGCGGACGGTGGCGATGCAGAACACGCTCCTCGGCGCCATGGGCGAGAGCCGCCCGGAACAGGCCCTGGTCGGGCGCCTGGCGGCCATCGTCGGCGGCGCCGTCCTGTTCCGGGCCGGTGGGGCGGTGGTGGCCGACGCCGGCGCCGTGCCGGTGGCGTCCATCTGGGCGGAGATCGCCCGGCGGGGCGGCGGCCCCGGCGTCCTGGAGAAGGAGAGCGTCTTCGAGGCCGACGGTTCGGAGGTGTCGACGTCGCCGATCCTGGTCGACGGAGAGGTGCGGTTCTGGCTCGCGCTGGCCGGCCGGCCGGGCGAGGTCACCTCGGTGCTGGCCGGCCCGGTGGTGGAGGTCGCGGAGCGCCTCCTGCGCCTCGTCGACCTGGCCCGCGACGTCGGCGTCATGGAGGAGCGGGTGCGCCGGGGCGAGCTGCTCAACGACCTGCTCGACGAGCAGCGGGCCCGGGATGTGTCGCCCGAGCGGCTCGAGCTGTTCGGGTTCTCGGCCAAGGGGCCGTGGCGGGTGGCGCTGCTGGCCGTCGGCGCCGCCCTCGACGAAGCCGTCCGCCTCCTGGCCAACTCGGCCGCCTCGACCGGCACGCCCCACCTTCTCGGGCTGCACCACGGAAGGGTGGCGCTGGTGCTGGAAGGCAACGGTGGCCTCCTGGAGGTCTGGGCGGCCAACCTGGCCGCGGCCGGCCTGCCGGTCCGGGCCGCCCTCGGCCGGGCGGTGGAGGCCCCGGCCCGCCTGGTCGACTCCCGCTGCGATGCCGTGCTGGCCCTCGACTTCCTCGACCGGACGGGGGCGGCGCCGGGCCGGGTGCTGCGCTTCGAGGACTTCGACCTCATCGACGCCCTCCTGTCGGACGCCGATCCGGCCGAGCTACGGGCTCGGGTCGACCTCGTCCTCGACCCGCTGCGGGGCCATCCCCAGCTGCTCGAGACGCTGGTCGCCTACCTGACGGCCGACCAGAACGTCAACGCCGCCGCCGAGGCGCTCCACGTGCACCCCAACTCGCTGCGCTACCGCCTCGGCCGGGTCGAGGAGCTGCTGGGCCGCACCCTGCGCAGCCCGGACACCCTGGCCGACCTCTACGTGGCCCTCCGGGCCGAGACCCGCTTCGGGCCGTTGTAGATCTTTGTAAATTCTCCAAAACCGGACGTTCAGGTCTTCGCCACCAACAATTTCCAGACCGGGCGGTCGGGCCGAGAATGCCGGACGTGAGCCACGTCTCCGACGTCTGGTTCCGGGTGACCGATCTCGAGGTGGCCTCGGGCCGGGGCTGTGTGATCACCACCACCACCGGTGACAATTACCTCGACTTCACCAGCGGCATCGCCGTCACCTCGACCGGGCACTGCCACCCGAGGGTGGTGGCGGCCATCGCCGAGCAGGCGGGGCGTTTCATCCACGCCCAGGTCAACATCTACCGCCACGACCTCCTGGAGCGGCTCGGGGCCCGTCTGGCCGAGGTCTGCCCCCAGCCGATCGACACCTTCTTCTTCGCCAACTCCGGCTCGGAGGCCACCGAAGGGGCCGTGAAGCTGGCCAAGCAGGTCACCGGCCGGCCGAACATCATCGTCTTCACCGGCAGCTTCCACGGGCGCACGCACCTGACGATGGCCATGACCACGTCGAAGACCTCCTACCGGGCCGGCCACGGTCCCCTCCCGTCGGGCATCTTCGTGGCCCCGTTCCCCTCGGCCCTCGACCACGGCGGTGACGTCGAAGCCGCCTCGGCCGCCTCTCTGGCGGCCGTCCGGCACCTGCTGGCCAGTCAGACCGCACCCGCTGAGACGGCGGCGGTGGTCATCGAGCCGGTCCTCGGCGAGGGCGGCTACGTCCCCGCCCCGGGTTCGTTCCTCCGGGGCCTGGCCGAGCTGTGCGCCGGCCACGGCATCCTGTTCGTGGCCGACGAAGTCCAGACCGGCTTCGGCCGCACCGGGAAGATGTTCGCCGTCGAGCACCACGGCGTCCGGCCCGACGTCATGGTGCTGGCCAAGGGGCTGGGGTCGGGCTTCCCGATCTCGGCCATCGGCGCCTCGGCCGGGCTCATGGCCCGCTGGCCCCGGGGCAGCCACGGCGGCACCTACGGCGGCAACCCGATCGGCTGCGCCGCCGCCCTGGCCACCATCGACGTCCTCACCGAGGACGGGTTCCTGGACCACGTCGCCGCCCGGGGCCGCCAGCTGGCCGCCGGCCTGGCCGAGGCCTGTGCCGCCGATCCCGGCGTGGCCGAGGTCCGCTCGCTGGGACTGATGGTGGCGGTCGAGTTCCGCCGCCCCGACCGGGTCCCGGCCCTGTTGGCCCGCTGCCTGGAGGACGGGCGGCTCGTGCTGATGAGCGCTGGCACCTACTCGCAGGTGGTGCGGTTCATGCCGCCACTCGTCGTGTCGGAGGCGGAGATCGACCAGGCGCTGCGGGTCTTCGAGAAGGCGCTCGAGGCGACCCGTTGAACGGGACGCAGACCGACGCCCCGACCGACCTGCCCGAGCGGCGGGCGATCGGCGGCCCGGCCGTCACGCTGGCCGGGGTGACGAAACGCTTCGGCGACGTCGAGGCGGTGGCCGGCGTCGACCTCGAGATCCGCGACGGGGAGTTCTTCTCCATGCTCGGCCCGTCGGGGTCGGGGAAGACCACGTGCCTGCGGATCATCGCCGGTTTCGAGGCACCGACCGAGGGCCGCGTGCTGCTCCACGGCGCCGACGTCACCGACCGCCCACCCTATGAGCGCGACGTCAACACCGTCTTCCAGGACTACGCCCTGTTCCCCCACATGTCGATCCTCGACAACGTGGCCTACGGCCTCATGGTGCAGAAGGTGGCCAGGGCCGACCGGCGCCGCCGGGCCGAGGACGCCCTGCGCATGGTGCGTCTGGAAGGGTTCGGCACCCGGCGCCCCTCCCAGCTCTCGGGCGGCCAGCGCCAGCGGGTGGCGTTGGCCCGGGCTCTGGTGAAGCGACCCAAGGTACTGCTCCTCGACGAGCCGCTCGGGGCCCTCGATCTCAAGCTCCGGGAGCAGATGCAGCGGGAGCTCAAGGCCATCCAGGCCGAGGTGGGGATCACGTTCGTCTTCGTCACCCACGACCAGCAGGAAGCGCTCACCATGAGCGATCGGATCGCCGTGTTCAACGAGGGCCGGATCATCCAGGTGGCGCCGCCGGCCGAGCTCTACGAACATCCCGCCACCGCCTTCGTGGCCGGTTTCGTCGGCACCTCCAACCTGCTCGACGCCGAGGCCGCCCGGGCCATCGTGGGACGGGAGGGCCGCTTCACCGTCCGGCCCGAGAAGATCCGCCTGCTCGACCCCGATGCCGGCAGCGCGCCGGGGGAGTGCACGGCCACCGGGCTCGTGGTCGACGTCGCCTACCTCGGGTCGGAGACCCGCTACGTGGTGGCCCTCGACGCCGGCGGCGAGCTCGTCGTCATGCAGCAGAACCTCACGACCTCCTCCACCGATGCGCTTGCCGCCCGGGGGCGCACCGTCCGTCTGGCCTGGGCGCAGGAGCACACGCTGCTCCTGCCCGAGTGAGAGAAAGGTAGAGACCATGAGAACGCGGGCCTTCATCGCCGTGCTCGGGCTGGTGTCCCTGGTACTGGCGGGATGCGGCGACGACAAGAAGAAGAGCAACACCGAAGCGCAGGGCGAGACGAAGACGTCGACGACCTCCGACGGCTCGCTCCAGAAGCTGGGCGCCGGCGAGGGGGCGGTCAACGTCATCGCCTGGGCCGGCTACGTCGAGAACGGCTCCAACGACCCCAAGGTCGACTGGATCACGGGCTTCGAGAAGGAGTCCGGCTGCAAGGTGAACGCCAAGGTGGCCAACACCTCCGACGAGATGGTCACGCTGATGAAGACCGGGCAGTACGACGGGGTCTCTGCGTCGGGCGACGCCACGTTGCGGCTGATCAACGCCGGCGACGTGGCCCCCGTCAACGTCGATCTCATTCCCAACTACGCCGACGTCTTCTCGGGCCTGAAGGACAAGCCCCACAACACCGTCAACGGCAAGCACTACGGCATACCCCACGGCCGGGGCGCCAACCTGCTCATGTGGCGGACCGACAAGGTCAAGCCGGCACCGACGTCGTGGGACGTGGTGTGGAACGACAAGTCGCCCTACAAGGGCAAGGTGACGGCCTACGACAGCCCGATCTACATCGCCGACGCCGCCCTCTACCTGAAGGCCCACAAGCCGGAGCTCAAGATCGACAACGTCTACGAGCTCGACGACGCCCAGTTCAACGCCTCGGTCGACCTGCTGAAGAAGCAGCGCACCGTGGTCGGTGAGTACTGGAGCGAGTACGCCAAGTCCCAGGCGTCGTTCACCCAGGGCAACTCGGTGGTCGGCACCACCTGGCAGGTGATCGCCAACCTGCTCAGCACCTCGAAGCCGCCGGTTCCGGTGCAGACCATCCTGCCCAGCGAGGGTTCGACGGGCTGGTCCGACACCTGGATGATCTCCTCCAAGGCGGCTCACCCCAACTGCATGTACCTGTTCATGAACCACATCATCTCGCCCCAGGCCAACGCCGCGGTGGCCGAGTACTTCGGCGAAGCGCCGGCCAACTCCAAGTCGTGTGCCCTGACCGCCGACAAGGAGCACTGCAAGACGTTCCACGCCGACGACGAGGCCTACTTCGCCAAGGTCGCCTACTGGAACACGCCGGTGAAGGAGTGCGGCGACACGCGGGCCGCGACGTGCAAGGACTACTCGGACTGGGTCACGGCCTGGACGGCCATCAAGGGCTGATGGGCCGGCTTTGAGGAACTGGCTGCGCGGCCGGCGGCGGCTCCAGGTGGTGCTGCTGCTGGCCGCGCCGCTCGGCTGGCTGGTCGTGGCCTACCTCGGCTCACTGGCCGTGCTGGTCTTCAACAGCCTGTGGCGCTTCGACCGGGGTGCCCAGGTGGTGGTGAAGCAGATCGGCCTGTCGAACTTCCGGGACCTGTGGCACGGCTCCGTCTACCGCACCATCACCATCCGGACGGTCGGGGTGGCGGCGGCCGTGACGGTGACCACGGCCGTCCTGGCCTTCCCCATCGCCTTCACGATGGCCAAGCTGGCCACGCCCCGGGCCAGGAGACTCCTGGTCATCGCCGTGCTCCTGCCGCTGTGGGCCAGCTACGTGGCCAAGGTCTACGCCTGGCGGACGATCCTGGCCGAGGACGGGATCCTCAACTGGCTGCTCGATCCCATCGGCCTCAAGGGCCCGGGGCTCGGCCGCAGCCTGGTCGGGCCGTGGCTGGTGCTGACCTACCTGTGGCTGCCGTACATGATCCTGCCCATCTACGCCGGGCTGGAGCGGATCCCCGACTCGCTGATCGACGCCTCGTCGGATCTCGGCGCATCGCCGTTCACGACGTTCCGGAAGGTCATCCTCCCGCTGGCCTTCCCGGCTGTCGTGGCCGGCTCGATCTTCACCTTCTCGCTGTCGCTGGGCGACTACATCACCCCGACGCTGGTGTCGTCGGTCCAGTTCATCGGCAACGTCATCTACGCCCAGCTCGGCGTGGGCGGCAACCTGCCCTTCGCCGCCGCCTACGTCACGGTGCCCATGGTGATCATGGTCGGGTACCTCCTCGTCGCCCGGCGCCTCGGCGCCTTCGAGAACCTCTGATGGTCCAGTCGCGCTGGATGCGGACGCTGCTGCGGGCCGGCACGGCCGCCACGCTCGTCTTCATCTACTTCCCGCTGGCGGTGCTGGCGCTGTACGCCTTCAACCGGTCGCGGGTCACCCGCTGGCCGATCGACGGGCTGTCGCTGGAGTGGGTCCGCCGGGCCTGGCACTCGACCGGCGCCCGGGAAGCGCTGCTGACGTCGATCAAAGTCGGGTTCATGGCCACCGCCGTGGCGCTGCTGCTCGGGTCCCTGGCCGCCTTCGCCGTGGCCCGCTACCGGTTCTTCGGCCGCGACGTCGTCTCGTTCCTCGTCGTGATCCCCATCGCCCTGCCCGGCATCGCCACCGGCATGGCGCTCAACTCGGCCTTCCGGGAGGCGCCGCTCATCGGCGGCATCAGGTTCGGCACGCTCACGATCGCCATCGGCCACGCCACGTTCTGCATCGTGGTCGTCTACAACAACGTGCTGGCCCGGTTGCGGAGAACGTCGCGCAACCTGGAAGAGGCGTCGGCCGACCTCGGCGCCCACCCCTTGCAGACCTTCCGGTACGTGACGTTCCCGGCCATCCGGACAGCACTCCTGGCCGGAGGACTCCTGGCCTTCGCCCTGTCGTTCGACGAGATCATCGTCACCACGTTCACCGCCGGGGCGGGCACGGAGACGCTGCCCATCTGGATCCTCCAGAACTACGCCCGGCCCAACCAGGGCCCGATCGTCAACGCCGTCGGGCTCTTCGCCGTGCTGCTGTCGATCATCCCCGTCTACCTGGCCCAGCGCCTGACCGGCGAGGAGGCCGTGACCCAGGCGTCGACCGGCGCCGCCACCACCGCCCACTGACATCGAGGAGGCCTCCATGCCGAAGCTGCCCGAACTGCAGGCCCGCAACTGGATCGGCGGCCAGTGGGTGGAGCCGCAGACCGACGCCCTCGACGACGTCGTCGACCCCGCCACCGGCCAGGTGATCTTCCGGGCGGCGGCGTCGGGGGCGGCCGACGTCGACCGGGCGGTGCAGGCGGCGGCGGCCGCCTTCGACTCGTGGTCGGCCACCACCCCCCGCCAGCGCGCCGAGGCGCTGCTGGGCATCGCCTCGGTGATCGAGGATCACGGTGACGAGTTCACCGCCATCGAGTCGGCCAACGTCGGCAAGCCGCTGTCGGCCCTCCCCGACGAGATGGACCTGACGATCGACAACTTCCGCTTCTTCGCCGGCGGCGCCCGGGCGCTCGAAGGCCGGGCGGCGGGGGAGTACATGGCCGGCTACACCTCGTTCCTGCGCCGGGAGCCGCTCGGGGTCGTGGGCCAGATCGCCCCCTGGAACTACCCGCTCATGATGGCGGCGTGGAAGATCGGCCCGGCCCTGGCGGCGGGCAACACCGTGGTGCTCAAACCGTCGGAGCTGACACCGCTGTCGGTGCTGCGCCTGGCCGAGCTGACCGCCGACATCCTCCCGCCCGGCGTCCTCAACGTCGTCACCGGTCAGGGGGAGGCGGCCGGCGTGGCGCTGGTGGAGCATCCGGCCGTGGCCATGGTGTCCCTCACCGGCTCGGTCCCGACGGGGCAGGCGGTGATGCGGGCGGCGTCGTCGACGCTGAAGCGGGTCCACCTCGAGCTCGGCGGCAAGGCGCCGGTCGTCGTCCTCGACGACGCCGACCCCGAGGTGGTGGCGGCCGCCGTCCGCCTCGGCGGGTTCTTCAACGCCGGCCAGGACTGCACCGCCGCCTGCCGGGTCATCGCCGCCGGCGGCGCCTACGAGGCGGCCGTGGCCGGCATCGCCGGGGCGGTGAAGACGCTGGTGTCGGGCAGCCCGTCCGACGAGGCGACTGAGCTCGGCCCGCTGGTGTCGGCGGAGCAGCGGGCCCGGGTGGCGGGCTTCGTCGACCGGGCGGTCGACGGGGGCGCCGAGGTGCTGACCGGCGGGCGGGTGGCCGACGGGGCGGGGTTCTTCTACGAGCCGTCGGTCATC
>DASYFF010000160.1:0-16645 GCA_036498605.1 Acidimicrobiia bacterium | reverse complement strand
GTGGTCATCGACGTGGCCATGACCGAGACCGCCCGGGCGGCCCACTACGTGCTGCCGGCCTCGACGCAGTACGAGAAGTGGGAGGCGACTTTCTTCAACTTCGAGTTCCCCCGCAACGTGTTCCACCTCCGCCAGCCCCTGCTGGAGCCGCCCGACGGCCCGCTGCCCGAGGCCGAGATCCACACCCGCCTGCTGGAGGCCCTCGGCGTGGTGACCGAAGCCGACCTGGCGCCGTTGCAGGAGGCGGCGGGGCAGGGCCGGGCGGCCTTCGCCACGGCGTTCTTCGCCGCGGCCGCTGATCCGAGCGGCTCACGCCGCCTTGATCGGGGGGACACCCCCCGTCCCCCGGGCAACCCCATGCTCGGGGCCGTGGCCCCGGTCGTGCTCTACCGCACGCTGGGCCCGACGCTGCCCGACGGCGCGGCGGCCGCCGCCGTGCTGTGGGCCGCGGCCCACAAGTGCGCCCAGATCAACCCCGACAGCGTGCGGCGGGCCGGCTTCACCGGTGAAGGGGTGCTGGCCGGCGAGCAGCTCTTCGAGGCCATCCTGGCCAGCCGCTCCGGCGTGGTCATCACCGACGACGACTACGACGCCTCCTGGCGCCGGGTCCGCACGCCCGATGGCCTGATCCACGTCACCATCCCCGAGCTCCTCGCCGAGCTGGCCGGCCTGACCGCCGAGCCCGACGCCGGCCCAGGCGCCGACCCCGCCTGGCCCTTCGTCCTCTCCGCCGGCGAGCGCCGCTCCTTCACCGCCAACACGATCATGCGCGACCCCACCTGGCGGAAGCGGGACCCCGCCGGCGCCCTCCGGGTGAGCCCCGGCGACGCGCAGCGCCTCGGCCTGATCGACGGCGGACGGGCGAACCTCACCACCCGCCGCGGCGGGGGCGTGGTCACCGTCGAGATCGACGACCGCATGCAGGACGGCCACGTCTCCCTCCCCAACGGCCTCGGCCTCGACCACCCGACGGAGGACGGCCGGCGCGTCACCACCGGCCTCGCCCCCAACGACCTGACTGACGCCGCCGACCGCGACCCCTTCGCCGGAACCCCCTGGCACAAGCACGTCCCTGCCCGGCTCGAACCGGTCGAGGACCCCGCCGACGCCGCCTGACCCCCGCACTTGTGGCGTGCCTAGCTACATAGGTTGTCGCCAGGCACGGCACAACACCCGGGCTTGCGTCAGTGGTGGTGCTGGTGTCCGTGGCCGGAGGGGACTCCCCCGAGGGGCGGCCAGGGCGGGGCGGGGCCGTCGGGTGGGGGCGCCGTGCCGCCGGTGAGATCGTCGGTCTCGTAGACGAAGGCCAGGAGCACGCCCATCACGTCGGGCTGGGCCTGGGGCGGGTCGTAGTACGTGTCGATCGCGAGGGTCTCGCCGGCCCGGACCGTCCCCAGACGGTCCCAGACGCAGGTCGACATGGAGTCGACGGTCCCG
Source organism: Acidimicrobiia bacterium (assembly GCA_036498605.1). Classification (GTDB taxonomy): domain Bacteria; phylum Actinomycetota; class Acidimicrobiia; order IMCC26256; family BP-133; genus BP-133. The sequence goes on along the minus strand of DASYFF010000160.1, from coordinate 15,208 downwards.
GTGGAGGCGGGATTGGTGCCGTAGCGGGCGTAGGACGTGCAGAGGTGCCGGCCGGTCGTCGAGTTGGCGAAGGCGATCCTGATCCCGCCGTCGTGGAGGTGGCCCCGGGCGGACAGGACCCGGCCGGTGAGGGTGGACTTCCACTCCCAGACCCGGTGCGACGGACCGGCGAAGACCTCGTAGGCCGAGGAGCGGCAGTTGTTCTCGTCGAGCCACACCGGGCGGACGGGCTTCAGTTCCGGCGCCGGGTCGGCGACGTGGTTGATCTTCGCCTCGACCCGGACGACCTGCGCCCGGTCGGTGTGGTTCATCACGGCGATCGCCGCCCCCACCCGGTCGGCGGCCAGGTGATAGCCGAAGCCGGGCGGGAAGACGGTGCCGGTGCGGTCGTTGTAGGCCATGAAGAACCGCTCGCCCAGTGCGCCGACGAGAGTGTCCGGACCGCAGGTGGAGTCGGGCCGGGCGGAGTTGAAGACGATGAAGTGGTGGAGCATGACGCCCTGGTCGAGATTGGCGGAGCGCCCGTCCTCGAAGACGAGGTCGACCTGGACACCGGTCAGATAACAGTTGAGGCAGGGCATCGGCAGCGCCGACACGATGGTGTCGAGCACGCCGGGCCGCTCGCCCACGGCGGCGGGCACGACGAACGGCCCCCACTGCATCTCCGAGCTCTCGACCGCCGTCCCGCCGGACGGGCGCAGCGGCGAGGCCGACGAACGGAGCGGCGAGGCCGTCACCGCCAGGAGGACGGTGACGATCGGCAGCCACCGCCGCCACTTCGCCATCGCCGCACCTCCCACTTCCCGCCGCCGGCCACGCCGAAGCCCGGCCCACTTTCGTGAATGGAGCCTAACAAGATCGAACCCTCCCGAGAAGGGCGGGCCGGCCGGGCTCAGGAGGGCCGGGGCGGACGGGGTGGGGCGGGCGGGACGCCCTGCGCCGCGGGGCGGAGCATGTCGGCCTCGTGGTCGGCGAGCTCCTCCCAGGCCCTGTCCTGGCTCACCTTGGTGGAGCTCCAGCCGCAGGAGCAGACGGCGAACCAGCCGCTCTCCCAGGTGATCGTGCCGAGATGGTGGCGGTGGGCGTCCTCGACGGCCCGGCGCACCTCGGGGCCGGCCAGGTGCGTGACCACCAGTTCGCAGGTGTCGCAGTGGAGCTCGACGCCCCGCCCGCCGACCTCGAGCCGCAGCGCATGCGCCACCACTCGCGGCGCCGGCGCACCGGTGCCCTCACGCCCCCGCTCGTCGCCCCGGCCACCCCGACGGTCTCCGCCCGTTCCGCTCCCGCGGTCTCCGCCCGAGCCGCCCGGGCCACCCCGACGGTCGCCGCCCCCGCCGCCCTGACGGTCTCCCCGCGGACCGCGGCCGCGCTCCCCCGCCGGGCCCCCCCGCTGCCCGCCAGGCGCGCTGCGACGGTCCCCACCTTGCCCACCCCGCCCTCCGGCGCCCGGGGCCCCGCCACGATCGCCCGTCCGGCCGCCTCCGCCTCGCGACCCGCCGGGACCACCGGCCCCCTCACCGCCCCGCGGACCACCGGCACCACCAGCCCGCGAACCTCCGGGACCAGCGGCGCGCTCACCGCCTGGCCGACCACTCTCCGGCCCTTCCCCGGGCTGTCCGGACGCTCCGGCCCCTTCCCCCTGGCCCCGGCGCCCACGGCGCCGCCGGCGCCGCCCGGGCGCCCCACCATTCTCGCCCTCGCCTGCCCCGCCGTCATCCCCGCCAGCGCCGGACGCTGCAACCGCCGGCTCCCCACCAGGGGCCCCGGCCGCTCCCGGAGCCTCCGACGCCGGAGCCGGGACATCGGACGCCGGCGCCGGAACATCAGCCGCCGGCGCCGGAACATCTGCCGCCGGGGCCGGAACATCTGCCGCCGGGGCCGGAACATCAGCCGCCGGGGCCGGAACATCAGCCGCCGCGGCCGGGACATCGGCCACCGAAACCGGGTTGGACGGCGCAGCCGGAGCATCGGACGGCGCAGCCGGAGCATCGGACGGCGCAGCCGGAGCATCGGACGGCGCAGCCGGAGCATCGGACGGCGCAGCCGGAGCGCCGGACGCCGCAGCCTGAGCCGGAGCGTCGGACGGCGGGGCGTCGGGCGCCGGAGCCGGAGGGGCGGCCGGGGGGGTGTCGGGGGTGGTCCCGTCCTCGTCTTCGGGGGGCATCGGCTCCTGCTTTACCCCTTGCGGCGCCCGTCGCGCCATGCGGGGCCGGTTCCCGGCCCCGGGCGACGAGGGGATCGGAGGGGTATACAGAGGGCGGCGGCGGTTCGGGACCGGGCCCCGGCCCCGCCCAGCCCGAAGCCCAGATCAGGGAGGCAGCCATGGCGATCGCCACCGTGAACCCGGCGACCGGCGAGACGGTCAAGACGTTCGACGCGCTCTCTTCCGAGGAGGTCGACGCCAGGATCGAGCGGGCGGCGGAAGCCTTCCGGAGCTACCGGCTCACCACCTTCGCCGAGCGGGCCGGGTGGATGCGGGCGGCGGCCGACATCCTCGACGCCGAGGCCGACACCGTCGCCGCCATGATGACCACCGAGATGGGCAAGACGCTCAAGGCGGCCAAGGCGGAGGCCCTGAAGTGCGCCAAGGCCTGCCGGTTCTTCGCCGAGCACGCCGAGGCCTTCCTGGCCGACGAGCCGGTCGACCCCGCCGCCGTCGGGGCCCGGCGGGCCCTCACCCGCTACCAGCCGATCGGGCCCGTCCTGGCCGTGATGCCCTGGAACTTTCCGCTGTGGCAGGCCATGCGCTTCGCCGCTCCCGCCCTCATGGCCGGCAACGTCGGGCTGCTCAAGCACGCCTCCAACGTCCCCCAGACGGCGCTCTACATGGAGGACCTCTTCAGCCGGGCGGGGTTCCCCGCCGGTGCGTTCCAGACGCTGCTGATCGGCTCCGACCTCGTCGAGCGGGTCCTGCGCGACCGCCGGGTGGCGGCCGCCACCCTCACCGGCAGCACACCGGCCGGCCAGGCCGTGGCCCGGGTGGCCGGCGAGGAGATCAAGAAGACCGTTCTCGAGCTCGGCGGCAGCGACGCCTTCGTGGTCATGCCGTCTGCCGACCTCGACAAGGCGGCCGAGGTGGCCGTGACGTCGCGCTGCCAGAACAATGGGCAGAGCTGCATCTCGGCCAAGCGCTTCATCGTCCACGAGGCGGCGGCCGACGAGTTCCAGCGCCGCTTCGTGGACCGCATGGCGGCGCTGCGCCTCGGCGACCCGACCGACGAGGCGACCGACATCGGGCCCCTGGCCACCCAACAGGGCCGGCGCGACGTCGAGGAGCTCATGGCCGACGCCACCGCCAAGGGCGCCAAGGTCCTCGTCGGCGGCGAGGCCCCCGGCGGGCCGGGCTGGTTCTACCCGGCCACCGTCGTCGTCGACGTCACGCCGGAGATGCGGATGTACCACGAGGAGGTCTTCGGCCCGGTGGCCCAGCTCTACCGGGTGGCGGACATCGACGAGGCGGTCGAACTGGCCAACGCCACCGAGTTCGGGCTCGGCTCCAACGCCTGGACCGACGACGCCGCCGAGCAGGAGCGCTTCGTCCGCGACCTCGCCGCCGGCGCCGTGTTCATCAACGGCATGACCACCTCGTACCCCGACCTGCCTTTCGGCGGCGTGAAGACCTCGGGCTACGGCCGGGAACTCTCCGCCCACGGGATCCGGGAGTTCTGCAACGCCAAGACGATCTGGATCGGCTGATATCTGAGAACCCGCTTTGAACGGGCCCGGTACAGCTTGACGTTGCCTTTTGTTCACTTCACAATCCCTTTTGTCAGCTGGGGAGCTGAATGTCCGGATCACCGGAGCTGGGGTGTGGTGCCAAAACCCTCTTGAGAGGGCCGCGGCGTCATACGGGATCCAGGGGATGCGGGCAGACCAACCGTCGGTTGCGGGACCGGCGGGTCATGCACTGCAAACAACGCACAGGAGGCACATCCAAATGAACCGTATTTCTCTGCGCCAGAAGACGGGCCGTCTGGCCCTCGTCACGGCCACGTCCGGCTTCGCGCTCGGCCTCGCCTTCCTCAACGGCGGGACGTCGCACGCCATCGGCGGGCTCTGCAACGGCCGCCCGGCCAGCCACACCTGGCTCGACGCGTCCGGCCAGTACGGCCCGGCCCTCATCGACGGCACCGACCACGACGACGTCATCGTCGGCTCCGACGGCGACGACACCATCAGCGGGGGCGACGGCAACGACGTCATCTGCGGCGCGGCCGGCGACGACAGCATCGCCGGCGACGCCGGCGGCGACGCCATCCGTGGCGACACCGGCGACGACGACCTCGACGGCGGCGCCGACCGTGACACCGTGGTCGGCGACGGCGGCAACGACACCGTGGCCGGCGGCACCGGCAACGACTTCCTCGTCGGCGGGTCCGGCGACGACGTCATGATCTCCGCCGACGACAGCGAAGTCGACAAGGTCAACGGCGGCGACGACTTCGACGACTGCCTCTTCAGCGCCGGCGACGAGATCAACAACTGCGAGTACTAGGCACTCGGGGGGCTCCGCCCCCCAAGGACCCCCCAAAGGCGAAAGCCGGCGGGAGGCATTCGAGCCAGAAAAAGAAGGGGCCGCCCCTCGGGGCGGCCCCTTCCGCGTCCCGAGCGGAAAAAATTGGTGAGGGAGGGCTGAGAAATTCCCCTGACGTCCCGCCCTGGAAAACCGCACCAGACGTGTGCGTTCAGTGAACACAGGGTTACGGCGACCCCGAAAATGGGCCTGAAACCCAAATACCCTGGAAGTTTCGTGGAAGTTCCCTGGATATCCTCGAAATTGAGGATTTCAGAGGGGACTTGATCTCTTTCGACAGACATCTCACAATTCCTTCTGTCGGCTGGGGCGAAAAGTGACCGGAAAGCTGGGGAGCGAACCGGACCACCCAACCAGACAGATGTCCGGAGACCCGGAGCTGGGGTGTGGACCCCGGGCCAACGAGCCCGAGGCCATACGGGATCCAGGGGATGCGGGCAGACCCACCGCCGGTTGCGGGACCGGCGGGTCATGCACTGCAAACAACGCACAGGAGGCACATCCAAATGAACCGTATTTCTCTGCGCCAGAAGACGGGCCGTCTGGCCCTTATCACCGCCACGTCCGGCTTCGCGCTCGGCCTCGCCATTCTCAACGGCGGGACGTCGCACGCCATCGGCGGGCTCTGCAACGGCCGCCCGGCCAGCCACACCTGGCTCGACGCTTCCGGCCAGTACGGCCCGGCCCTCATCGACGGCACCGACGACGACGACACGATCGTCGGCTCCGACGGTGATGACACCATCAGCGGTGGCCTGGGGAACGACTTCATCTGCGGCGCGGCCGGCGACGACTCGATCGCCGGCGACGACGGCGACGACGCCATCCGTGGCGACACCGGCGACGACGACCTCGACGGCGGCGCCGGCCGTGACACCGTCGTCGGCGACGGCGGCAACGACACCGTGGCCGGCGGCCCCGGCAACGACTACCTCGTCGGCGGTTCCGGCGACGACGTCATGATCTCGGTTGACGACTCTCCTGGCGACCGTGAAGAGGGTGTCGAGCCGGGCGGCCTGAACACTGTCGACAAGGTCAACGGTGGCGACGACTTCGACGACTGCCTCTTCGGCGCCGGCGACGAAATCAACAACTGCGAGTACTAGCCGACAAGGCTGCATCTGACCTGATTCCGGGTCGACGAGCCTCCCGCTGGGGCGAACTCGACGCAGCGGCCTCCCGCCGAGGCTGCCGGAAACGACCACAACCGAAAGGGACCGTCCCAGTGCCGGGGGCGGTCCCTTTCGCGTTGCCGGTTAAGCGGACGGTGAGAGCCGGGCCGAGCGTCAATTGACGCTTAATGTGAAGGTTCTTACACTTTCTCAAGCGCGCCGCCTTCGGGCGGGTTGGGGGCGCACAGGGCCAATTGGGGGAGCAGGAACATGGGGATTCGTCGCGGCCGGGCCGCGGCCGTCGTTCTGGCGGTCGCGCTGTCGGCCTGCTCGAAGTCGGAGGCGAAGCCTGCGGCGCAGGCGGCGAAGACGCAACCCACCGAGGCCGCCCCGCCGGCGACGGCCGCGCCGGTCCAGGCCCAGTCGGCGCCGCAAAGCTTCACCGATCCCGACGACGTCAACCTCCCCCTCGACCTGAAGACGCTGACCCAGGCCAACGACGCCTCGACCATCACCTACACGGCCGAGACCTACGAACCGTTCAAGGACGACCAGGTCGACATCTTCTGGGGGCTCGACACCGACAACGACAACAAGGTCGACCGGATCGTCGGCGTCGAGTTCGAGGACGGGAAGATCGACGCCAAGGTCGAGACGCCCGCCGAGAAGGAGATCGGCCCGGCCACCTTCACCCGCATCGGGCCCAACGCCATCAAGGTGACGTTCGCCCGGCACTTCGCCGGCGCGGGCCCGTCCTACCAGTACCGGGTGACGGCGGCCACCGACCTCAACCACAACGACGAAGAGGACCCGGGCGAAACGGATGTCGCCCCCGACACCGGCTTCTACAAACACCAGCTCTGAACCCGGCGCCCAACAGGGCGCCGGCATCGTCCCGGGGGGACCACACCAATGCGACGCAGCACCCGACGGATCACCGCCCTTTCGGCCCTGGCCGCCCTCGCCCTCGCGCTGGGCGGCTGCGCCAAGGTCAAGACCGAAGAGGAGCAAGGCGAGAAGGCCGCCAAGGTCGAGAAGATCGGCGACACCGGCCAGAGCAAGGTCGTCCTCCTCGAGCAGGCGGCCAAGCGGCTCGGCATCGAGACGGCGGCCGTCAGCGAGGCCGACGCCCACCACGAGTCCGTCCCCTATTCGGCGATCATCTACGACGCCGAGGGCCACTCCTGGGTGTTCACCGCCCCCGAGAACCTGTCCTACATCAAGGCGCCCGTCACCATCGACCGGATCGACGGCGACAAGGCGATCCTCACCGAAGGACCCCCGCCGGGCACCGCGGTCGTGATCCAGGGCGCCGCCGAGCTCTTCGGCGTCGAGGACGGGATCGGGGAGTTCGAATGACCGGCAAGATCGTCGCCGCCAGCCTCAAGTTCCGCCTCCTCGTCCTCGTGGCGGCGGTCGGGCTGCTCGTCGCCGGGGTCACCACGCTGCGCAACGCCCCGGTCGACACCTACCCCGAGTTCACGCCGCCGTCGGTCGACATCCAGACCGAGGCCCTCGGCCTGTCGGCGGCCGAGATCGAGCAGCTCATCACCGTGCCGCTCGAGGCCGACCTTCTCTCCGGTGTCGCCTGGCTCCAGACCATCCACTCCGAGTCGATCCCCGGCCTGTCGTCGATCCACCTGGTCTTCGAGTCGGGCACCAACCTCCTCAAGGCCCGCCAGATGGTCCAGGAACGGCTCAACCAGCCGGCGGCCATCCCCAGCGTGTCGAAGCCGCCGACCATGCTGCCGCCGACGTCGTCGACCAGCCGCACGATGATGATCGGCCTGTCGTCGGAGAAGCTGTCGCTGACCGACATGGGCGTCCTGGCCCGCTGGACGATCAAGCCCCGCCTCCTCGGCGTGCCCGGCGTGGCCAACGTGGCCATCTGGGGTGGCCGGGACCGCCAGCTCCAGGTGCAGGTCGACCCCCAGCACCTGAAGGACGCCGGCGTCTCGCTCAACCAGGTGATCTCCACGGCCGGCAACTCGCTGTGGGTGTCGTCGCTGTCGTTCCTGGAGGCGTCGAGCCCCGGCACCGGCGGCTTCTTCGACGCCCCCAACCAGCGCCTGGCCGTCCGCCACGTCTCGCCGCTCAACACCGCCGCCGAACTGGCCAACGTCCCGGTCGAGCCGGGCGACGAGAAGGCCGCCCCCAAGGGGCCCGACGGCTCGCCGCTGCGCCTCGGCGACGTGGCCAGCGTGGTCGAGGACCACCAGCCGCTCATCGGCGACGCCATCGTCAACGGGAAGCCCGGCCTCATGCTGGTGGTGGAGAAGCTGCCGACGGGCAACACGCTCGACGTGACCAAGGGCGTCGAGGAGGCCATCACGGCCCTCAAGCCCGGCCTGCCCGGTCTCGACATCGACACCAACGTCTTCCGGCCGGCCCGGTTCATCCACCACGCCGTCCACGACCTGTCCCGCACGATGCTCTTCGGGTTCGTGCTGCTCCTGCTGGCGCTGGCCCTGCTCTTCTACCAGTGGCGCACGGCGCTCATCGTGGTCGCCTCGGTGGTGACGTCGGTCATGGCCGCCGCCCTCGCCCTCCACCTGCGGGGCGAGACGGTCAACACGCTGGTCTTCGCCGGCCTCGCCGTCGGGCTCGGCGTGGTCATCGACGAGGCCATCGTCGGCGCCGAGGCGGTGGCCCGGCGCCTGGCCGGCCAGGACCGCTCCGCCGGCGAGGCGTCGGTGGTGTCCGGCGTGCTCGACAGCCTCTCCGCGGTGCGGAGCGGGTTGGCCTTCGCCACCGTCGTCATCTTCGCGCCGCTGCTGCCGGTCCTGTTCCTGGACGGGCTCGGCAGCCGGTTCGGCCGCCCGCTGGCCTTCTCCTACGTGGTGGCCGTGGTCGCCGCCCTGGTGGTGGCCCTGTCGCTGACGCCCGCCCTGGCCCTGACCCTGTTCCGCCACGCGCCGCTGCTGCGCAAGGAGTCGCCGGTCATCCGCTGGCTCGGCACCCGCTACCAGGCGCTGCTCGGCCGCCTCACCCGTACGGCCCGGCCGGCCCTGCTGGGCGTGGCGCTCCTGGCCGTCGTCGGCGCCGTGGTGGTGCCGCAGCTGCAGCAGTCGCCCGTCCCGCTGTTCAAGGAAACCGACTTCCTCGTCCAGCTCGACGGCCCGCCGGGGACGTCGCTGCCGGAGATGGACCGGATCACCGAGACGATGACCAACGAGTTGCGGGGCATCTCCGGCGTCCGCCGGGTCGGCGGCCACGTCGGACGGGCCATCACCTCCGATCGCGTCTCGAGCCCCAACGCGGCCGTCCTGTGGGTGAGCCTCAAGGACCGGGCCGGCTACGAGGAGACCGTCGCCGCGGTCAAGAAGGTCGTGAAGGGCTACCCCGGCGTCGACACCGACGTCATGACGTACTCCGAGCAGCGCCTCAACGAGGCCAAGGAGTCCGGGGACGAGCCCGTCGTCGTCCGGCTCTACGGCCAGGACCTCGACACCCTGCGCACGCAGGCCACCACGGTCAAGGGTGCCCTCGGCGACGTGAAGGGCCTGACCAACCTCCACGCCGACCTGCCCCAGCTCGAGCCCACCGTCCAGATCGAGGTCGACCTCGAGAAGGCCAAGGTGGCCGGCATCCGGCCCGGCGACGTGCGCCGCTCGGCGGCCACGCTGCTGTCGGGGCTGCAGGTCGGCAGCCTGTTCGAGGAGCAGAAGGTGTTCGACGTGGTGGTCTGGGGGACGCCCGGCGCCCGCCAGAACCTGTCCACGATCCGCGACCTCCTGATCGACACGCCCGGCGGCGGGCACGTCCGCCTCGGCGACGTGGCCCACGTCGACATCAAGCCGTCGCCCAACGTCATCGAGCGCGACGCCGTGTCCCGGGTCGTCGACGTCACCGCCGGCATCAGGGGTCGCAGCCGCGACGCCGTCCTCGGCGACGTCCGCTCCGCGCTGTCGAAGGTGTCGTTCCCGCTGGAGTACCACTACGAGCTGGTCGGCAACTACGCCCACCACCAGCGGGTGGCCCACCGCATCCTGCTGTCCGGCCTGGCGGCGGCCCTCGCCATCTTCCTGCTGCTGCAGGCCATCTTCGGCCGGTGGCGGTTGGCGGCGCTGCTGTTCGCCACGCTCCCGCTGGCGCTGATCGGCAGCGCCGTGGCGGTGCGGATCGACGGCGGCACCATGGAGCTCGGCTCGCTCGTCGGCTTCCTGACCGTGTTCGGCATCGCCGTGCGGGGCGGCGTCATCCTGCTGCGGCGCTTCCAGTCGCTGGAGCGGGACGAGGGTGTGGAGTTCGGGCCCGGCCTCATCGCCACGGGCGCCCGGGAGCGCTTCGCCCCCACGCTGCTGACCGCCGCCGCGACGGGGCTGTTCTTCGCTCCCTTCGCCTTCCTCGGCGACCTGCCGGGCCACGAGGTCATCAACCCGATGGGCGGCGTGATCATCGGCGGGCTCGTCACCTCCACGGTGCTGACGCTGTTCCTCCTGCCGGCCCTGTACCTGCGCTTCGGTGCCGGCCAGGCCCAGGTCGAGGAGCTCGACCTGCGGGACCTGTGGGAGGTCCGGGAGATCACCATCCCCGCGGTCGCCATCCCCGAGGTTGACAGCCAGCCGCTGTCGACCAACGGCGACGGAGAGCTGGTGGGCATCCAATGATGCGCCGGATCGTCGCCGCCAGCCTCAAGTTCCGCTTCCTCGTCCTGGGGGCGGCGCTGGGGATGGTCCTGCTCGGGACGATGCAGCTCCGGCACGACCCGGTCGACGTCTTCCCCGAGTTCGCCCCGCCGAAGGTGGAGGTGCAGACCCCGGCGCTGGGCCTGTCGCCGTCGGAGGTCGAGTCGCTCGTCACCGTCCCGCTGGAGGAGGCCCTCAACGGCGTGCCGGGCCTCGACATCATCCGGTCGAAGTCGGTGCCGCAGCTCTCGTCGGTGGAAATGATCTTCAAGCCCGGCACCGACCCCCTCAAGGCCCGGCAGTGGGTGTCGGAACGGATGGCCGAGACCTCGGCCCAGCTGCCCAACTGGGCCGGGCCGCCGGTCATGATCCAGCCGCTGTCGTCGACCAGCCGGGTCATGAAGATCGGCCTGTCGTCACCGACCATGGACCTCAGGCAGCAGTCGATGATGGCCTACTGGACCATCCGGACGCGGCTGCTGCGGGTGCCCGGCGTGGCCAACGTGCCGATCTGGGGCGAGCGGATCCAGTTGCTCAACGTCCAGGCCGACCCGGCCCGGCTGGCCGCCAACCAGGTGTCGCTCGACAAGGTGATGGAGGCCACCGCCGGGGCGCTCGATTCCGGCCTCCTGGCCTTCTCCCAGGGCGGGCACCAGGTCGGCACCGGCGGCTTCGTGGAGACGGGCAGCCAACGCCTCACGGTCACCAACAAGCTGCCGATCACTTCGGCCGAGGACATGGCCCAGGTCGTCGTCGAGGAGCGGGAGGGCCAGCCGGCGCTCAAGCTCGGCGACGTGGCCGACGTCAAGTACGGCGACCCGCCGCTCATCGGCGAGGCCGTCATCAACGGCGGCCCCGGCCTCATGTTGATCGTCGAGAAGCTGCCGTGGGCCAACACCCTCGACGTCACCAAGGGCGTCGAGCAGGCGCTGCGGACTCTCAAGCCCGGGCTCGGCGACATGGTGATCGACTCGAAGATCTTCCGGCCGGCCGACTTCATCTCGACGGCGCTGCACAACCTGGGCCGGGCCCTGGTGCTCGGCTCGCTGCTGATGGTCATCATGCTGTTCTTCTTCCTGTGGGAATGGCGCGTCGCCCTCATCAGCGTCGTGGCCATGCCCCTGTCGCTTCTCGGCGCCACGATGGTCCTCCACTGGCGGGGGGCGACGATCAACACGATGATCCTGGCCGGGCTGGTGATCGCCGTGGGCGACGTCGTCGACGACGCCATCATCGACATCGAGAACGTGGTGCGCCGGCTCCGGGAACACCGCCTGGCCGGCAGCGACCGGTCGACGGCGGCGGTCATCCTCGGCGCCTCGGTCGAGGTGCGGGGCGCCATCATCCACGCCACCCTCATCGAGGTGGTGGCGGTCGTGCCGGTGTTCTTCATCGGCGGGCTGTCGGGCGCCTTCTTCCGGCCCCTGATGCTGTCCTACGTGCTGGCCGTCCTGGCGTCGCTGGCGGTGGCCCTGACCGTCACGCCGGCCATGGCGCTCGTCCTGCTGCGCAAGGCGCCGTTGGAGCGGCACTCGCCGCCGCTGTTACGGCCGCTGCAGCGGGGTTACGAGTGGGTCCTGGCCAAGGTCATCCGCACGCCACGGCCGGCCATCATCATCTTCGGCGCCGTGTCGCTGGCCGGGATCCTGGTCCTGCCCCGCATGGGGGAGGAGCTGTTCCCGTCCTTCAAGGAGAACGACTTCCTGGCCCACTGGGTGACCAAGCCCGGCACCTCGATCACCGAGGAGCGCCGGATCGTGACCGCCGCCCAGCGCGAGTTCGGTGAGATCCCGGGCGTGAAACACGTGGGGACACACATCGGCCAGGCCCTCCTGTCCGACGAGGTGGGCGGCTCCGACTTCGGCGAGAACTGGATCAGCATCGACCCGAAGGCCAACTACGACGAGACCCACGCCAAGGTCGAGGAGGCGGTGTCCGGCTACCCCGGCCTGTTCCGCAACGTCGAGACCTACCTCAACGAACGGATCGAGGAGGTGCTGACCGGCTCGGGCGAGGCCATCGTCGTCCGGATCTTCGGCTCCGACCTGGCCACGCTGCGCCAGAAGGCCAGGGAGGTCACCGACGCTATGCACGACATCAAGGGCATCGCCGACCTGAACCCCGAACTGCAGACGCTGGTACCCCACATCCAGGTCACGGTCGACCTGGCCAAGGCCGAGAAGTACGGACTCAAGCCCGGTGACGTCCGCCGGGCGTCGGCCACCATGGTGGCCGGCGAGGAGGTCGGCGACATCTACCGGGGCGGCAAGACCTACGACGTGAACGTGTGGAGCATCCCGTCGAGCCGCGACAGCCTCTCGGCCGTGCAGAACCTGCCCATCGACACCCCGACCGGCGGGCACGTGCGGATGGCCGACGTGGCCGACGTGTCGATCCAGCCGACGCCCAACATCATCAAGCACGAGGGCCAGTCACGGCGGATCGACGTGCTGGCCAACGCCCACGGCCGCGACCTGGGCTCGGTCGTCCACGACGTGGAGACCAACCTGCGCAAGGTCGACTTCCCGCTCGGCTACCACGCCGAGGTCCTCGGCGAGTACAAGGAGCGCCAGAACGCGCAGCGCCACCTGTTCTGGTTCGGGCTGGCGGCCGTCCTCGTCATCTTCCTGCTGCTGCAGACGACCTTCCGCAGCTGGCGGCTGGCCATCCTGGCCTTCTCCACGCTGCCGACGGCCATCTTCGGCGGGGCCCTGGCCGCCTACCTCTTCGGCAGCCAGATCCTCACGCTGGGGTCGATCATCGGGCTCTTCACCGTGCTCGGGGTCGTGGCCCGGCACAAGATCATGCTGATCGACCACTACCGCCACCTCGAGACCCACGAGGGGATGACCTTCGGCCCGGAGCTGGTGGTGCGGGGGGCGAGGGAGCGGCTGGCCCCGATCCTCATGACGACGCTGGCCGCCGGGCTGGCGCTGGTGCCGCTGCTGCTGTCGGGCAACAAGCCCGGTCAGGAGATCGAGTACCCCATGGCCATCGTGATCATGGGCGGGCTCGTGACGGCCACGGTCCAGAACCTGTTCATCGTGCCGTCGCTGTATCTGCGGTACGGCAAGTCGAAGCAGGACCGCCGGGCCCTGGGCCTGATCCCGTCCGGCTCGTAGCTCAGCGCTTGAATTCGATCAGATCGGCGTGGCCCGTCTCACCCTCGACGGACTCCTCCCGGATGAGTCCGATGCCCGGGGCGTAGTGCTTGTGCTCTGCGACCCCGGGTTCGAGGGGTGACCACTCCCGGGTCACCAGGACGGCGATGTAGGAGCCGTAGGGGACGGCCAGCTCCTCGTCCAAACTGATGACCCGGGCCATGTCCTCGGCCTCGCCGGGCAGGTACTCCTGGCGGTAGGCCCGGCTGCCGGGCCCGGGGTGGCCCGGCATGGCGATGCCGGGCAGCGCCCCCTTGACGCCGGCCTCCCAGGAGCCGGCCGGGGTGGCGCGGCCGTCCCCGCCGTCCTTGCTGGTCGCCTCGCCGAAGTACCAGACGGTGCCGTCGCGGCCCTCGGCGAACCAGTCGAGGGTGTCCTCCGACAGGCGGCCGTCGATGGTGACGGTGTCGTGGACCTCGAGACAGGTCACCCCCATGAGGACCCGGGTTTTCCCGGTGACCTCGACGACCTTGCGCTCCAGGCCCTCGTCGGTCTTGCCCTCGTAGACCCAGCGCCGCCCGGGGAGCAGCGGCAGGTAGGGGTTGTCGATGCCGGAGGTGAAGGCGGCGGGGTCGATCCGGGGCCGGTAGGGGGCCGGGCCGCCCCCGGCGTGGGCCAGGACGGCCACGCCGGCCGCCAAGGCCAGCAGCAGCACTGCACCCACCACCCGGTACTTCACGCCGCACCCTCCCGTTCTGTTGGACTTGGGGGCTTCACCAGCCGCCCCCAAGGCACTCCGGGAGGCTACCGGCCCCGGCCGGTCCGGAGGGGGAGGCCGGGCGCGCCACGAGCCCGCCGGAAGGCGGGCTGGCGGACGCTGACTTCGGAGGCGGCTCCCCAGCGACGCCTCGGATGGTTGATTCCAGAGTGCGGGAAAAATGTCCGATTCGTCAAGGTTTGGGAGGAATTTCCGGCCCCGTGGGCGGGCGGCGGGCGGCGCGTCCGTCCCGATTGGGGCAGGCCACCCCGTTTGTGGCGTCGAAACCGATTCCGACAGGTTTGCGCGGAACCACAGGAGAGGGAACCAGAGGGTCATCGTCGTCATGCACCGCCGCCCCCTCCACCGCGCGCCGTACTCCCGCTCCCGCCGGCTGGCCGGAGCGCTGGCCCTCGCCGCCGGCCTGGCCGCGCCGCTCCTCCTCCTCGGCGGGGCGGAAGCGGCCGCCTCGGTAGGCACCTGCGACGCATCGTCGGGGACGGTGACCGTGGCCAGTGGGGCGACGGCCACGGTTGTCCGGTCGGGCGACAAGATCACCGTGCCCAACTGCGGGGGGACGGGTTCGGTCCTCGGCACCGTGGGCTCCGTCGACCGGGTGCTGTTCGAGGGCGGCGGGTCGGGGGCGACGGTGGTCATCGACCTCACCGGCGGGCATTTCCCGTCCTCGTTGAAGTTCGACCTCAACCTCGGCACAGGCGGCGCCGGCGCCCACAGCGCGGGCGGCACGCTCAGCATCGTCGGCTCGGGGGGCCCCGACGACATCGTGGCCGGAAGCTTCGGCGCCGCCCTCAACGGCGACGACATCGTCGACGTCGGGTCGGGCTGCGACCCGGCCTGCATCGATCCGCCCTCGGTCGACGACATCACCATCGAGGGTGGGGGCGGCGACGACTCGCTCAGCGCCGCCGGCAGCCCGGCGACGGGAGCGGCCTCCGAGGCGCCGGTCATCCTCGACGGCGGCACGGGGATCAACACCCTCGACTTCTCCCGGGCGGCGGGCCCGGTCACCGCCAACCTGTACCAGCACACGGCCAGCGGGGCCAAGAGGGTCACGA
>DASYFF010000159.1:0-7282 GCA_036498605.1 Acidimicrobiia bacterium | reverse complement strand
CTTGCCGCCGTCGAAGTTGAGATAGAAGAGCTTCCCGATCGGGGGAAGGTAGCTGTAGACCATCGACGCCGTGATGTTGGCG
This sequence comes from Acidimicrobiia bacterium, assembly GCA_036498605.1. Lineage (GTDB taxonomy): Bacteria > Actinomycetota > Acidimicrobiia > IMCC26256 > BP-133 > BP-133. The sequence continues at coordinate 7,200 of DASYFF010000159.1, read as the reverse complement.
CCCTTTTCCACCCAGGTCGGATCGCTGTTCAAGGCGTCGGCCATCGCCTGGTACAGGCTGAGGGTTCCGAAGACCGGCCGGTCAGTGCCCATGTCGTGTCGCTCCTTGTTCAAGCCACGTCTTGAGAATCTCGTCGGTGTGTTGGCCGAGCGCGGGGCTGGGCGGGGCGCCCGTTCCCGGACGGGCCTGGGTTTCGACGCACACCACCGGGTCGAGGATCGACGGGACGGGATCGTCGCTCCCGACGTCGTCAATCAGGTGCCGGGCCCGGAAGTGCGGATGGTCGAGCACCTCGCCCGGGGCGAGGATCTCCGCCCCCGGGACCTCCCAGGCGATGAACCGTTCGATCCACTCCGCCGCCGGGGCCTGAGTGAAGATCGTGTCCAGTTCGCCGCGCATCTCCTCGTCGTCCTCGAACTGCACTGCGTCCCCACCCTGCCACCGGGCGGCCAGGTCCGGCCGGTCGACTCCGGCGCAGAACCGCTCCCAGAACTTGCGCTCGAGGGCGCCGAACAGCACCAGCTTGCCGTCGGCGGCCCGGTAGACGTCGTAGAGCGGGCCGAGCTCCCGGACGTCGAACAGATCGCTGCCGGTGGCGGCCAGGTGAGCCAGGCGCAGGCGGGTCGCCTCCACGGCGGCGTCCCAGCAGGAGACCTCGATCCAGGTGCCGCGGCCCGTCGAGCGGGCCTCCAGCAACGCGGCCAGGATCCCGACGGCGGCGTTGATCCCGCCGAGTTCCACCGCCACGCTGGTGAAGATCCCCGAGGCGATCCGCCGGCGGCCGTTCCAGGGATCGGTGCTCACCCACCCCGCCTGGGCGTCCATGTTCATGCCGTGCGCCGGCAGCGACGCCAGCGGGCCGGTCTGCCCATAGGCCGACACCGAGCAGACGACCAGAGCCGGGTGACGCCGGCGCAGATCGGCCAGGTCGATGCCGAACTCGGCCAGGCGACCGGGGCGCGACACTTCGACGAGGACGTCGGCGGCGAGCGCCAACCGGTCGAGGGTCGCCCGGCCGCCGGCAGTCCGGTAGTCGAGGGCGATGCTCTTCTTCCCCCGGTTGAGGACCCGGTGCATGAGCCCCTCGCCTTCGACGAACGGCGGGATGGTCCGCAGGTAGTCGCCCCGCCCCGGCTCCTCGACCTTGACCACCTCGGCGCCGAGGTCGGCCAGCTTGCGGGTGGCCGTCGCCCCGGCCAGGAGCCGGGTCAGGTCGAGGACCCGCACGCCCTGGAGCGGCCTCACTTGGGTTGAGGTTCCATCAGCGTCGCACTTCGAACCCGGCCTCGACGCGGTCCCAGGTGGACGGGGTGACGCCGCGCCGGCGCAGGAGGTACTTCTGGACCCGGCCCGTGGGCGTGTGCGGCAGTTCGTCGACGAACTCGATGTAGCGGGGGACGAGGTGGTAGGGGGCGTTGTCGTTGACGAAGGCGGCCAGCGCCTCCTCGGTGAGGGCCGACCCGGCCTCCCGGACCACGCACAGCTTCACCTCGTCCTCGGAGGCGAGCTCGGCGGCCGGCACGCCGTGGGCCGCCACCTCCTTCACCTCCGGATGGGCGAGGGCGGCCCGCTCCGCTTCGAAGGACGAGATGTTGCGGCCCTTGTGGCGCATGAAGTCGGCCTGGCGGTCGACGAAGAACAGCTCGTCGTCGGCGTCCATCCGGCCGAGGTCGCCGGTGTGGTACCAGAGGTTCCGGAAGGCCGCCAGGGTTGCCTCCGGCTGACCGAAGTAGCCGCTGAAGAGGACGTCGGGTTCCCTGGGCCGGATGCAGATCTCGCCCACCTCGCCCCGGGGCAGCTCCCGGTCGTCGTCGGCGAGGACGCGGACCTCCATGTCGGGGCGGGCCACCCCGGCGGAGTTGGGTTTCCACTGCCGCCGGCCGGCGGCGATGGTGGCCGGCATGGCCTCGCTCTGGCCGAACCCCTGCCAGATCATCTCCAGCCCGAAGCGCTCCTTCATCGGCTCGACCAGCTCGTGGGGGATGGGCACGAATCCGGCCACCCGCAAGGGGTTTTCGCTGTCGCCGGGATCGGGCGGGGCCTGCCAGAGGTAGATGTGCATGGCGCCGAGGGTGACCACCTGGGTGGCGCCGTAGAACCGGACCCGGTCCCAGAACTGGGTGACGGTGAACTGGCGGTCGATGGCCACGGGGAGCCCGTCGGCCAGACCCTCGAAGACGTTGAAGACCCAGCCGCCGGAGTTGAACATCGGCACGCAGCAGTAGAGGACGTCGCCGTCGCGCACCTCTCGGGCCCGGCGGAAGACCTGCGTGGCGCCGAGCCAGCAGCTGTGGCTCTGCATGACGCCCTTCGACCGGCCCGTCGTCCCCGACGTCCACATCACGGCCGAGATGTCCCGCGGCGCCACCTCCACATTGGGCTCCGAAGCCGGCCCGGTGTCGAGGACGGCGAAGGGGAGCCACTCCACGCCCCGCTCCACCGAGCCTTCGGACCGGCCGAGGACGACCGAACGGCGGACGGGGAGATCGCCGTCGAGACCCGTGACCCTGGGCACGAGCCCGTCGTCCACCACCAGGAGAGCGGCGTCGGCGTCGGCCAGGGTGTCGGACAGCCAGGCGCCCTTGTAGGTGGTGTTGGTCGGGACCCAGGTCGCGCCGAGCTTGTTGACGGCCAGCGCCACCAGCGCCAGCTCCAGGGAGTTCTCCATGAGCAGGCTCACCCGGTCGCCGCGCTCGATGCCGAGCTTCCCGAGGCCGGCGGCGTAGGAGTTGACCAGGCCGTTGACCTCCCCGAAACTCAGCCGGCGGTCGTCCATCATCAGGTACGGATCGTCGGGCACGCGTTCCGCCTGCCACCGCAGGACCTGCCCGATCACCCGCCGATCGGGATCAGAGACGTCATACGTGTTCATGGCAGGGCCAGCTCGACCACCCCCCGGACGTACTGCTCGTAGTCTGCTTCTCCGGGATAGAAGCGTCGAGCCCACGACCGCAGGGCCCGGTATCCGTCCGCCTCCTCCGGGGCCGTCGGGGGGTTGGGGACGTAGCGCTGGTGCTCCCAGATGAGGTGGTCGGCCTCGGCCTGCTTGAACTGTTCCGCCAGCCGGCGCTTCGCCATCTTCGGCCACTCGTCGCCGGTGTCGCCCGGCAGGCGGGTGACCCAGTTCGTCATGAAGAAGGTCGCCTGTTCACCCTCGGTAGGTGTGACCCCGACCAGCGACACGGCGCCGTCGGTGCCGAGGAAACGGGCGACGCTCACGCCCATGCCGTGGATCTCGGTCTCGAGGATCCCGTCGACCGGGCCGTCGGGTGTGAGCCACGTCTTCTCGGCCTTGCCGCCCCACAGCATGCCCAGCTGACTCCGGAAGCAGAATTCGTCGGCGTCGACGCTGAGGAGCCGGGGCGTCGGGGTCGCACCGTGCGTGACGCCGAAGTGGGAGAAGTCGACGGCGTTCTCGGGGACGAGTTGGGGGAACATCCGCACCGCCCACGTCTTCGTGCCTTCGGGCTGGACGGGGTAGTAGCCGGCCGGATCCTCCACCGGGCGGGGAGGATCCCAGCGGGGGGCGATGTCGTTCTCGTCGTGCCAGAAGTACACCACTCCGAGTTCCTCCCGGACGGGCCAGCCCCGCAACCGGTTGGCGGTGGTCTTGCGGGCCGAATAGGGGATGTCGACGTTGCAGCCCTCGCAGTCGAACCGCCAGGCATGGAACGGGCAGGTGATGTCGTCACCGGCCACCTTTCCGCCGTAGCCCAGGTGTGCCCCGAGGTGCGGGCAGTAGGCGTCGAAGAGGTGCACCGCGCCCGACGCGCCCCGGTAGGCCACGAGGTCCTGGTCGAAGTAGCGCAGTGGCACCACCACACCGGTCGGGAAGTCGGGGGACCACCCCAGCTGGAACCAGCCGGTCGGCTGGCTGGTGTAGGGAAAGTTCCGGTGGTTCCCGGCTGGCTCGGTCATCGTGATCCTCCGGTCAGGGCGGGAAGCGGGTCGAAGACGACCGGCAGGGTGGTCAGGGCGTAGACGATGCCGGCGTCCTCGATGACGTCGAACTCGTCGCTCTCGAGCCGGTAGTCGGGGATGCGGCCGAGGAACTCCTCGAAGGCCACCCGGGCCATCAGCCGTCCCAGGTTCGATCCCAGGCAGCGGTGGACGCCGACCCCGAAGGCCAGGTGCCGGTTGGGAGCCCGGTCGAGGACGACCCGCTCCGGTTCGGGGAACTCCGCCTCGTCGTGGTTGGCCGACGCCCACAGGACCCAGAGCTTGTCGCCCTCGCGGATCGTCTGGCCGGCCAGGCTGGTCTCCCCGGTCGCCGTGCGGGCCAGGCCCTGCACGGGGGAGTAGTAGCGGAGAAACTCCTCCACCGCCAGGGGGATCCGCTCCGGTTCGGCGATCAGCCGCTTGCGCTCCTCGGGGTGGCCGGCCAGGTAGGCGAGGCCGAAGCCGATGACCGACGCCGTGGTGTCGAGCCCGCCGAAGAGGAGGAGCAGGCAGATGTCGAGGATCTCCTCCTCGCTCACCGGCCGGCCGTCGAAGGTGGCCGAGAGGAGGAAGCTGATGACGTCGTCGGCCGGTTCGGCTTCCCGGGCCTCCATCGTCTCGGCCAGCAGCACCGCCACCTCGATCATGGCGTCGACCGCCTTGTCGAGGTCACGGGCCGATTCGTGGACGCCGACGTGGATGGCGTCGAGGCATTCCCGCCACCGCTCGTCGGGGAGGCCGACGACCCGCATGGTCTCCCGGGCCGGCAGCGCCTCGGCGAAGTCGCCGACCACGTCGCAGCGCCCCCGGCCGGCGACGGCGTCGACCAGCTCCCGGGCGATGGCCCGGACCTCGGGCTCGCGTTGCTCCGTGGCCGCCGGCGAGAAGAACGGCGTGAGGAGCCGGCGCCAGGCCAGCGTGCCCGGGGGGTCGATCTCCAGCGGGATGAGCGGCCTCGGATTCCCGGCGTGGGGGAAGCTCACCCCCTGCCCGACGCAGAACCGGGCGTCGTCGTGGGCCACCTCGTCGACGAGGCGGTGGCTGGCCACGACCCAGAACCCGTCCCAGGCGTCGGAGCGGTGCAACGGACAGCGCCGGCGGAGCTCGGCGTAGACGCCGAACGGATCGGTGGCCAGCTCGGGGCTGCGGTGGTCGAACCGGGCCAGGACACGCTCCAGCGCCTCCTCCTCCAGCCGGCGCTTCCGCACGCCCATGTCGTCTCCTCTCCCCGGGGAAATCAGGACTACGATTGTGCTGGTTACGGCACCGGACGAAGAACGGAATCTCTGATGATAGTTGTCATAATAGAAGTCGGCTGATGGCCGCGCCACCGCGGGCGGCGGGCCCGCTGCGCCTCAACAGCCGGGGCCGTTCGCAGAAGGTCGCCGAGATCGTCGCCCAGTCCATCGCCGAGTACATCCTCAACGAGGACCTCAAGCCCGGCGATGCCCTTCCCAACGAGAAGGTCATGACCGAGTCGCTCGCCGTGGGGCGGGCCACCCTCCGGGAAGGGCTCCGCCTGCTCGAGACCCAGGGCGTCATCGTCATCCGGCCCGGGCCCGGTGGCGGGCCGGTGCTGCGGGAGCCGATGCCGGCCGACCTGGCCAGCAGCATGACCCTGATGCTCCAGAGCATGCGGGTGTCGTTCCTGGTCGTCGTCGAGGCCCGCACCGCCATCGAGCCCGAGATCGCCCGGGCCGCCGCCGTGGAGCGCACCGACGACCAGCTCGTCCGGCTCCGCAAGGCGGCCGAGGTCCTCGTCGCTTCGCCCAGCCAGCCCGGGGAGTTCCGTTCGGCCTACAACATCTTCCACGAGCTGCTGGGGGAGATGACGGCCAACGTCGTCCTGCAGGTGCTGGCCTCGACGCTGCGCAAGGTGTCGGAGCCCCTCCACGAGCAGGTCGCCTGGGGGCCCCGCAGCGAACGGGCCGCCGTGCAGACGCACCTGCGGCTGGTGGACGCCATCGAACGGCGCGACGGCGACGCCGCCCACGACGAGATCGCCGACCACATGCACTGGTACCGCTCCTACTTCGAGCGCCGCTACCCCCAGCTGCTGAACCAGATCGTCCGCTGGACGGCATCCGCCTGACGGTGGCGTCATGCTGAGACCCCCCCGAGGTAGCCGGCCAGCACGTTTTCCTCGTCGAGCTCGGCCGGCGGACCGCTGAAGGTGATCCGGCCCCGGCTGAGCACGTAGACGTGGTCGGCCAGCTCGAGGGCCCGGGCGACGTACTGTTCGACGAGCAGGAGTGACGCCCCCGTCCGGGCCAGCAGGGCGATGAAGGCGAAGATGTCGTCGACGATCTTGGGGGCGAGACCCATCGACACCTCGTCGAGCAGGACCACGCGGGGTTCGGTCACGTAGGCCCGGGCCAGCGCCAGCATCTGCTGCTCTCCGCCGGAGAGGGTCCCGGCCCGCTGCGCCATCCGTTGGCCCAGGACGGGGAAGGCCTCCGTCGCCCGGGCCAGCGCCTCGTCGGCCCGGCCTTTGGCGAAGGTCACGAGGTTCTCCCGGACCGTGAGGCCGGGGAAGACCGCCCGCCCTTCGGGGATGTGGCAGACCCCGAGCTTCCACCGCCGGAAGGGCGGCGTGGACGAGATGTCGCGGTCGTCCATCACGACCCAACCGGCCCGGGGCCGCAGCTCGCCCGACGCCACCCGCATGATCGTGGTCTTTCCCGCCCCGTTGGCCCCCAGCAGCGCCACCACCGACCCTTCGGGCACGGTCAGGCTGACGTCGCGCAGCACGGTCGTCTCGCCGTAGCCGCCCGTCACCGACTCCAGCTGCAGCATCAGACGGCCAGCACGGTGGAGCCGAGGTAGGCGGCCCTGACAACGTCGGAGGCCCGCACCGCGGGGGGCGTCCCGTCGAAGATCGGTCGCCCGAAGTCGATCACGTAGACGTACTCGGAGATTTCCATCACCAGCCCCATGTCGTGCTCCACCAGCAGGATGCCGATCTCGCCGTCGGCCACCAGCACCCGCAGGATGTCGCCGAAGCGGCGGGTCTCGACGGTGTCCAGCCCCGACGAGGGTTCGTCGAGGAGCAGGACCCGGTACCGGCCGGCCACCACCCGGGCCAGTTCGAGCAGGCGGCGCTCCCCGGTGGAGATGCTCCCGGCTCTCCGGGCGGCGAGTCGCCCGATGCCGCACACCTCGAGCGCCCGTTCCACCTCCCGGTCCACCGTCTGGCGCTCACCCGGCGCGCTGAAGAGATGCCGCAGCGGCGAAGAACCGGCGAAGCGCGCCTCGCAACCG
>DASYFF010000158.1:0-4375 GCA_036498605.1 Acidimicrobiia bacterium | reverse complement strand
CTCGCTGGCCGCCTTCTCGAAGTCGGGGATGAAGGTGCCCTTGGGGTTGCAGCCCAGGTCGCCGCCCTTGGAGCCGCTGCCGGTGTCGATCGAGGTCTTCTTGGCCGCGTCGGCGAAGGCGTCGTCCAGCTTCTGGCCCGAGGCCACCGCCGCCTTGATCTGGGCCTCGGCCGCGTCGGCCTCCGCCTTCGTCTTGACCAGGATGTGCGACAGGCAGTTCTGGCTGAAGTCGTCCTGGTGGGCGTCGAAGTACTTGCGGAGGCTGTCGTCGGAGAGGTCGATGCCGGTCAGGGCGCCCCGGACGGCCACCGCCCGGGCGTTGCGATCGAGGACCCGCTGCTGGAACCACTTCGGGAAGGCGGTGGGGATGGCCGGGTCGTTGCCGAACTCGCTCGCCAGCTGTGTCCTGGCCGCGTCCATGTCGGCCGGGGTGATCGTGAGGTGGCGCCGGTCGAATTCGTGGGTGACGACCTTGTCGTAGATGACGGCGGTCAGCCACCCGGCCGACAGCCGGGGGTCGACGGTGTCCTTCCCGGCGCCGGAGAGGCCGCTGCCGCCGGCCGCGGCCTGCAGGCGCTTGTTGTCGTTGAGCGCCTTGAGCTCCCGCTCGAAGTCGGAGCGGTCGATCTTGACCGAGTCGTGGGAGAACTTGACGACGGCGGCCGACGGCGTCACCGACCCGCAGCCGGCCGTGACGGCCAGACCGGCGGCGAGGGCCGCGACGGCGCAGACACGGCGGGGGGAGATCACGGCCCTCAAACCTAGTTCCCGGCCGCCGGCGGGCCCGGAGCGGCCGCGGCGGCGGCCATGGTGGCGGCCTCCTGTCCGACGGGGACCAGCTCGGCCAGCATGGTGAGGAGGCCCTCGACGACCTTCAGCCCGTCCTGCTTCGAGCCGACCGGCCCCTGGGCCGCCAGCGGCATGACGATCTCGTCGTTCGACTTCACCAGCGCCTTGGGGGCCAGGCGCTTGAGCCGGAGCTTCTGCGACTCCCGCAGCTGGAGGGGGAACAGCCGCACCGACCCCTTCTGGACGGCGACGTCGGTGATGCCGAGCCGCACGCACTCGGCCCGGAGCCGGGCCACGGACAGCAGGGCGGCGGCCGGCGGGGGCGGGGGGCCGTAGCGGTCGGCCCACTCGGAGGCGACGTCCTCCACATCGGTCCTGTGCATGACGGCGACCAGGCGGCGGTAGGCCTCCATGCGGAGGTCGTCGCGGGCGATGTAGTCCCGGGGGATCGAGGCGGTGACCGGCACGTCGATGGAGATCTCGGGCGGCGGTTCGGGCGGCTCCTCGCCGGTCAGCTCGGAGACGGCCTCGGTCACCATCTGGCAGTAGAGGTCGAAGCCGACGGCGGCGATGTGCCCGCTCTGCTCGCCGCCGAGGAGGTTGCCGGCGCCCCGGATCTCGAGGTCCCGCATGGCGATCTTGAAGCCAGAGCCGAGGTCGGTGAACTCGCCCAGGGTCTTGAGCCGCTCGTAGGCCTCCTCCGACAGGACGCGGTCCTGGGGATGGAAGAGGTAGGCGTAGGCCCGCTGGCCGGAGCGCCCGACCCGGCCTCGTAACTGGTACAGCTGGGCGAGACCGAGCATGTCGGCCCGGTCGACCACCATCGTGTTGACGCTCGGCATGTCGAGGCCGCTCTCGATGATGGTGGTGGAGACGAGGACGTCGTACTGCCGGTCGGCGAAGTCGACCATGACCTTCTCCAGCGTCCCCTCGTCCATCTGGCCGTGGGCCACCACCACCCGGGCCTCGGGCACCAGCTCGCGGACCTCCATGGCCTTGTTCTCGATGTCCATGACCCGGTTGTGGACGTAGAAGACCTGCCCCTCCCGGAGCAGCTCCCGCCGGATGGCCTCGGTGGCGGCCCGCTCGTCGGACTCGCCGACGTAGGTGAGGATCGGCTGGCGGTCCTCGGGCGGGGTGGTGATGAGGCTCATGTCCCTGATGCCGGTCAGCGACATCTCCAGAGTCCGGGGGATCGGCGTGGCCGACATCGTCAGCACGTCGACGCCGACCCGGAGCTTCTTCATCTTCTCCTTGTGGGACACGCCGAAGCGCTGCTCCTCGTCGACCACGAGGAGCCCGAGGTCCTTGAACTTGATGTCCTCCGACAGGAGGCGGTGGGTGCCGACGACCACGTCGACGGCGCCGCTCTCGACGTCGCGCACCACCGCCTTGGCCTCCCTGGCGGAGAGGAACCGGGAGAGGACCTCGACCCTGACCGGATAGCCGGCGAACCGCTCCCGGAACGTCTGGCCGTGCTGGTCGGCCAGCAGCGTGGTCGGCACCAGGACGGCCACCTGCTTCCCGTCCTGCACCGCTTTGAAGGCGGCCCGGATGGCGACCTCGGTCTTGCCGAAACCGACGTCGCCGCAGACCAGCCGGTCCATGGGCCGGGCCAACTCCATGTCGGCCTTCACGTCGTCGATGGCCTTGGCCTGGTCGGGGGTCGCCTCGTAGGGGAACGCCGCCTCCATCTCCGTCTGCCAGGGGCTATCGGGCGGGAACGCGTGTCCGGGCGTGGCCATGCGCTTGCGGTACAGCACGACCAGTTCCTGGGCGATCTCCTGGACCGCCTTCTTGACCTTGGCCTTGGCCTTCGACCAGTCGGCCCCGCCCATCCGGGACAGCGACGGCGACTCGCCGCCGGTGTAGCGGCGGATCGAGCTCACCTGGTCGGACGGGATGTAGAGCTTGTCGCCGGCCTTGTACTCCACCAGCAGGTAGTCGCGCTCGACCCCGCCCATCGTCCGGGCCACCATCCCGGCGTAGCGGCCGACGCCGTGCTGGTTGTGGACGACGTAGTCGCCGACCTTGAGGTCGTCGTAGAAGTCCTCGCCCCGCCTCGCCCCCCGGGGCTTGCGGTGGACCCGGCGCCGGCCCGTCAGGTCGGCCTCGGCCACCACCGCCAGCTTGAGGGCGGGGAGCACGAAGCCTTTTTGGATGGGCGCCACCACAACCCGGGCGCCGGGTTTGATGAGGGTCGGGGGAGGCTGGTGAAGCTCCCCAGCCCGGTCGACGACCGGGGCGATGACGCCCTCGTCGGCCAGGGCACGGCGGATGCGCTCGGCCGAGCCGGTGCCGTCGGCGGCGAAGACGACCCGGTAGCCGCCGTCGAGGAGGCCCCGGACCCGCCCGGCGAAGGCCGACGGGTCGCCGTGGACGCCCTCGATGGGTGTACCGGCGATGTGGGGCGTGTCGGGCCGGTCGGGAGCGGACAGGACGGTCCAGGCGTCAGCGCCGCTGCGCTGCAGCAGCCGGTCGAAGGGCAGCGTGAGGCGGGGCATGTCGTGGCCCTCGGGCAGCCCCCAGGTGGAGGACAGCGAGGCGGCCAGCGACGCCTCCTCGTCGTTCAGCTCCCCGACCCGGTCCCGCATCTGGCGGGGCTCGACGAGCAGGACGAGGGCGTCCTCCGGGAGGAGGTCGGGCAGGAGGCGCTCGTCGTCGGTCAGCCACGGCAGCCACGACTCCATGCCGTCGAACAGCAGGCCCTCGGACAGACGCTCCCACTGCGCCCGCCCCCAGGGCTCGACGGCGATGAGCTTCTCGGCCCGGGCCCGCACGGCCTCGGTCGGGAGGAGCTCCCGGCAGGGGAAGATCTCCACCACTTCGCTGAGGTCGCTCGTCGCCCGCTGGTCGGCCACCGAGAACGTCTGGAGCCGGTCGACCTCATCGCCCCACAGGTCGATGCGGACGGGGTGGTCGGCCGTCGAGGGGTACACGTCGAGGATGGAGCCCCGCACGGCGAACTCGCCCCTCGCCTCGACCTGGTACTCCCGCCGGTACCCGGCGGCGACGAGCTCGGCGGCCAGCCCGTCCCGGTCGACGACCTGCCCCGGCTTGACCGTGATCGGTACGACGTCCTCGACGTGCGGCCCCAGTCTCTGGGCCAGCGCCCGGACCGGGGCCACGATGACCTGGGGGAGGACGGAAGGGTCCTCCGCTCCGCAGCGCAGCCGCCACAGGACCCGGAGCCGCCGCCCCATGGTCTCCGTCGCGGGAGAAACCCGCTCGAAGGGGAGGGTCTCCCAGGCCGGAAACAGCTCGATGCCATCTCCCCCCTCGGGGAGGAACTGCTGGAGGTCGTGGACCAGGCGCTCGGCTTCGGCGGTGGTCGGCACCCCGATCGCCAGGGGGCGGCGGCCCGTCAGCCGGGCGAGAGCGGCCAGGAAGAAGGCCCGGGGCGCCTCCGACACCGCCACGACCCGCGCCGAACCCCCGGCCAGCTTGGTGAAGGCCGGATCGTCACGAAGAAGGGCAGGAAGTTCGGAGAGCGCCATGGGGGGCCCGCCCAGGATAGAAGCGGGTCAGTTGACCCGGTTCATGGCCACCTCGACGCCCTCGGCCAGGATCAGCTCGACGGCGTCGG
>DASYFF010000157.1:0-2760 GCA_036498605.1 Acidimicrobiia bacterium | reverse complement strand
TACCATCGACGCCCGCCGCGCCACATGGTGGAAGGGCGAGGCGGGCGACACGGTCACCGCTCGCAGCACTTGATCTTCCGGTGGGCGCAAACCGGACGGTGGTGTCCTTGACGCCTCCTACGCGGGGTGTAATGCTCGTTGAACCGGGGTAAAGCAAGGCCCCCGGGACCAGCGACGAGGAGTGGGTTGTGGCGACAGCAAAACGGCGGCGGAACAGCATCACCCGCCTCATCGAGGACGTCGTCGATGACGCCAAGGATCTCGTCGACGACGTCGTCGACCGGGCCAAGGACGTCGAGCACGACGGCCGCAAGGCCGTCCGCCGGGCGGTCAGCGACAACGGCGACGGCGACCACAACGGCCGCGACGACACGGAGATGGACGACCTGAAGTCGGCCATCGACGACCTGACGGCCAAGGTGGAACGGCTGGTGGCCATGCAGGCCGAAGCCCGCAAGCCGAACCAGTAGACGGCGTGGCCGAACCCGTCCGTCTCATCAAGCGCTACGCCAACCGCAAGCTCTACGACACCGGCAGCGGCGAGCTGACGTCGCTGCGCCGCATCGAGGAGCTGGTCCGTGATGGCGTCGACATCCGGGTCGTCGACCACGACACCGGGGAGGACATGACCAGCGAGGTGCTGGTCGGGATCCTCGGCGCCTCCATGCACGACGGCACGATCGCCGGCGACACGCTGCTCCTGACGTCGCTGATCCGCACCCCCAACGACCTGCTGTCGGCCATGATGGCCGACGAGCAGCGGACCGAGGAGCTGCGGTCCATGGGCGAGCGGGTCCGGCTGCTGTCGGCCACCATCGACGCCCTGCTCGGCCAGATGGATCAGGGAGGCGACGAACCCGGCGCCGACGAGCGGCCGAAGCCGGCCCCCCGGAAGCGGACCGGCCCGGCCAAGGCCCGGTCGTAAGGAGCGCCATGGAACTCGAGGTCCAGCGGCACGAACGCATCCTGGCGCCGCTCCAGCTGGTCTGGGAGGAGATGGACTCCCTGGAGCAGATCCTGGCCAAGACCCCCCAGATCTCGCAGTTCGACGTCGTGCCCGGCGGGCAGCGGGCCCGGGGCAGCACCAAACTGGCCTGGGGCCCGCTCAAGTGGATCGTCGACGTCGAAGTCGAGATCACCGAGCTCGTACCCCTGCAGAAGATCTCCTTCGCCATCGACGGGCCGTCCCTCGAGGTCCGCTACGAGGCCACCGTCGACATCTCCCCGATCGGGGAGGGCGAGACGAAGCTCGACTACCGGGGCCATCTCGACGTCCGCCACCGCATGGCCGGCCGCATGCGGGGGCTGTTCAACGAGATCGCCGAGGACCAGGCCCACAGCCTCGTCCACCGGGTGAAGGTGAAGGCGGAGCAACGCCGCCTGGCCCAGGAGAGACTGCTCAAATGAGCGATGCGGCGGTGGCGCTCGTCACCAACGGCACGTACGGCGTCGGCCGGGAGATCGTGCGGTCGCTCGACGCCGCCGGGCTGCGGGTGGCCGTCGGGGCCCGCCCCGCCGAGCTCGACGACGGCGCCCTCAAGCCGCCGGGCGAGGCGGTCAGCGTCCACCATGGGCTGATCTCGACATCGGCCGACTGCGTGCGGGTCGTCAAGGAGGTCGTCGACCAGCACGGCCGGATCGACGCCCTGGTCTGCAACACCCTGCGGCGGGGTCTCAGCTTCGAGACGCCGCTGGAGCGCTTCGGCTCGCCGGAGTGGGACCGGCACATCGCCGGCTACCTGTCCGGGCCCTTCTACCTGCTGCGGGCGGCGCTCGGCCCCATGCTGGAACGGCGCTCCGGCCGCATCGTCCTCGTCGTGCCCGTCGAGGGCGGACGCGGTTCCTTCGGCCAGGCTCCCATGGGCGTGTCGTCGGCGGCGCTGGTGACGCTGGCCCGCCGCCTGTCCCGGGAGGTGGCCGACCGGGGGGTGACCGTCAACGTGGTGGTGGCCGGGATCGTGGAGAGCGGTTTCACGCTCGACGAGTTCCCGCCCGACCTCGTGGAGCAGGTCACGGCCTCGGTGCCGGCGGCCCGGCTCGGCGAGCCGGCCGAGGTGGCCGGGCTCGTCCGCTACCTGTGCAGCCCCGAGGCGGCCTACGTGACGGGGCAGGTGATCGCCGTCGACGGCGGATTCTCCACCTGAGCGCCTTTGATCCGGGCCTTGGCCCGCCGCTTGACCAGCTCGATCAGCCCCACCGGGATCCGCCGGCCCCGCAGCAGCGGGTAGAAGCGGCGGTAGCCCTCGGCCAGGGCGTCCCACACCTTGTCCTCGTCGCCGGGGGCGACGTACTTCGAGACGTCGAGCACCCGGCCCCGCTCCCCTTGCAGGAGGACGTTCTTCAGGTGGACGTCCTTGGGGTGCAGCCCGACCGAGCGGGCGTAGCGGCGGGCGGCCTCGACGTCGGCCATGGCCGAGGCGGGGATGGGGATCCCCCGCACGAGGCAGTCGTAGAGCGTCGGGCCCGGCTCGTAGCTCAACACGAGGTAGAACTCGCCCCGGCCGAGGCAGGTGGCGTAGTACGGCGAGGCGCCGAGGCGCCCGTAGGCCTCGTACTCGTCGGCCAGGCAGCCGATCGTCTGGGGGGCGTAGACCTTGAAGGCCAGCTCGGGCAGGCCGGGATGGGCCACGACGATGGCGTCGGTGCCCTTCCCGACGAAGCGCAGCGGCGCCGGGATGTGCTGGACGGTGATCGGTTCGTTGTGGGCCCCGGCCGTGATCCGGATGCCCTCCAGCAGGCATTCGACGACGTCGGCGCCGG
>DASYFF010000156.1:0-3995 GCA_036498605.1 Acidimicrobiia bacterium | reverse complement strand
CAGCGCCTCCTCCTCCCCCGCCAGCGGTTCGGTGCCCTCCAGCAGCGGCACGCCGGCCTCCCGGGCCAGGCGGCGGGCGACGTCCTTGCGGCCGAAGGCCCGGAGCTGGTCCGGGGTCGGGCCGATGAACGTCAGCCCGGCTGCCTCCACGGCGGCGGCGAAGTCGGCCGACTCCGACAGGAAGCCGTAACCGGGATGCACCGCCTCGGCCCCGGTGGCCAGCGCGGCGTCGATGATCCGCTCGCCCAGCAGGTAGCTCTCCCCCGCCGGGCCGGGTCCGAGGCGGACCGCCTCCCCGGCCCGCAGCACCGCCGCCGTACCGGCGTCGGCATCGCTGTGGACGGCCACCGCGGCGATGCCGAGGCGCTCCAGCGTGGCGATGATGCGGACGGCGATCTCGCCCCGGTTGGCAACCAGAACCTTTCGGAACAACGGGGTCACGAGGGCCCGGTGACCGTGACCCGGATCGGGGTGGGGTTGAACCCGTTGCAGGGATTGTTGATCTGGGGGCAGTTGGAGATGGCCACCAGCACGTCCATCTCGGCCCGCAGGTCGAGGTACTTCCCCGGGGCCGAGATGCCGTCGACGATGCCCAGCGTGCCGTCGGCCAGTACCGGCACGTTCATGAACCAGTTCACGTTGCCCACCAGGTCGCGCTTGCCCCGCCCGAACGGCGCCAGCGCCAGCAGGAAGTTCTCCACGCAGGCGTGCTGGTGCCTGGTGTGGTGCCCGTAGCGGACCGTGTTCGACTCGCAGGAGCAGGCGCCGCCGATGGTGTCGTGGCGGCCGCAGGTGTCGGCGGTCACGGTCATCAGCGGGTTCCCCTCGTCGGAGCGCAGCACCGTGCCGGTGGTGAGGAAGATGTTGCCCTGACCGACGATCGTCTCCGCCGCGCTGTAGCGCTCGTCGAGGTCGGCGGCGTTGTAGCAGAGGAAGTCGACCGCCTGGTTTCCCTCGAGGTCCTCGATGCGCAGCGTCTCGCCCGCCCCCACGACCCGGGTCCACGGCGAGCGGGCCGCCACGACCTCGTCGTGGAACACGGCCGTCACTTCCCGCCCTCCCAGGCCAGCAGCTCGTCCTCGGTGTTCTCGAAGGCCCGCACCGACTCCGGCGTGGTCATCCGGATCGGGTCGTCGGGGGCGGTCGGCGGCCCGGCCCAGGCCGTGCAGCGCAACGGCGTGGCCGTGTAGGCCGGGCGGGGATCGAGCACGTGCGGGACGTTGACGACGCTGACGAGGACGTCGAGCTCGGCCCGCAGCTCCACGAAGGCGCCGGCCGCCGAGCCGTCGCCCACGAACCGCAGGGCGCCGTCGTCCTCCACCCGGACCCCCTTGAAGAAGTTGACGTTCTGGGGCAGGTCCCGCCGGCCGAGGCCGTGCTTGGCCAGGGCCAGCAGGAACCGGTCCCGCCCGTTGGGGGCCGGGCCGAAGTTGTCGCCGGCGCCGTAGCGGGCCCGGTTGCGGGCCGCCGTCGACGTCCCGCACAGCGTGTCGTGGCAGCCGGCGGTGTCGGAGACGATCGACAGCAGCACCCGGCCCTGGTCCGACAGCAGCAGCTTGCCCGGCCCGAGGTAGGCGTTCCACTGCAGCTTCACCGTGTCGGCCACGTTGAGCCGCTCCTCCGGCCGGCGGGCGTGGTGGACGACGAGCCCGGCGCAGGCATCGCCCTCCAGGTCGGTGATCCGCAGGCGGGCGCCCCGGGGGAGGCGGCGAACGGCGTAGCCGCCGGCGCCGATCGTCTCGTCCCACAACACCGACTGCGGAGCCACGCCGGAGGGCAGGTCCCGCGCCGCCGACGCCGGAATCGTGGGCTGGGTCGCCGCCACGGTCCCGGCCTGGGCCCGGGCGTGGGCCTGGGCCCCGAGCGGGTCGGCGGTGCTCGGCAGCTTCACCTGGCTTCCGCTCGTCACGGGCGGTCTATCCTTTCAATGGTCATTCGAAATCGACGCAAGACTGCGGGACAGCGTGGCGCGAAGTCAATCCCCACCGGGACTTGCTCAGGAGACATTCACACGGCGGAAACACCATCCGGGACGGCCGCCCGGCCCGGGTCGGTCGGCGGTTGGCTACGGTCGGAAGGGATGAGCGACCACACCGCCACCAGCCGTCGGACCGTCGGGCGGCCCCGGGCCCGGGCCGGGACGGCGTCGGAGCTCGGCGTGCGGGCCGAGATCCTGGCCGTGGCCAGCGGGCTCTTCGCCACCAAGGGCGTGGCCGAGACGACGATGGCCGAGATCGCCGACGGCGCCGGCCTCCAGCAGTCGTCGCTCTACTACTACTTCCGGAGCCGGGACGCGATCCTCGAGGAGATCCTCGGCACGGTGAACCGCGTCCCCCTCGACTTCGTGGAGCGGCTCAAGCTCGACGGCGGCCCGGCGGCCGTCCGGCTCTACCGCCTGATCCGCTTCGACGTGGTCGCCCTGGCGCAGTTCCCGTTCGACATCAACGAGGTCCACCGCCTGGCCGGCCGCCAACCCGAGGGTTTCGCCGGCTACTGGGAGGAACGCCAGCGCCTCAACGACGAAGTGGAGGCGATCGTGGCCGAAGGCGTGGCCGGCGGCGAGTTCGTGGCCGTCGACGCCCGCCTCGCCGCCACCTCGCTGCTGGCCAACGACGAAGCCGTCCAGCACTGGAACCGGGGCCGGCGATCCCTCGCCCCCGGCTACGGCGCGGCTGAGATCGGGGCGTTCCTGGCCGACCTGGCCCTGCGGGGCCTGCTGGCCCGCCCCGCCCGCCTCGAGGCGGTCCGCCGGGCGGCGCTGGCGCAGGGCGACTGACGCGGGGCGTTTGAAAGGTTCCGGTCAGCAAACCGCAACGGCGCCGTATTTCGATGGACATTCGACCGGAACCACCCGTCCGTAAGGTCCGCTCGACGGATCCGGTTCCGACTCGGAGGTCGAACAACGATGACGCCCGCCCGCCGGATCCCCGGCCTGATCCTGCTGCTGGCGGCGCTCGTCGCCGGCGCCTGCAAGGCCGAGACACCCCGTCCCAGCACCGCCTCGGGCGAGTCGGCGGCCGCGCCGACCACGACCACCGCCTGGAACAGCCCCGGCGCCTCCGGTGCGGCCGCCCCGCCCGCCGCGGCGGCGCCGTCCGACGGCCCCCCGATCACCCTGGGCTACAGCGCCTGGCCGGGCTGGTTCGTGTGGGACGTGACCGACAAGAAGGGCTTCTTCGACAAGGAGGGCGTCAAGGTCAAGCTGACCTACTTCAGCGACTACACGACCTGCCTCCAGGCCATGACGGCCGGCCGGCTCGACGCCGACTCCCAGACGCTCAACGACACGCTGCTCGGCGTCACCTCGGGCAGCGCCCAAGTCAGCGTCATCGAGAACGACAACTCGTTCGGCAACGACGCCATCATCGTGAAGGACGGCATCAATTCGATCGAGGACCTCAAGGGGAAGACGGTGGCCGCCGAGCAGGGCGTGGTCGACCACTTCCTGCTCCTCCAGGGCCTGGCCTCCAAGGGCCTGAAGGAGAGCGACGTCAAGTTCTCCAACCTGCCGACCGACGCCGCGGCGGCCGCCTTCGCCAACGGCCAGATCGACGCCGTGGGGGTGTTCGCCCCGTTCACGGTGCAGGCCCTCAAGCGGGCCGGCTCCCACGTGCTGTTCAGTTCCAAGGACTTCCCGGGCACGATCTCCGACCATCTCGTGGTGACGCCGAAGCTGATCACCGACCGGCGGGCCGACGTGCAGAAGATCGTCAACGCCTGGTACGACACGATCGACTGGATCAAGGCCAACCCGGCCGAGGCCACGGCCATCATGGCCGAGCACGCCCAGCTGAGCCCGGCCGACTACGGCGCCCTGGCCGGCGGCACCAGGCTGTTCAGCGCCGCCGAGGCGATCAAGGGCTACACGGGCCAGGACCCCACCGACCTGACGGCGATGTTCTGGCAGGTCAACGACTTCCTCATGGGGACGGGCCTGATCAAGCAGCGGGCCTCGCTGTCCGGCCTCTACGACCCGTCGTTCACCCAGGAGTACG
>DASYFF010000155.1:0-2209 GCA_036498605.1 Acidimicrobiia bacterium | reverse complement strand
ACTCGCTGGGCTTCCGCCCGGGCCGGGTCATGGCCGCCGTGGCCGGCCTGTCCGAGGCCGGCGGGGGCCTGCTGCTGGCGCTCGGCCTGCTCACCCCGCTGGCCGGCGCGGCCCTCGTCGGAACCCTGCTGGTGGCCGCCTCGGTCCACATCGAGAAGGGTCTGTGGGGCACGAACGGCGGCTACGAGATGGCCCTCGTCTACGGCGTGGTGGCCGCCACCGTCGCCCTGTCGGGCCCCGGCTCTGTCTCGCTCGACCGCGCCTTCGGCATCGACGACTCCTGGAGCGTCGGACTCGGGCTCGCCGCCATCGCCATCGGCCTGCTGAGCGGCGCCGCCGTCATCGCCCGGGCCAAGTGGAACCTGCGCCACGACGCCGTCGCCACGAAGTCCGAGGCCGGCGCCCACGCCGCCGCCGCCTGAGGCTGTCGGCCGCTACAGTGGCGCGCCGGGAGGAGAAGCCAGGTGGAGAGCCCGATCGAGCTGGTGCGCAGATTCTGCGGGGCGTGGGGCGCCGGCATGGGGGCGTCTGACCTGGCGGCGTTCTTCGCCGACGACGCCGTCTATCACAACATCCCGATGGAGCCGATCACCGGCCGGAAGGCGATCGCCGACAACATCGCCACGTTCATCCGCCCCGGCCCCCCGGGCATCGAGCACATCGAGTTCCGGGTCGTCAACATCGCCGCCAATGGTCCGATCGTGATGACGGAGCGGGTCGACGCCTTCCAGCTCGGCGACAAGTCGTTCGAGCTGCCGGTCATGGGGACGTTCGAGGTCAGCGACGGCAAGATCACCGCCTGGCGGGACTATTTCGACACGAACCAGTTCGCCACCCGGATGGGATGAGGCCGTCCCGATGGACCTGACGGAGCTCTACCGAAGCCGCGCCGGGTCGCCCTCGAGGACCTCGGACGGCGCATCGAAGAGGCCGGCCTCAACGGGTTGACCCTTTCGGTCGGCGGTCGAGACCAGCTGCTCGGGCCCTCCCCCACGGCCGGGACGGTGTCGACCACATCGTGGGAACTGTTCCGCTCCCTGGCCGGCAGGCGCTCCGCGGCGCAGATCGTTACCCTCAGTCGTTCACGGTCGGAGCACCAACTTGCCCCGGGTGTGGCGTAGTTCGAGCTCCCGGTACGCTTCCCGCACATCGTCGAGGGCGAAGACTCCGGCGATCGGCACGTCCAGCTCACCCTGGGCCACGAGGTCGGCCAACTCGGCGACCACCGCTGCGGTGGCGGCATCCGCGCCGCCGGCCGACCGGACCCCGAACCGCTCCACGGCCGCGAAATCGGCGATGGTGTCCACCCTGTCGGGCGGGACCTTGAGGTCCTCGACCGCCAGGGCGACATACCCACCACCGAAGAAATCCAGGACGGCGTCGATGTGTCCGGACGGGGCTGCGGCGCGCAGCCGGGCCGGCAGGTCGTCGCCGTAGTTGACCGGGACCGCGCCATGGTCGGCGAGCCAGGCATCGTTGGCCGGCCCGGCGATGCCGAGGACCGTGGCCCCGGCGCGTTGGGCGAGTTGCACCGCGATCGAACCGACACCGCCGGCCGCACCGGCGATCGCCACCGTATCCCCGGGTCGGAGCCCCACCGCCCGCACCGCGCCGTAGGCGGTGGCCCCCGCCACAAACAGCGAGCCGGCCACCTCCCAGGAAACCTCGGGCGGCTTGGCGGTCAACTGGTTCGCCGGCACCGTCACGAATTCGGCGTGACTGGACCGCCGCATGGAGAACCCCATCACCTCGTCGCCGACGGCGAACCCGGTGACGCCGGAACCGATCTCGGCCACCACCCCGGCCAGATCGCTGCCCTGCCCCGACGGAAACGTCGCCGGAAACACATCGTGCACCGCACCCGAGCGGATCACCGCCTCACTGATGTTGATGCCGGCGGCGCGCACCTCGACCAGAACCTCGCCGGCTCCCGGAACCGGGCGGGGCACGTCGCGCACCTCGAGGACGTCGAGGCCGCCGTACGAATCGAACTGCACGGCTTTCGTCATGCGACCGCCGCCGCGAAGTCGGGGTACACGCCCATCTGGGCGAGCATGGTGTTGACCATCACGTAGCAGTTGAACATCTCGATCTTGCCGTCGCGCAGGTACCAGAGGTCGACACAGGGGAAGTCGACCTTCGCTCCGGTCGGCTGGACGATGCCGGCCGGGGTCTCCAGCGGCCCGAGGAAGGTGCCCTGGATCGACAG
>DASYFF010000154.1:0-2173 GCA_036498605.1 Acidimicrobiia bacterium | reverse complement strand
CACGGGCGCCGCCCCCTTCCCCCAGAAGGCCTTCGAGCAGAGCTACGACCTCTACTGGAAGTACCTGAGGGACAAGGGCGGCGTGGCGGGACGCAACGTCGAGGTCGTCTTCCGCGACGACCAGTACAACCCGACCAGCGCCGTGCAGGTCTGCCGGGACATGGTCGAACAGCAGCACGTGTTCGCCATCATCGGCTTCGCCGGCACCGACCAGATCAACGCCTGCGCCCGCTACGCCGAGTCGGCCGGCGTCCCCTACTTCTCCGGTGGGGTGAACGAGGACGGGCTCGCCGGGCTCAACCGCTACTTCGCCATCTCCCAGACCTACGACCAGCAGTCGTCGACGCTGGTGAAGCTGATGACGAAGCGGATCAAGAAGACCAAGGTCGCCGTGGTCGTCATCGACACGCCGGCCCTGAACAACACGGTGCGCAGCATCACGTCCGAGATCCAGCGGGCGGGCGGGCTGCAGATCGTGCGCTCGAGCCGGATCGGGAAGTACGCCTCCGACAGCGAGCTGCTCTCGGAGGCGCAGCTGCTGCGCAACTCCGGGGCCGAGGTGGTCTACATCATCGCTGCGCCCATCCCCTTCATCAAACTGGCCACCGACGCCCAGGCGCAGGCCTACATGCCGACGTGGGTCGGACCGGGCACCACCAACGGGTTCGCGGTCGTGGCCGAGGTCGGGTGCCCGGCCATCGGTGCGGCCAAGTTCCTCTCCCCGTTCCCCCAGCTCGACGCCATCGACGATCTCGACCCCGACTACAAGACGGCCTACCGGCGCTACGTCGGCAACAACCCCGACGACATCGGCATTCTCAACTGGGGCATGAACAAGGTCGTCCACCAGATGCTGCAAGCCACCGGCCGCGACCTGTCCCGCCAGAGCTTCTTCAACACCGTCACCAGCGGCAAGTCCTTCAAGAGCAACGTCTACCCCGAGGTCAGCTACGACGGCAGCATCCGCTTCGGGGCCCGGACCGCCCACCTGCTGGAAGCCGACTGCACGACCCGCAGCTGGAAGACGACCGCCCGCTTCGTGGCCGACTTCTGATGCCGGTCCATCGCCCGGGCCGTGCGTAGAGACCTCGTCGCCGGCGCTGTCGTCGCCGGCGGTGCGGTGACCGCCCTGCTCCTGGAAGGCCCCCGGGGCCGCCAGTCGCTGGTCATCGGCGTCGTGGCCGGCTCCGGCTACGGGCTGATCGCGCTGGGGCTGGTGCTGGTCTACAAGTCGAGCGGCATCTTCAACTTCGCCCAGGGCGAGTTCGGGACGCTGGCCGTCTTCGGCCTGTGGTGGGCCCATTCCGTCGGTGTCCCCTACGGGTTCGCCATGCTCGTCGGGCTCGCCGCCGCCCTGGCCGCCGGGCTGGCCACCGAACGCGTCGTCGTCCGGCCTCTCTTCGACGCGCCCCGCGTCACGCTGCTGGTGGCCACGGCCGGGGTGTCGCTGCTGGCCATCGGGACCGAGCTGTGGCTCGGTCAGGCCCGGCTGCGTTTCCTCGCCCCGGCGCTGCGCCGCCTCGACCGGGTGTCGGTGTTCGGCTTCGCCGTCTCCGATCAGCGCCTGCTGGTCATCGCCACCGTGGCCGCCCTGGCCGTGGCCGGGGCGTTCTTCTTCACCCGGACCGACCTCGGTCTGGCCATCCGGGGCCTGAGCCAGAACCCCATGGCCACCGAGCTGATGGGCATCAGCGCCGAGCGGCTGTCCCGCTTCACCTGGGGCGCGGCCGCCGTCCTCGGCGGGCTGGGCGGCATCCTCTCCGCGCCCCTGGCCGGCGGGTTCGGCCCCGGCTTCGTCACGGTCTCGGCGCTCATCCCGGCCTTCGCCGCTGCCGTCCTCGGGGGCATGACGAGCCTGCCCGGCGCGCTCCTCGGCGGCATCGTCGTCGGCGTGGTCGAGAGCGTCGCCGTCACCTTCCCGGTCTTCTCGGACCACATCCCCGGCGCGCCGTCGGTCATGGTCTTCGCTCTGCTGGTGGCCGTTCTCGCCTTCCGGCCCCAGGGATTGCTCGGCCACCGGTCGGAGAGCGCATCCCCGGCCGGCGGGTGGACCATGCCCCGCTGGAAGGCCCCCACTGCAAAGCGGCCGAGGGTGGCCCTGCGCCACAACTGGCATGCGGCGGCCCGCACGTCCGCCACCGCCACCAACGGCGTCACCAACGGCGCCGCCAAC
>DASYFF010000153.1:0-2697 GCA_036498605.1 Acidimicrobiia bacterium | reverse complement strand
CGGCATTGAAGATCCGGAAGTCGGGCGCGTCGCCCGGCTTGATGGCGTGGGTCTGGCGCAGCACGTCGGTCACCTCGGCGGCGGCCGGGTAGATGGCGTCGCGGTTGGTGGCCTGGATGCCGACCACGGTGTAGGAGTCGGTGCCCTCGCCGACGATGTTGTCGATCACGGTGGAGATCGGGGCGTAGATCACGTCGTCCTGGTCGAACGTGCCGTTGGCGCCCCGGTGCTCCTGGAGGCCGACGATCTGGAACGGGACGTTGTTGAACATCACCGTCTGGCCGACGGGGTCGGCGTTCTTGGGGAAGAGATGGGAGACGACGGTGGTCCCGATGATGGCGACCTTGGCCCGGCTGTCCTGGTCGGCGTCGGTCAACCACCGGCCCTCCTGGACGTGGACGCTGCGGATGTCCGCCCAGGCGGTCTGGACACCTTCGAAGTTCGTCAGCTGGTAGGTCGTCCCGCCCCAGGTCACCGTGCCGGGGGCGCCCATGACGGGCGAGATCCGGGCCACGTCCGGGGTGCGGTGGGGGTCGGACAGGGCCCTGACGTCGGCCTTGGTGAGCTTGATCTGGCGGGCGATCGTCCCGCCCCGGTCCCGGCCACCGGCGTTCTTCTCGTTGAGGACGAAGACGGCGTTGGTCCCCAGCTTGCCGATCTGGGCCTGGACCTGGTCGGAGATCCCGGCGCCGACGGAGACGAGCATGATGACAGCGCCCGTCCCGATGAGGATCCCGAGCATGGTCAGGGCCGAGCGCATCCGGTTGGCCCGCAGCGCCCGGAGAGCGACCCGAAGGCTGTCGAGTGTCACGCCGCCACCCCCGTCTCCAGCCCGGGGACGACGAGGCCGGGCGGGGGCCCGCCCACCGGGGCAATGCGTTCGTCGGACTCGATGCGGCCGTCGGCCAACACGATGACCCGCTTGGCCTTGTCGGCCACGTCCTTCTCGTGGGTGATGAGCACGATGGTGCGACCGGCGGCGTTGAGGTGGCCGAAGATGTCGAGGACGTCCTCGGTGGACTCGGGGTCGAGGTTGCCGGACGGCTCGTCGGCCAGGAGGAGGGACGGGCCGTTGACGATCGCCCGGGCGATGGCCACCCGCTGCTGCTGGCCGCCGGAGAGCTCGTTGGGCATGTGGTCGACCCGCCCGCCCAGCCCGACGAGCTCGAGGGCGGTGAGGGCCCGCTTCCGCCGCTCGCTCCGGGGCACGCCGGCGTAGACGAGGGGCAGCTCGACGTTGGCCAGCGCCGTCGTCCGCTTGATCAGGTTGAATCCCTGGAAGACGAAGCCGAGGTAGCGGTTGCGGACCCGGGCCAGCTGGTTGTCGTCGAGCTGCGACACGTCGGTCCCGTCGATGGCGTACCGGCCCGACGACGGCGTGTCGAGGCAGCCGAGGATGTTGAGCATCGTGCTCTTCCCGCCCCCGGAGCTGCCGGTGATGGCCACGAAGTCGCCCTGCTCCACGGCCAGCGAGATGCCCTTCAGGACGTGCACCTCCAGCGGGCCCGGGTTGTAGGTCTTGTGAACGTCGTCGAGGAGCAGGACGGGAGCGTCCATGACGCCTCCTAGGGGTGATTTGTGCGATTTGGGGGATTTGTCGGATTGAACACCGTTCGTCGGGAATTTAATTCGTAAGCAGAAGTATTTGTCAAACGAAGGTTACGGTGCTAGAACCAACCCCGGAGGTGACCCGCCATGTCGACCGCGCTGATCGTCGCCATCGCCGCAGCCGCCGCGCTCGGCGGCCTGGCCAGCTACCTGATCGCGCTCCACCAGCTCTCGTACCGGGTCGTGCCGGCCGAGGCCCGCCGCCGGGCCCTGGGGGCCGTGCCCGGCCCCCTCGTGTTCTACGGCCTCCTCGGCCTGCTCGTCCGCCTGGCCGGGCCGGCGGTCATCCACACGTGACGGGCCGCCGCCGCGGCGGGATCAAGCGTCGCTGAAGACCCGTTCGAGGACGGCCATCGCCTGGCTCACGCGGGCCAGGTCCCTGGCCGGCAGGGCGCGGAGCCGCTCGGCCAGCTCGCTGCGGGTGTCGGCCAGGGCGGCTTCGAACTGGGTCTGGCCCTTGCGGGTCAGCCGCAGGACAGCCCGGCGCCGCTCGGCCGGGTCTTCGCGCCGGTCGACCTGCTGGACCGACACCAGCCGGGAGACCAGCGTGGAGGCGGTGGGCAGCCCCACGCCGAGGTTGTTGGCCAGGTCGGAGAGGCTGGTGCCGGGGTTGAGCCGGATGAACCCCAGGGCCTGGAGCTGGGGCAGCGACCACGACGGCTGCCGCCTCCGGACCGCCGCCCGCATCCACCGGGACGCCAGCGGCACCACGTCGAGGAGCTCACGGGCGCAGTCGTCGGCAGCGGCCGGCCTGCGGGGCGCCGTCGGCATGGCAGTCCCTTCCGATCATGACCCGGGTGCAACAGTTCGCACCCAGAATACTTCAACCGGTCAGTCGGCGAGGGTGAAGAAAGGGGACGTCAGGAGCGTTTCCTCCCACCAGCGCGACGCGCTGACCTGGGGCAGCAGATGGCCGAGCTTGCGCCGCTTGGCGCTGAGGTAGGCACCGTTGTCGGCGGTCGGCTCGACGATCAGCGGGACCCGTTCGGCGATCTCAAAGCCGTAGCCGGCGAGGCCCTCGGTCTTGGCCGGATTGTTGGTCATGAGCCGGACGGCCCGTACACCGAGATCGTCGAGGATCTGGGCGCC
>DASYFF010000152.1:0-3119 GCA_036498605.1 Acidimicrobiia bacterium | reverse complement strand
GGCCGTGGGTGCGCACCGCCAGGTGATCGGGCCACCGCTCGAGCACCGCTCGACCCAGCGAGGTGCCCTCGGCCACGTGGGCATCGGCATCGACGAATATCATCTGCAGCTCCCGTCGCGCGGCGTCGGAGGACAGTCAATCACGCGGGGCCGGGTCGGACGCCAGCTCTCGAGCCTCGGGCTCACCCTCTTCGAACGGCAGGCAGATCCGGCACGGGGAACGGCCCCTGGCACCGGCCCGCACGGACCGAAGCTCCTGTGCGGGGCGGTCGGCGACCACCAGGCAGTCCCGCCGGTGGTAGAGGGAGCCGCTGGTGGTGGCGACGAACTCCGGCCGCGTCGAGGACAGCGGCGCCCGAGCCGGGGCGGACGCTGTGGCCCGCGCCGGTGCCGTCGAGCCGTTGGCGAGATGGCCCTCGATCCGCTCGAGCGCCTCGAGGAGCTGATGGCTCTGGTGGCGTTCGTCGGACACCAGGCGGGCGAGCCAGTAGCCGAAGTAGGAGAACCCCCCTGCGACCACGAGCACCAGACCGAAGAGCCCGCCCGAGATCATGTAGGGGATCTGCTCGAACAGCCGGCCCGTGTGGGAGGCGCCGAACCATCCCAGGATGACCAGGATGCCGCCTAGGGGAACCATGACGCTGCCGGCGACGAGCAGCCAGCGCTCGGTCGCCACCAACTTGGTCCGCCGGCGCAGCCGGGCCAGGCTGTCGGCCAGGCGGGCCTGCTGGCCGTCGATCCGGTCAGCAGGGCCGGATGGAGCGGGGTCGGGGCCCGGTGTCCGGGGCTCGGGGGCGCCGCGCCCACTCTGATGGGCCGAGGGTGAAGGAATGGTCGTCGCCATGGCTGGCTCCTGCTAGTCGTCGAGAGGGCAGCTGGTCGCGGTGCGCCCGGTGAGAAGGTCGTCAGCGAGGCGCCGCGCGCCCAGTGCAACCAAGGCCGCGCCGGCCACGGTCAGCACGATCCACGCGCTGCCGATGCCCCCGAAGAACGCCACCGGCGAGGTGCCGACGGTCCCGGTCGGCTGGGTCTGTCCGCCGTTGCCGCCCGATGGGCCCGCCGCGGGCGCGGCGCCGGCGAGCGGGGTGGAGCCGGCCAGGTCCGACGAGCCCGCTCCGCCGGTGTCGCTGCCTGTCGCCGCCGCCGCTCCGGTCCCTGCGCCGGTGTCGGTCCCTGCCGTGCCGGCGTCGGTCGTGGCGCCGCTCTGGAAGGTCGGCGTGGCATTGACCGCTACCCGAGCGCCCCCGAGGGTCACGGTGAAGACGTTCTGGTTGGGATTGCTGGGTGGGATCCAGGTGAACACCAGCGAGCCCGCCGTGTAGCTCGCGGTGGCCCCACCTGTCTGGCTCTGGGGCGCGCCGACGAAGGTCTTCATGCCGAAGCCGGCGAGCGCCTGGTTGAGGATCTGGTCGGCCGCCGCGTTGGCCGGCTGGCCGGCCGCGCCGGCGTGCACGCCGGTCTGGTCGAAGTAGGCCCGCTGGCCGCCGATGGTCATGTCCGCCACCGTCGTGCCGCCGCTCGTCGTCGACTTGCTGCCGTCGCTGACGGCCTGGGCCGTGCTGGAGACCGAGGCGATCTTCACCGCCCCGCCGGCCAGAACGATGTTGTCGACCGTGCTGCTGGCGACGGCCTTGGCCTGGTTGTTGGTCAGCGTGCTGGCGCTGTCGGAGCGCATGGTGCCGTAGGTGGCTCCGCCGGGCTGGTCCGCCCCCTTCAGCTGGGCCAGACCCTCGACCCGGTTGGCGTCGGCGTGGGCCGTGAGATCGGCCGCCGGCACCTGGTTGTAGCTGGCGTCGGGGCTCGTGCCTGTGCGGGCCTCGGCCCGGATCGGATAGTCGAGGAGCGAGGCCTCGCCCTTGACCAGCCCCGTCACGGCGTCGGGCACCGGGACCACGGCGCCCGCGGGACCGGGGAACAGCAGCGACACGAGCTGGCCTCCGTTGGCACCGGTGGCGCCGGGCCAGGCCACGGTGGACAAGGCGTAGCCCACCGGCCCCGACGACAGGAGCGACGAGGTCTCGGGGACCGCCCCCTGGGCCTCCGGATGGGCCTGGGCGCTGGGCTCGTCCTCGGTGACCTCGACACCCGGCGCCGTGGCCGTGATCGAGTACCCGCCGAACGCGGACGTTCCCGACTGGTCGGCGTGGGCCGTGAGCGTGGTGGCCAGGCCCACCCCGCCGGTGGCGACGAGGACGAGACCGGCTGCGAGCATCGACCGCCCCCGCCGCCGTCTGAGGGCCCCCTTCACGCTCACGCCGCTCATGCCGCCTCTCCTCATGCCACCTCCCCGAAGTAGGCGCCGGAGACGGCGTCGGTCACATCCGCCGGCTCCCCGACACGGGTGATCCGCCCCTGGGCCATCACGGCGGCGAAGTCGGCCACCGCCATGGCGGTACGGGCGAACTGCTCGACCAGCAGGATGGCGATCCCGTCGGCCGCCAGCTGACCGACCAGGTCGTACAGCTCGGCCACGATGCGCGGCGCCAGGCCCATCGAGATCTCGTCCAGCAGCAGGAGTGCGGGGTCGGTCGTGACCGCCCGGGCCATGGCCAGCATCTGCTGCTCACCTCCCGACAGCGTGCCTGCCAGCTGGTGACGGCGTTCCCCGAGGCGGGGAAAGCGTGAGAAGGCCCGCTCCTCGACGTCCTTGGGCCGCAGGTCGTTGCGGAACGTCATCATCCGCAGGTTCTCGGTCACGGTGAGGTTGGCGAACACGCCGCGGCCCTCGGGGATGGTGCACACGCCATGGCGGGCGAGGGCCTCCGGCGACGCCCCGTTCACGTGCACCCCGGCGATGTGCACGCAGCCCGCGGTGGGCTCCATCTGGCAGCCCGCCACCTTGAGGAGGGTGGTCTTGCCTGCGCCGTTGGGCCCGAGGAGGGCGAACACCGACGAGCGAGGGACCACGACGTCCACGCCGTGCACGACCTCGATGCGGCCGTAGGCGGCTCGGATATCGCGCAGCTCGAGGGCGGGGGCCGTCATCTGGCTCCCACCTCCTCCTCGACGTCGTCGAGCTCGCCCGTGGCCTCGTCGCCTGCACCGAGGTACGCCGCCTGGACGGCAGGATCCCGCTGCACCTCGGCCGGAGTGCCTTCGGCGATGAGCCGGCCGAAGTC
>DASYFF010000151.1:0-1786 GCA_036498605.1 Acidimicrobiia bacterium | reverse complement strand
CCGTCGTCCGCCAGACCGGGGCGCGGGGCGTGCTCGTGACCCCGGAGCTGTCCGAACGGCGGGCGGCCGGGTTCCGAACCGTCGACCTGGCCCTCAGCGACCTGGTCGCCGGTCCCCACCCGGCGGTTCCGTCGGCCACCGCGGCCGGCGACACCGCCTACGTCACCTGCGTGCTGGACGCCCGGCGAGAGCCCCGCTTTGTGGCCTACGCCCATCGGGTCGTGATCGCCGCCGGTGACCCGATCCGCTACGGCCTGCTCCGGCTCACACCCGAGGACACCTGTCTGGTGCCCGAGGAGCTGAGCGCCCCGTTCGCCTTCGATTTTGCGCTGGGCCTGCCGCTGTCGGCGGGGGCCCGGGCCCTCGTCCACCAGGGGTCCGACGACGCGGGGGCCATCCTCTCCGCCGTGGAGCGCCACGCCGCCACGATCCTCGTCGGGACGCCGCGGCTCTACCAGAGCCTGGGGGCGGCGAGACCCGGCGCCTTCGACCTCGGCTCGCTCCGTCTGGCCGTGTGCCTCGGTGAGGGCCTCCCGGAACCCCTCCAGGCTGAGCTGAGGCGCCACTTCGGGCTCGACGTCGTGGCCGCCGCCGCCACGCCGGAAACCCATGTGTTCGCCGCCACCGCCGACGGCGACGGCCGCTCCGACACGCTCGGCTTCCCCCTCCCGGGGCGGACCGTCGAGGTCCTGACCGAGCGAGGCGACCGGGCCGCGACCGGTCAGGTCGGCGAGTTGTGCTTCCCGCCCGGGGACCCGGCCCTCGCCGTCGGCTGCGGGGGAGCGGGCGGTTGGTATCGCAGCGGCCTCCTCGCCTCCCGCGACGACGACGGTTCCCTCCGGCGCGCCACCTCCTAGGAGAAACGACATGCTCTTGACGGCCATCGCCGAGCCGCCCCTGCACCTGCAGGTCTCGTCGGCCGGCCACGCCTTCGTGCTCGTCGCCACTGGCCTTACCTGCGCCGGGCTGATCGGCCTGGCACTCCGGTCCTGGATGCGGACGGGCAGCCCGCTGTTTCTCCTGTGCCTGATCGGCGGGGCGCTCGGCCTGCTGACGGAGCCGTTCTGCGACGTCCTCGGCCAGATCTACTTCCGGGAGCAGGGCCACCCTGTCATCCTCTTCACGATCCTGGGGCGGGGCCAGCATCTCTGGGGCGCGTTCGCCTACGCCATCCTCATCGGGCTCGAGGGGTACGCCTTCTCCCGCCTGTTCGTCTCCCGACCGGCCCGGACACGCTTCTGGAAGCTCATCGCCGCCCTGATCACCGTCAACCTGGCGATCGAGATCCCGGCCACCCGGCTCGGGCTGTACGACTACTACGGGTCGCAGCCGTTCAACCTGACCGGGTTCCCGCTCTACTGGGCCTTCACCAACCTCGGCGGGATCCTCGCCGGCGCCATCCTGGCCGGGTGCCGCGACTGGTTCCGGGGCCTCCGCCTGCTGGCCGTTCCGTTCCTGATGGTGTCGTGCTTCATCGGCTGGGAGCTCTTCACCGGCTGGCCCGTCTTCGCCGCGCTCAACACTGACGCCGGGTTCCCGCTCACCTACCCGGCGGGTGTGGTCTCGATCGGCCTGGCGCTCGCCGGCCTGTCGCTCCTGGCGAGGGTCTTCACCGTCGAGGAGTCAGACGAGGGTGTCGACGAAGCTCCTGGTGTCCTTGTAGTAGACGTCGATGTGGACGATCCGGCCGTCGGCTAGCGTTCTCCTCGTGTCCCTGCGGCCTAGAAGAGCCGGCGGAGGATCCCCTGCTCGACGAGGCCGTGGCCCTTGCGGCCATCGAGGTCGT
>DASYFF010000150.1:0-7035 GCA_036498605.1 Acidimicrobiia bacterium | reverse complement strand
GAGATGACCATGAACGTGTCGTCGAGCTCGGCGGCGGCGTTGCGGACGGAGCCGGCCGTGCCGAGCGGCGTCTCCTCGGTGGCGTAGTGCATGGCCACGCCGAGCTCCGAGCCGTCGCCGAAGTAGTTGCGGATGTGGCTGGCCAGGAAGGCCACGGTGACCACGATGTCGTCGAAGCCGTGGAAGGCCAGGCGCCGCACGACGTGCTCCATCAGCGGCCGGTTGGCCATCGGCATCATCGGCTTGGGCTGGTTCGACGTCAGTGGTCGCAGCCGGGTGCCCTCGCCGCCGGCCATGACGACGGCCTTCACCGTGCCGCCCTCACCGGGCCGGCCTCACTGGGCCATCCTCGCCGCCCGCCCCTCGGCCAGCGCCCGGCGGCCCATGGGCACATAGGTGGCGGCGGCGTACCAGGCCAGGACCAGCCCCGGACCGGCGAAGCCCCAGGCGATGACCAGCGCCGGCCGGCCCCACGGCCCGGGGGTTCCCATCATGAACAGGGGGAAGGCCACCATGAGGGCCAGGGTCCCGGCCTTGCCGGCCCACTGCACGTCGATGCGCCGGGCGCCCGCCGCCGCCAGGGCGAGCACGGCACCCGAAATCAGAACCTCCCGGACGAGCACGCCCCACGCCACCACCGGGGGCACGCTTCCGTCGATCAGCAGCGAGATCACCACCGTGCCGAGCAGGATCCGGTCGGCGGTCGGGTCGAGCACCTTGCCCAACTCACTCACCTGCCCAAGATGGCGGGCGAGGTAACCGTCGACCCAGTCGGTGCAGCCGAGGACGGCCAGCAGCCAGGCGGCGGCGGTGCGGTCGTCCCGGCCGAAGAGCAGCCAGCAGAAGACCGGCACGCAGGCCAGCCGGATCAGGGTGACCAGGTTCGGGATCGTGAGGATGCCGTCCGTGGGCGGAGGCGGCGACGGTCCCATCTCGGCGGGAGTGTACTTTCGTCGTTGTGGCGGAGGAGTTCGATCCCCAGGCGTTGATCGAGCGGTTCCGGGAGCGGGCCCAGGCGGTGCGCAACCGGCCCCTGCCCCCCGTTGCCGGCCCCGACAAGAAGCGCTTTCTGGAGCGGGCCCAGGTCGACTTCATGGACTTCGCCATGATCGGCGACGCCACCGCCGCCCTGGAGGACGGGGTCCTGACGCTGACGATCGACCTCCGACCACTTCCCTCGGAGGGTCAGGTAAGTTAAGCTGCACAAACTTACCCCACAGCGACCCCCTTATTGGGAGGAGTGGACGTGAACATCGATTACGCGCAGGCGTGGTTGGACGCCTTCTTCACCAGCGGCGAGGCCACCCGGGACTTCTACGCTCCCGAAGGCCTCTTCACCGACCCCATCCTCGACCAGCACGTCGAGGGCCACGAGCAGATGATGCGTCTGTTCCCCCTCTGGTCCATGCGCGACGTCTTTGGCACCCACAAGTTCATCGCCACCGACTACCTCGGCGACGACAAGCTCGGCGTGTTCCACTGGGTCTGGCAGGCCAACTTCATCGACAACTTCCTCGGCATGCCGACCAACGGCGTCACGCCCTACATCGAGGGCATGACCGTGCAGTGCTACGACGGGAACGGGAAGATCACCCGGGACTGGACGTACTGGGACGCCATCCAGTGCATCAAGCAGCTCCCCTACCCCATCAAGGCGGCGCCGGCCACCCCCCACCTGTGGCGGGACGGCTGGTCCCAGGAAACCGACGACATGCAGGCCCCCCGGCCCATCCCGCCGGCCCTGGCCCAGCTGGAATGGTCGCCCGGCCCCTACACACAGTCGCTGGTCGACCAGCTCCGCGTCGTTCCCAAGGGCGCCGAGCGCGTGGCCCGGATGGACCTCATCGACACCAGGGCCCAGCCCTGGCTCGACGCCTTCTTCACCAGCGGCGAGGCCACCCGCGACTTCTACACCCCCGACGGCATCTTCGAGGACCCGATCCTCGACCAGCACGTCGTGGGCCACGAGCGCATGATGCGCCTCTTCCCGCTGTGGTCGATGCGGGATCTCTTCGGCACCCACAAGTTCGTCGCCACCGACTACCTCGGCGGCGAGCGGCTCGGGGTCTTCAACTGGGTGTGGCAGGCCAACTTCCTGGGCGACGTGTTCCTCGGCATGCCGACCGGCGGCGCCCAGCCCTTCATCGACGGGATCACCGTCCAGGTCTTCGACGCCGACGGCAAGGTCGAGCGGGACTGGACGTTCTGGGACGGGATCCAGCTCATCAAGCAACTGCCCTACCCGATCGAGGGCCCGCCGGCCACGCCGCACATGTGGCGGGACGGCTACGACCCGGCCACCGACGACATGACGTCGCCCCGCCCGCTCCCGCTGGAGCTGGAGAAGCAGAACTGGTCCCCCGGCCCCTACGACCAGGGTCTGATCGACCAGCTGCGGGCCAAGCTGGCCCACGACACGCCGACGGTCACCAGTCTGTAACCGGGCGGCGCGGGGCCCTGAGTTTGCGCCCACTCACTTCGAGCGATCCTGGGTTTCTCCTGAGAAAAGTCTGAGTCGTCCCTCAGAGGCTGTTTGCACTGAGTGTCAGGTTTGACTAGGTTAGGCCCGCGTTACGGAGTAGGTGCCGCAGTTCAGATTGGCTATTTGGAGGAACGGAAAGGGCCCCGCGCCTCCCACTCGCCCGCTTGGCGTGTCGCGACGTCTTCGCTGGGGGAGACGCGGTCCTTTTCACTTGAGGGCTAGGGGAAAGGACGACATGTTCAAGCGCATTCTCGTCACCGCCGTGCTGGGCGGCGCGCTGATCTTCAGCGGCCCGGCGGCGATGGCGAACCCCCATGGGAACGGTCACGACCGCGATCGTCACGAGCGCCACGAGAACAACTGGCACAGGGGCGGCGACCACGACCGGGACAACTGGCATCGCGGTGGCGACCGGGACGACTACCGCGGCCACGGCTACCGCGACTGGAACGACAATCACGGGTACCGGCACCACTACTACCGGTACGACTACAACGACGACTACTACTACTACAACTACAACCGCCCGTATTACAGCCGGTGCTACTACCGGGGCGGGTACCGCTACTACTACGACGGCGGCTACAGCTCCCGGTACTGCGACGACTGGTACTACCGGCACGGCTACCGGCGCGGCTCCTACCCCTACGGGTACGACACCTGCGACGAGTACGACTACCGGACGGGGTACTGCTGACACAGCGACCCAACCGGGGTTCGAGTGGGCGGCGGGCGATCAGCCCCGCCGCCCACCCGCGTTCCTGAGAACTGTCCTAATGGGCCGAATTGCACTGAGTGCCACCTTTCCTTACGTTATGTAGGCATCAAGTAGTTCCGCAGGATCAAGCTGGGGAAGCGGACAGGGCCCCGCCTCCCACTCCGTCGCTCTACGCGGCGGACGGTGCCAACAGGAAAGGGGCGACATTTTGTTCAAGCGCATCCTGCTCACCGCGGTTCTGGGCGGTGGGCTGCTCTTCACGATCCCGGGTATCGCTCAGGCCAATCCCCACGCCGACAACTCGGCCAAGGTGCGGCACGACAACTCGTGGAACGGGCAGAAGCACTACGACGGGTCGACCAAGGACTGGTACGACGGCGACTGGTGGGGCGCACCCTACGGGGTCGGCTACGTCGGTCTGATCGGTCCCGGCTACGTGCCTCCGCCGCCGCCCGCCTCATGGGGGAACGGCTACGTCGGTCCCGGCACCTACGAGTACGGACGGCTGATGTTCACCGGCTTCAACACCCCGCCGACGTTCTACTTCGCGCCGCCGGGGATCGGGGCCGACCACGGCTACTACCTGCCGTACCTCACCGACGTCTTCGGTGACGACTACTACGTGAGTTACGGCTACCGGTGCAACGGCTACCGGGACGGCTACTACTACGGGCCCAACGGCCGCCGTTGGGGGAGCGACTCCTACCGCCGCAACGCCGACTGCGACGACTTCTACGCCCGGCACGGCTTCTGGTACGGGGTCCCCGTCTGCGACGCCTACGACGCCCAGAGCGGGTACTGCGACGCCAATTAACTGGTAAAGCAGCAGGTCCACTCGGCTGGCCCCGGAAGCTTCGGCTTCCGGGGCCAGCGGCGTTTCTTTCAATCGAGGAGCGAGCGGACCTCCTCGGCCCGTCCCAGCCAACCCGTCATGCCGAGAGCCTCGAACTCGGCCCGGGCGGAATCGAGCAGCGGACGGGCCCGCTCCCGCTCGGCCGGGCCCTCGGCCAGGACATGGAGCCGCGCCTCGTCGAGGTCGACGATGGCCAGCAGCGGCCGCGCCCCCTGCTCGCCCAGCACCTGACGGGCCGAGGCGAACCAGGCCGGTGCCTCGCTGTGCCGCGCGGTCAGGATGCAGAGCCGGGCCATCGAGAGACGGGCGTCGACGCCCGGCCCCCGCCAGTCCGGTTCGACCAGCTTGTGACGGATGACCGCCTCGAGCCGGTCGAGGTGCTCCGTCCGCCCCAGGACCCAGAGGACCTCGACGCCGTGGTTGGCCATGCATGACAGCCCGCTGGCCCAGGCCGGGGCCCGTTCGATCCAGGCCACGAGCCGGCCGAGTTGCTCGAGGGCCTCATCGGTGTCGCCCCGATAGGCGGCCAGCCGGGCCACCCAGGCGTGGAAGAAGCCGCGGGCCCAGCGCAGCGGTGGCGGATCGGCGGCCAGCAGGCCGCCCACCACCGAAGTGATCTCGTCCACCCCCTCGTCCCAGAAGACCGCGAGGTTTTCCTTCCCGTAGAGCTCCACTGCGTTGGGCCGGCCGATCCGGTCGGCCAGCACCCGGGCCTCGGCCAGCGCCCGGCGGCCCTCGTCCGGAAAGCCGAGGACCGCGCTGCAGATGGCCCCGAAGGCCAGGCACCGGGACGCCCGGAAGAGCTGCCCCCGCCGCAGTGCCGTCTCGGCTTCCTTCCGGAGGCCGACCAGCGCTTCGGTGAACCGACCGTTGTTCATGATCTGCAGCGCCAGATTCCCGGAGTCGAGCAGCTCGGCCCGGCACCGCGACGGCGCTTCCAGCGCCGCCGGGGCCAGCGGGTCGATGTTGGCCGCCCGCAGGATCCGGGCCGACTCGAGCCGGTCGGGGGTCTCCAACGGGACGCCGGGCAGCTCGTCGTCGGCGGCGGCCCGGCGCTCGTCGTCGAACGAGACGAGCAACGCCCAGGCGACGTCGCGCCGGGTCGTGTGGTAGCCGAGGCCCCGGGTGGCCAGCGCCCAGGCCTGCGCCTGTCCCCCGGCCTGACCGCAGGTGAAGGTGGCGTCGGCCAGGAAGCCGACGGCGGCGTCGGGCCCTTCGGCGGCCGCGATGGCCGCCGCGGCCTCCTCGGCCACCATGACGGCTTCGTCGAAGCGCAATGCCCAGGCCAGGGCCAGCGCCAGCCGGGCCAGCAGCCGGGACCGGCGCCCGTCGGCGGCGGGCAGGAGGTCGAGCGCCACCCTGAGGAACCGGGCGGCGTCGTCGGTAGCGCCGTTGGCGCCGGCGTGGTCGGCGGCGGCCAGGGCAGGCTCGACTCCCCGGTCGGCGCCGGCCAGGCCGGCCGCCCGGTGGAACTGCGAGGCGATCTCCCCGGCCCGGGCCGGGGACTGCCCGGACCCCGACTCCGCCAGCAGTGCTTCAGCCGCCCGGAGGTGCAGCCGGGCCCGCCGGGACGGGCTCAACGCCCCGGCCAGCGTGTGCCGGATGAGAGCGTGGGTGAAGGCGTAGACGTCGACGCCACCGGCCGGTTCGACCAGCTGGGCGTCGAGCGCCTCGTCGAGGGCGTCGAGGGCGGTGTCCTCGTCGAGGGCGGCCACGGCGGCCACGACGCCGAGGCGGATCTCGGCCTCGAAGACCGACGCCGCCGACAGCAGCTTGTTGGCCTCGCCCGACAACCGGGCCAGGCGGCGGTCGATGACCTCCCGCACGCCGTCGGGAATGCCCAGCTCGGCCACAGGCCGGTCAGGTGTCCAGCCCCCGTCGCCACCCTGGACGAGCCGCCCCTCCTCGACGAGGTGGCGCAGCAGCTCCTTGATGAAGAACGGGTTGCCGTCGGTCTCGCTGGCGATGGCGGCGGCCACCGACCGCAGCACGTCGTGTTCCGGCATGGCCTCGAGCAGTTCGGCCACCGCTTTGGCCTCCAGGCCCTCCAGCCGGAGGCGCTCGAACTCGACCTCGCGGCGGAGGTCGCCCAGTGCGTCGTGGAGCGGGTGGCCAGGGCCGACCTCGCCGTCGCGGTACGTGCCCACCACCAGCAGCCGGTTGGCCGGGGCGAACCGCACGACGTGGCGCAGCATGGCCACGGTCGAGTGGTCGGCCCAGTGCAGGTCGTCGACGCAGACCAGCAGCGGCGCCCGCCGGGAACGGGCGATCAGGAACTGGGCCATGGCGTCGTGGAGGCGGAACCGCTCCTCGTCGGGTTGGACCGGGATGGCGACGGGCAGGTCGGCAAGGCGCTCCCGGAGGCCGGGCAGGAGCTGGGCCAACGCTGATCCCCCCGTTCCCAGGTCGATGGCGAGCTCGTCGGGCTCGCCCAGCGCCGTTGCCGCCTCCAGCGCTTCGGCGAAGGGGGCGTAGGGCGGCGACCAGTCGCCGTCGAGGCAGTGCCCCCAGACGACGGTGAACCCGTCCCGCCGGCCGTGCTCGGCCAGCTCCTCGACGAGACGGGTCTTACCGATGCCGGGTTCCCCCACCACGAAGGCGAGCCCGCCCCGACCGGCGCCGGCTTCGGAGATGAGCGCCAGAAGCCGGGCCTGCGGGCCGTCGCGCCCGACGAACGGCAGCCGGGGCAACAGGCTGGGCAGGCCGTCCGCGGCGTAGTGGACCTCGAGGGTGGCGACAGGGTGCGGCACCCCCTTCAGTTCCAGCGGCCCGAGCGGTTCGAACTCGAAGCCGGCCCGGCCCGCCAGCAGCCCCGCCACCAGCTCGGAGCAGAGGATCTGGCCCCCATCGGCCCGGTCGCACAGGCGGCGGGCCACCACGACGGGCGTGCCGAAGTAGTCGGCCTCGTCCCGCAGCGCCTCGCCCGCGTTGAGCCCGACCCGGATAACCAGCTGCTCCCCGGCCACCGGACGCCGCGACGTC
>DASYFF010000149.1:0-54020 GCA_036498605.1 Acidimicrobiia bacterium | reverse complement strand
TCGCGCCGCCGACGGCGTCGACGCCGCCGTCGGCGCCGACGAGCCAGTAGCCGGGCGGCGGGCCGCCGTCCTCCCCGGCGGCCGGTACCGGGCCCGGGTCGCCTCCGCCGGCCCGTGCCGCGGCGGCCCCCCAATCGCCTGGCTACTGGGTCGTCGGCAGCGACGGCGGCATCTTCGCCTACGGCTCGGCGGCCTTCGAGGGCTCGACCGGAGCCATGCGGCTCAACAAGGCCATCGTGGGGATGGCGCCGACCCCGTCCGGGGCCGGCTACTGGCTGGTGGCGTCGGACGGCGGGATCTTCTCCTTCGGTGACGCGGCTTTCAGGGGCTCGACCGGGGCAATGCGGCTCAACCAGCCGATCGTGGGGATGGCGCCGACGCCGTCCGGCGGCGGCTACTGGCTGGTGGCGTCGGACGGCGGGATCTTCTCCTTCGGTGACGCGGCCTTCAAGGGCTCGACCGGGGCCATGCGGCTCAACAAGCCGATCGTCGGGATGACCGCCACCCCGAGCGGGCGGGGCTACTGGCTGGTGGCGTCGGACGGCGGGATCTTCTCCTTCGGCGACGCCGCTTTCGCCGGCTCGACGGGCAGCCTCAAGCTGGTCCGGCCCATCACCGGGATGGCGTCCACCCCCGGCGGCCACGGTTACTGGCTCTCCGCCTCCGACGGGGGCCTGTTCGCCTTCGGCGACGCCCGGTTCTTCGGCACGGCCCGGGACAAGCTGGCCACGCCCGACCCCGCTCGGGGCGTCGTCGCCGTCGTCCCCACCCGGTCGGGGGCCGGCTACTGGCAGGTGACGGCCGGGGGCCGGGTCTTCAACTTCGGCGACGCCGCCGCCCTCGGCGCCCCGACCTCGGTCCGGGCCCCGGTGGTCGGCATGGCCGCCGGGCTCGGCGCCGCTCCGCTCACCCGCACGGTGGTGAGCTCGCTGGACCCGGCCCCGAGCGGCCCGGCGCCGCAGTTCTTCTCCTCGGCGGCCCGACCGACCTGGGGCACCAGCCCCTCCCTGGTGGAGAAGGACAAGGCGGGGCTGGCCCTCGCCCTGGCCGAGGCCGGGAACCGGGTCTTCGTCGGCGGCGAGTTCGCCGGCATGGTCCCCCCCGAGGCCACCCGCAAGGATGCCGCCGCGGCCCCGGTGACGGCGAGGCCCTACCTGGCCGCCCTCGACACCACCACCGGCAACCTCCTCGACTGGGACGTCCACCCCGACGACGCCGTGCTGGCCCTGGCCGTGTCGCCCGACCAGCGCCGCCTTTACGTGGGCGGGCGCTTCACCCAGATCGCCGGTGTCGCCGCCACCCGCATCGCCGCCATCGACCTCGCCACCGGGCAGCTCGACGCCACCTTCCGGCCCCCGGCCCCCGACGGCGCGGTGAAGGCCATCGCCCTGTCGGGCAGCACGCTCTACATCGGAGGTGACTTCGAGGCGATCGGCTCCTCGACCCGCACCCAGGTTGCCGCCCTCGACGCCACCACGGGCGCGTTGCGGGACGGCTTCGTCCCGCCCGTCAACAACGGCGGCTACTTCCAGGGCCACACCGGTACACCCACCCCCGGTTCCAACAACGGCGCGGTGCGCGACCTGAAAGTGACGGCGGACGGCCGCTATGTGGTGGCCGGCGGCGACTTCCTCGACTTCGGCGGGCGCAGCGGCCTGGTCGTCCTCGACGGTGTCACGGGCCAGTTGACGCCCTGGCAGCCGGCCATGGACCGGCCGGTCTACGGCGTGAGCACCTGGCCGGGTGACAGCCGCACCTTCTTCGCCTCCACCGGCGGTGCCGGCGGCACCCTGCAGGCCTTCCGCATCGAGGACGGCGCGCCGGCGCCGGCCCCATCCGACTCCGGCTCGGGCTCGGGCCGCCACCACCGCCAGTCCAGCCAGTCCGACTCCAAAAGCGCGGCGCCGCTGTGGACGCACCGGACCGACGGCGACGCCACCGACGTGGTGGCCACCACCGAGCGGGTGTATCTCGTCGGCCACTACGACTACGTGCTCGGCAACAACACCGTCTGCCACGCCAGCGCCAGCGTCTGCGTCGGTGGCAAGCCGGGGGACGTCCCCAACCGGCACATCTCGGTCTTCGAACCGGCCGGCGGCGCCCAAGACATCGGCTTCACCGCCCAGCTCAACACGCCGCAGGGCCCTTACGTGGCCCTGATCGGCGCCCACAGCCTCTACGTCGGCGGCGACTTCACCGAGGCCAACGGCATGCCCCAACCGGGCTTCGTGCAGTTCCCCGCCGTCGGGTGATCCTTTCCCCGGCGGCGAGTGCGTTGGAAAGCCCGCCGCTGGGGATCTGAGGCCGCACCTAGTTCGGGTCGAGGTAGTTGGGGACTCCGTCGCCGTCGGCGTCGCCCGTCCCCTCCTCGGCGTCGGGCTTGCCGTCGCCGTCGCTGTCGGTGTCGCGGAAGTTGAGGATCCGGTCCCCGTCGGTGTCGAGCGCCCCCTCGACGGCGTCGGCGATGTTGTCGCCATCGCTGTCGGCGTCCCGGAAGTCGGGGATCTTGTCCTTGTCGGTGTCGAACGTCCCCTCGAGCCGGTCGGGGATCCCGTCGCCGTCGCTGTCGACCGACACCCGGTCGGGGATGCCGTCCTTGTTGGTGTCGACCACGCCCTCGACGTTGTCGTGGATCTTGTCGCCGTCGGCGTCGACGTCGATGCGGTCGGGCGCCCCGTCCCCGTCGGCGTCGGCGTCGGCGTTGGGCACCCCCTCCACCGCGTCGGGGACGCCGTCGTCGTCGCTGTCGGGGTCGTAGCAGTTGCGGTTGGTGTCGCCGTCGTCGTCGCCCCGGCCCTCGACCCGGTCGGGGATGCCGTCGTTGTCGCTGTCGGTGTCGACGAAGTTGGCCTTGCCGTCGCCGTCGACGTCGAACAGGCCCTCGGCGGCGTCGGGCAGGCCGTCGCCGTCGCTGTCCGGGTCGTCGGAGTTGGCGACACCGTCGTGGTCGATGTCGGCGCTGCCCTCGATGACGTCGGGGATGAGGTCGCCGTCGTCGTCAGGGTCGACCAGGCTCGGGATCCCGTCGTTGTCGGGATCGTCGGCGCCCTGCTGCTTGTCGGACACCCCGTCGCCGTCGCTGTCGGTGTCGAGATAGTTGGGGATCTTGTCGCCGTCGAAGTCCTCCGACCCCTCGACCGTGTCGGGGATGCCGTCGCCGTCGCTGTCGAGGTCGATGTAGTCGGCCAGCCCGTCGTGGTCGCTGTCGACCGGGTGCTCGGGGTCCGGCCCGGACTCGATCTGGTCGGGGATGAGGTCGCCGTCGCTGTCGGTGTCCCGGAAGTTGGGCAGGCCGCCGCCGTCGGTGTCGACCGGCCGGGCCGGGTCGGGCCCGGCCTCGACCCGGTCGGGGATGAGGTCCCCGTCGCTGTCGAGGTCCCGGAAGTTGGGCAGGCCGTGGACGTCGCTGAGGACCGTGCCCTCCAACTTGTCGGAGATGGTGTCGCCGTCGCTGTCGGTGTCGCGGTAGTCGGGGATGCCGTCCTTGTCGGTGTCGGTCGGCGGCAGCGTGGCCACCACCGACGGGTCGATGTCGTCGGGCACGCCGTCGTTGTCGAGGTCGGTGTCGTCGGGGCCGCGGGCCTCGAGCTTGTCGGCGATCCCGTCCCCGTCGGCGTCGAAGTCGAGGAAGTCGGCCACGCCGTCGCGGTCGCTGTCGACGGGGTGGGCCGGGTCGGGGCCGGCCTCGGCCCGGTCGCCGATGATGTCGCCGTCGCTGTCGAGGTCCCGGTAGGCCGGCAGGCCGTCGGCGTCGGGGTCGACGACCCCCTCGACGGCGTCGGGCAGGCCGTCGTTGTCGCTGTCGGTGTCGAGGAAGTCGGCAACGCCGTCGCCGTCGGTGTCGACCGTGCCCTCAACGGCGTCGTAGATGCCGTCGTGGTCCCGGTCGACGGGCGCCGCCCCGGCCCCG
This sequence comes from Acidimicrobiia bacterium, assembly GCA_036498605.1. Lineage (GTDB taxonomy): Bacteria > Actinomycetota > Acidimicrobiia > IMCC26256 > BP-133 > BP-133. Next base: position 50,110 of record DASYFF010000149.1, on the reverse strand, counting down.
GTCAGATGCCAGGCGTTCCCGAGCAGCAGGAACGCCGACAGGAGGGTGAAGAACTTGGTGCGACGGTGGCCCACGAGCGGTTTTCCTCCCCAACCACTGGGCTGCACGCTGAGAACCGGGGCCCTCAAGACTCGCGCAGTTTCCTCAAGTCTTTCAGAGTCCCCCTGGTCGGACAATCTGCCCGGGCCCGGGGGGGTTTGAGGGTGGGATGAGGACGCGCAACAGGCCGGCAACACTCGTCGCCGGCCTGCGCATCTCGTTGCTCCGGGGGGGAGATTCGAACTCCCGACCAAGCGCTTAACAGGCGCCCGCTCTGCCACTGAGCTACCCCGGAACGAAACTGCCGAGCACTATATCGTCGCCGGGGGGTGGGCCCTTGAGCCCAAATGTCCGGCCTGTCAGTCCGTGGCCGTGGCGGCGGCGGCGAGCTGGGCGGCGCTGATCGTGATCCAGTCGGTGGGGTTGGCCGTACAGAGGAGCCGCAGCGCCCGGCGCCGGGCCTCGCCGGGCAGGTCGGGAGGGAACTGCTCGACGAACGCCACCGTGCGGGGCCGGGCGAGCCCGCCGAGGGCGTCGGCCACGTACCCCCGCAGCTCCCGGGCCAGGTCGTCGCCGGCCTCCGCCTTTCCATCGAGGACGACGCAGGCGCACAGGGCCTGGCCCCGCCGCTCGTCGGGGACGGCCACCACGTCGACCGCCACCAGCAGGGGGTGCTCCTCCAAAATCCGGCCCACCTCGGTCAGCGACACCTGCTGGCCGGAGATGCTGACCACCGGGTCGCGCCGGCCCAGCACCGTGAGGTGGCCGTCGGCCTCCCGGCGGGCGTCGTCGCCGGTGGCGTAGGCCCCCGGGTAGGGGCCCCACCAGGCGTTCCCCGGCTCCGGGCCGCCCTCCACCTCGATGAATGTGCCCGGCCAGGGATGGAGGAGGACGAGCTCGCCGACACCACCGGGCCCGACCGGCCGGCCGTCGCCGTCGACCACCTCGAGCCCGGGGTCGGGCACCGCCGCCCCCGAGGGAGACGGCGGCGGCGTCACCGACACCAGCCCGGCCAGCTCCGTCTGCCCCCAGGCGTCGGCCACCAGCGCCCGCCCGCCGCCCACCTCGACGGCGAGCCAGTTGCGGGTCTCGGCGTCGATCCGTTCGCCGAGGGTGACGATCAGCCGCAGCGAGCGGAGATCGGCCCCGGCCGGCGGGGTGTCGACCCACTGCCGCAGGCTGCGCACCACCGACGGCGTGGTCACGAGGGCGTTGACGCCGTAGCGCTCGATGATCTCCCAGGCCCGGGACCGGCTCGGCACGTCGAGCGTGCCCTCCGACATGACCGTGGTCGCCCCGCAGGCCAGAGGGCCGTAGACGCCGTGGCTCTGGCCGCCGATCCAGGCGATCTCCGCCGCGCACCAGAACACGTCGTCGGGCCCGCTGGTGAGCGCCCGGCGGTGGACGGTGGCGGCGGCCACCAGGTAGCCGCCGGTGCCGTGGACGATCCACGTGGGGCGCCCCCGCCGGTGGGCCAGCGGCACGGTCAGCAGCGGATGGTCGGCGGGGAAGGGGAGCGGCTCGCCGGCAGCCCCGGCCGCCGCCGGGCCCCGGCGGGCGCCGGGCCGGGGAGCGGCCACGAGGTCGTGGTACCAGCGGTCCCCTTCGTACCAGGCGACGTCGACCCCCACGCGGCGTACGACCACGGTGGCCTCGACGCCACCGGCGGCGGCCAGCGCCTCGTCGGCCCGGCTCTTGGACGGGACGATGAGGCCGTGGCGGAAGGCCCCGTCCTGGGTGACGAGGACCTTCGGCTGCAGATCGGTGAGCCGGTCGGCCAGGGCGTCGGCCGGCAGCGACGCCGGCACGACGCCGTGCACCGCACCCAGCCGGGCGCAGGCCAGCATGGCCACCACGGTCTCGGGGATCCACCCGAGGTGGAGGGCGACCCGGTCGCCGGGCCCCACGCCGAGCCCCCGCAGGGCGTCGGCGAAGGTGGCGACCTCGGCCGCCAGCGCGCCGTAGGTGATCGAGCGGCGGTCGCCCGTCTCGCCCTCCCAGTGGATGGCGACCTGGCCGGCCCGGGCCGGCAGGTGCCGGTCGAGGCAGTTGGCGGCGACGTTGAGGGCCCCGCCGGTGAACCAGCGCCCGCCCGGCCGGTCGTGGCGGTACACCTCCTCGAACGGGTGGGCCCAGAGCAGCTCGGCGGCCGCCTCAGCCCATGCCGCCCCCGGCTCAGGCATCGGCCATCGCCCGCCCGGCGGCGCGCGCCGCCCGGACCAGCTTGGGCGCTACCTCGTTGCGCAGCACGTCGTCGGTGAAGGCGGTGGGATCCCCCCGGGCGCAGAGGGCGGCCACTGTCCGGCCCGAGCCGTCGGTCAGCGGCACGGCCACCTCCGCCATATGCCGGTCGCCGTCGGCGCCGAGCACGAGGAAGGGGGCCTCGGCCCAGGAGCGGCGGTCCTTGTTGGACGGGCGGGGCCGGCCGTCGAGCGCCTCGGCCCAGACGTCGGGGCCGCTCCGGGCCAACAGCAGCCGCCCGGCGGCGGTGTCGAGGGCGCCGTGCACCCGGTGGGATTCCCGAAACACCCCCGCCCCCTCGTCGCCGTCGACCCGGTCGACGTAGATGATCGACGTCCGCACCAGCAGCGCGACGAGGATCGTGGTCTTGGTGGCGTCGCGCAGCTCCCGGAGATAGGGCGACAGGGCCCGCAGGGTCGGGAGCCGGTCGAGGTAGCGCTCCGACAGGCGGACGATCTCGGACCCGAGGCCGTAGCGCAGCGAGCGGGGGTCCTGCTCCACGAGACCGGCCAGGGCCAGCGACCGGAGCAGGCGGTGGACGGTCGGCAGCGACATGCCCGACCGCTCGGCCAGATCGGTCAGCTGGTTGTAGGCCGGGCCCTCGGCCATGAGTGAGAGGAGCAACGTGGCGTTGCGGACGGTGCCCAGCGTTCCCCGCTGCTCCTCCCCCTGCATGGCCCAACGTTAACAGGGAAGCCGTCTCCAACTGCCGGTATGACCTTTCACATAGTGGAAGGCTACGATGTCGGGGCTGTTGGCGCAGCACCCCGCCGTTTCTTGAATAAGCTGCGCTTTAGATTCCCGTGGGGGGAGGGTGGTCGTGTCCCGGGCTTACCGGCACAACCTGAACGGCAGCACGCTCCAGGCCGGAGCGCTGCAGCTCGAGATCCGTGACGTCACGCTCCGCTTCGGCGGCGTGCGGGCGCTCGACGGCGTCTCGTTCAACGTCTCCCAGGGCGACATCCACGCCATCATCGGCCCCAACGGCGCGGGGAAGACCAGTCTGCTCAACTGCATCAGCGGTCTCTACCGGCCCCAGGTGGGCGAGATCGTGTGCCACAGGGGCGACGGGAGCACCCGCAACCTGGTGCGGACCAGGCCGGGGAGCATCGCCCGGCTCGGCATCGCCCGCACGTTCCAGAACATCGAGCTGTTCCGGCACATGACCGTGCTCGAGAACCTGATGCTCGGCCGGCACGTGCACATGCGCCACCGCCTGGCCACGTCGTTCCTCTACTACGGGCCGGCCCAGCACCAGGAGATCCGGGAGCGGGAGCTGGTCGAGGAGGTCATCGACCTGCTCGAGATCCAGTCGGTGCGCAACAAGCCGGTCGGGGCGCTGGCCTACGGCTTCCAGAAGCGGGTCGAGATGGGCCGGGCGCTGTGCATGCAGCCCGCCCTGCTGCTGCTCGACGAGCCGATGGCCGGCATGAACGGCGAGGAGAAGGAGGACATGGCCCGCTTCGTCCTCGACGTCAACGACCTGGCCGGGGTGACGACCGTGCTCATCGAGCACGACATGGGAGTGATCATGGACATCTCCGACCGGGTCAGCGTCCTCGACTTCGGTCGGTGCATCGCCGACGGCACCCCGGCCGAGGTGGGCAGGGACCAGGCGGTCCGCGACGCCTACCTCGGCCAGGAGGCCCACGCGTGACGCGGATATCCCTCCGCCCGGCGGCCACCGAGCCGCTCCCGATCGACGACACCACCACCTTCCCCAAGCTGCTGGCCGAACTCGACCGGCGCTACGGCGACAGCCGCGTCGCCCTCCAGGAGAAGCGCTACGGGATCTGGCAGCCCTTCAGCTGGCGCCAGCTCCACAGCCGGGTCGGCGACTTCGCCCACGGGCTGGCCTCTCTCGGCGTGCAGCCCGGCGAGGTGGTGGCCGTCCTCGGTGACAACCGCCCGGAGTGGCTCATCAGCGAGCTGGCCGCCCAGTCGCTCGGAGCCTGCACGGTCGGCATCTACCCGACGAGTGTGGGGGAGGAGATCGTCCATGTCCTGACCGACGGCCGGGTGCGGGTGGTGGTGGCCGAGGACCAGGAGCAGGTCGACAAGATCATCGAGCTCAAGGACCGCCTGCCGGCGGTCGAGCACGTCGTCTACTACGACACCCGGGGCCTGGAGCTCTACCAGGTGCCGTACCTGGCCGAGTTCACCGACGTCGAGGCCGCCGGGCGGGACTGGGGCGAGGCCCACCCCGGCTGGCTCGACGAGCAGATCGCCGCCGGCCGGGGCGCCGACGTGGCCGTGATCTGCACCACGTCGGGCACCACCGGCCGGCCCAAGCTGGCCATGCTGTCGCACGCCAACCTGCTGTCCATGGGCCGCTCGCTCAACGAGGTCGATCCCATCGGGGCCGGGGCCCGCTACCTCAGCTTCCTGCCCCTGGCCTGGATCGGCGAGCAGATGATCGCCGTGGCCACCGGGCTGCAGCTCGGTTTCACGCTCAGCTTCGCCGAGGAGGCGGCCACCCAGCGGGCCGACCTGCGCGAGCTCGGGCCCAACCTGATGTTCAGCCCGCCCCGCATCTGGGAGGACATGCTGTCGTCGATCATGGTCCGGGTCGGCGAGGCCGGCTGGGCCAAGCGCAAGGCGTTCGCCTGGGGCCAGGCGGTCGGGGACCGGTACGCCGAGCGGAAGCTGAAGCGGGAGAAGATCGGCCCCGGGCTGAAGCTCCAGCACCGGCTGGCCGACTGGGTGGCGCTGCGGCCGGTGCGCGACCAGCTCGGTCTCACCCGCATCGACCGCTGCTACACCGGCGGCGCCCCGCTCGGCCCCGACGTGTTCCGCTTCTTCCACTCGATCGGCGTCAACCTCAAGCAGATCTACGGCCAGACCGAGATCTGCGGCATCGCCGTCATGCACACCGACGGCGACATCAAGTTCGCCACCGTGGGCAAGCCCTGCCCCGGCACCGAGATCCGCATCGCCGAGAACGGGGAGATCCTCCTCCGCTCCCAGGCGGTCTTCCACGGCTACTACGGCAACGAGGCGGCCACGGCCGAGACCGTCGACGCCGAGGGCTGGCTCCACACCGGCGACGCCGGCTACCTCGACGAGCACGGCCACCTGGTGGTGATCGACCGGGCCAAGGACGTCATGGAGATGCCCGACGGCACCCGGTTCAGCCCCGCCTTCATCGAGAACAAGCTCAAGTTCTCGCCCTATGTCGAGGAGGCCGTCGTCTTCTGGCAGGACGGGTCGCCCGACATCACCGCCATCCTGACCATCGAGCCGGCGACGGTGGGGGCGTGGGCCGAGCACCGCCGCCTCGGCTACACGACCTACACCGACCTGGCCGGCAAGGCCGAGGTCCGGGAGCTGCTCTCGGAAGAGGTGGCCCGGGCCAACGAGGACCTGCCGGAGAGCGTCCGGCTGCGGCGCTTCGTGCTGCTTCACAAGCAGTTCGACCCCGACGACGACGAGATCACCCGCACCCGCAAGGTGCGGCGCCGGGTCATCCTCGAGCGCTACGCCCCGATCATCGACGCCCTGGCCGATGGCGCTCCCGAAGCGGAGATCAAGAGCGTGGTCACCTACCAGGACGGGACGTCCGTCACCCGCGACATCATCCTGCCCGTGGTCAGCATGGACGGTTTCACACCCAAGCAGGCGGGGAAGCGCTCGCTGTTCGGGAGCCACGCATGATCCTCGGCTTCGACAGCAACCAGTTCGTCGCCCTCACCATCAACGGGCTGGCCAACGGCGCCATCCTGGCCATCACGGCGCTGGGGTTCGTGCTGATCTACAAGGCCACCGAGGTCATCAACTTCGCCCAGGGCCAATTCCTGGTGGTCGGGGCCTTCATGGTGTACAACGCCAACCACACGTGGGGGCTGCCCTGGCCGCTGGCCGTGCTGGTGGGGATCGGCACCGGCATCGTGCTCGGCCTGGCCATCGAGCGGGTCATCCTGCGCCGCATGATCGGCGAATCGACGCTGTCGGTGATCATGGTCACCATCGGATTGGCCTCGGCGCTGGGCGGGGTGTCGCTCGGGGTGTGGGGGGCGGCCGGCGGTGTCGGCCCCAAGTTCATCCCCTCGGGGACCGTCCATCTCTTCGGCGACGTCTCGGTGGCCGCCAACAGGTTCTGGGCCATCGGGGTGGCGGCGGTGATGCTGATCGGCGTGGGACTGTTCTTCCGCTACTCCCGCCACGGCGTGGCCATGCGGGCGGTGGCCGACGACCAGCAGGCCGCCATGGTGCAGGGGATCAGCGTCAACAAGATCTTCGCCATGGCCTGGGCGCTGGCCGGGGCGGCCGGGGCCATCGCCGGCGTACTGCTGGCCAGCGTCGCCGGCAGCTACGACCTGGGCATGGAGGCCTTCGCCATCTTCGTCTTCCCGGTGGTGATCCTCGGCGGGCTCGACTCCGTGCTCGGCACGGTGGTCGGCGGGATCATCGTCGGCCTGCTGGTGGAGTACTCGAAGTTCTACCTGACGGTGAGCTGGTCAGTGATCCTGCCCTTCGCCGCTCTCGTCGCCATCCTGCTGGTGAAGCCCTACGGCCTCTTCGGCCAGGTCCGGATCGAGAGGGTCTGACGATGGCCACCGCCACCGGCGTCTACAACACCACGTACCGGAAGGACTTCGCTCTCCGCCACACGAGGGCCGAGTACATCCGCCTCGGCCTGCTGGCGGCGGTGGCCGTCTGGATCCCCTACAACCTGAATGCGTACTGGCTCAGCTACGCCAACCTCATCCTGCTGGCGGCCATCGCCGCCGTCGGGCTCAACATCCTGACCGGCTATACCGGCCTCGTCAGCCTGGCCACCGCCGGCTTCCTGGGCGTCGGCGCCTACACCGCCGGCAACCTCTCGGTCTTCTACCACTGGCCCATGCCGATGGCGGTGGCCGGGGCCACGCTGATGGCGGCGGCCATCGGGGCGGTGTTCGGGCTGCCGGCGCTGCGGCTCAAAGGGCTGTACCTGGCCATCTCCACCTTCGCCGCCCAGGAGATCCTCTCCGACCGCTTCCGGGACTGGAAGTGGCTGACCCGCAAGCACGGCACCATCGTCACCAGCTACCCGAAGCTCGGCAGCCACGTCTTCAAGAGCAACTTCGAGTGGTACTGGATCCTGCTCGTCATCACCGGCCTGGTGGTCTTCGCCGGGATCAACCTCTTCCGGACCGGTCTCGGGCGGGCCTTCATCGCCATCCGGGACCAGGACATCGCGGCCGAGGTCATGGGTGTCCCGGTCGGGCGGTACAAGGTCCTGGCCTTCTCCATCGCCTGCGGCCTGGCCGGGTTCTCGGGCGCGCTGCAGGCCTACTACCCGCCGGCCCAGACGGTGACCTGGGAGAACTACGAGATCGCCAAGTCGTTCATCTTCGTGGCCATGATCATCGTGGGCGGCCTCGGCAGCATCTCCGGGGCGGTCTACGGCGCGATGTTCCTGACGTGGGTCCCCGCCTACATCACCCGCATCGGCCAGAGTTTGCAGACCAGCAACTTCTCATTCCTCATCGAAAAGCTGCCCGCCGTGCAGCTGACGCTGTTCGGCCTCGTGCTCGTCGTGTTCCTGCTGTTCGAACCCCGGGGTCTCGCCCGGCTCTGGCAGCGGGCCAAGGACTACTTCCGACTATGGCCGTTCCGTTACTGACGCCCCCGATCCAACCCCAAGGAGGGACAGAGATGAATCGCTTCATCAGGAGGCTGGCACTACCACTCTGCTTCACGTTGATCGCCGGGGCCGGGGTCGCGTGCGGGAAGGACAAGAAGAGCGACAACGCGTCGAAGACCAACTCTTCCGGCGCGGCGGCCAAGGAAGACATCAAGGTCGGGGCGATCTTCGACCTCTCCGGCCCGACCGCTGACATCGGCACCCCGTATGCCGACGGCATCAAGGACTACGTCGAATACCGCAACTCGACCGGCGGGGTCGACGGCCACAAGCTGGCCCTGTCGTGGCAGGACTTCAAGTACGACCCGACGGTGGCCGGCCAGCTCTACGGCCAGTACGTCTCCGAGGGCGCCAAGGTGTTCATGGGATGGGGGACCGCTGACACCGAAGCGCTGCGGCCCCGGGTCACGACCGACAAGGTCCCGTTCATGTCGGCGTCCAACGCCGAGACCCTGACCGACCCGACGGTCACGCCCTACAACTTCTTCCCCGGCGCCAGCTACAGCCAGCAGATGCGCATCATCCTCCAGTACATCGCCGACCACAACAAGGGCAAGGTGGCGGTGGCGTTCTTCCACCACGACAGCCCCTTCGGCACGTCGCCCCTGGAGGACGGGAAGAAGTACATCGCCGACAAGAAGCTGAGCATCGACTTCAGCGACTACGCCATGGCCAAGGGCGCCACCGACTACGTGGCCCAGATCGGCCAGGCGAAGGCCAAGAACAGCAAGTACATCATCATCCAGAACGTCCCCTCGCCGGCCGCCGTGCTGGCCACGAACCTGGCCTCGGCCAAGTCCACCGCCCAGATCGTCTGCCTCAACTACTGCGCCAACGAGATCTACGTGAAGAAGGCGGGCGCAGCGGCGGAGAAGACGATCGGCGTCGTGCCCTTCGCCCCGCCGGTGGCTGGTCTCGCCGGCCTGGACGAGATCAACAACTTCCTCAAGTCGAAGAACACCGACGCCGCGGCCAAGGGCCAGGGCTACGTGCAGGGCTGGTACACGATGGCCGTCATGTCGGAGGGGATCAAGAACGCCCTCGCCGCCGGCGGCACGCTGGACGGCCCGGCCATCAAGGCCGGCCTGGAGAAGATCAAGGACTTCAAGACCGGCGTGTCCGATCCGATCAGCTTCAGCAGCACCTTCCACGCCGGGCTGCTGTCGGCCCCGCTGTACCAGGTCGACACCGGCCAGTGGAAGAAGATCCAGGACCCGATCACGGTCCAGAAGTAGGTCATCCGTTGGCACAGCGAGTCGAAGAGTCGGGGGCCCGGCCGGCGCCGGGCCCCGGCTCCGGCGGGGACGGCCCGGTCCTCGAGATCAACAACATCGAGGTCATCTACGAGGACGTGATCCTCGTGCTGCGCGGCCTGTCCCTGTCGGTGGGTGAAGGGGAGATCGTCGCCCTCCTCGGCTCCAACGGCGCCGGCAAGAGCACCACGCTCAAGGCGGTGGCCGGCCTGCTGCCCTCGGAGCACGGCGAGGTGACGCAGGGCAACGTCGTCTACCAGGGCCGGCCGATCACCAGGGCCAACCCGGCCCAGATCGTCCGGGGCGGGATCTCGCTGGTCATGGAGGGCCGGCGGGTGTTCGAGCACCTGACGGTGCACGAGAACCTGGTCACCGGCGCCTACACCCGCCGCTCGGGTGTGGCCGAGGACCTCGACCTCGTCTACGGCTTCTTCCCCCGCCTCAGGGACCGGCGCACCCAGCAGGCCGGCTACCTGTCGGGCGGCGAGCAGCAGATGCTGGCCATCGGCCGTTCGCTCATGTCCAAGCCGCAGCTGATGATGCTCGACGAGCCGTCGCTGGGGCTCGCCCCGCTGCTGGTGGAGGAGATCTTCGGCCGGATCAAGGCCCTCAACACCGAGATCGGCACGACGGTGCTGCTCGTGGAGCAGAACGCCCGGCGGGCCCTCCAGATCGCCCACCGGGCGTACGTGATGGAGAACGGGCGCATCGTGCTGGAGGGGGCGTCGGCCGAGCTGGCCTCGAACCCCGACGTGCAGGAGTTCTACCTCGGCCTGTCCGAGGGCGGCGCCCGCAAGAGCTACCGCGACGTGAAGCACTACAAGCGCCGGAAGCGGTGGCTGTGACGGCTGGGCTCGAGGCCTACCGGGCCGCTTTCGACGAGCGGGTCTTCGACGTCTTGCGGCCGGCGGCCGCGGTGGTGCCGGCCCTGGCCGACCGTCTGGCCGGGGCGGGACTCGTGGCCGACGATCTCGTCGACGTGGCCGCCCTCGACCGGATCGCCGTCCTGTCCAAGGACGACCTCATCGACCTTCAGGCCAAGGACCCGCCCTTCGGTGGGCACCTGGCCCCCGGCACGGCGGTTCGGCGCGTCTTCCAGTCGCCCGGGCCGCTCTACGAGCCGGAGCCCGACGTCGCCGACCACTGGCGGGCGGCGCCGGCGCTGGAGGCGGCGGGGTTCGGGCCCGCCGACACCGTCCTCAACTGCTTCGGCTACCACCTGAGCCCGGCCGGGGTCATGTTCGAGGAGGCGGCCCGGGCGCTCGGCTGCCGGGTGGTGCCGGCCGGCGTCGGAAACTTCGACCTCGCCGTGCGGGCCGCCCGTGACCTCGCCGCCACCGCCTATATCGGCCTGCCCAGCTACCTGAAGGCCCTCCTGGAGAAGGCCGAGGAGCTCGGCGGTGGGCCCCTTTCCTTCGAGCGGGCCATGGTGACGGCCGAACCGCTGCCGCCGTCGCTGCGAGCCTGGCTGGAGGAGCGGATCCCGGTCGTGCGCCAGATGTACGGGACGGCGGAGTCGGGCAATCTCGGCTTCGAGTGCCAGGCCGCGGCCGGCCTCCACGTGCCCGACGACGCCCTGGTCGAGGTGTGCGGCCTCGACGACGGCGCCCCCCGCCTCGACGGCGGCGAGGGCCAGGTCGTGGTGACGCTCTTCTCGGCCCACTACCCCCTGGTCCGCTTCGGCACCGGCGACCTGTCGGCCTTCGCCCCGGGGGAGTGCGCCTGCGGGCGGCCGACGCCCCGGCTGGTCGGCTGGCTGGGCCGGTCGGGCGAGGCGGTGAAGGTCCGGGGCATGTTCCTCCACCCCCGGCAGGTGACGGCCGTGATGTCCCAGGTGCCGGCGGTGGCCGCCTACCGCTTCCTGATCGACCGGGTCGAGCACCGTGACGTCCTGCGCTGCGAGGTGGTCCCGGCCGCCGAGGGGATCGACCACGCGCACCTGGCCGGCGAGGTCCACGACACCATCCGGTCGGGGCTGCGCTTCGACGTGGAAGTGGCGGTGGTGACGGCCCTGGAGGCCGGCGCGGCGCCCATCACAGATCTGCGGACCTGGACCTAGTTCCGACCGATTTCGGGAACTTTGTGACACGGGGTGCCCTTCCTCCGAAGAACCGGTCGTGCGAACCTCACGGCACCAGGGTGGGCACCGACCGAATCCGGCATATCCGGCATCCGTTCTGCCGCCGGCAGGATCGGGTGAACCCCTGGCGAATTGCTTCCTCACCAGGCGACACGGTGGCGAGTCGCCAAAGGTCAAGGAGCAGACCGTGGGCCGATCCCCCAGGCCGACGACGCTTCCCACTTCCGCGAACGGGCTCGTGGCAGGCCCAGGCGCGACCGGAGTCCGAGCGTCCGAATCCCTCATCGAGCTGAACGCGAAGAGCGTCCGGTGCCCGTCCCATTTGTCACTTGGCGTGGGATATGGGAGAATTCGTGTGGATTCACGTCATCTGGGCGTTCCACGGGCGTTTCGTGGGCTGGAGGGGACGCCATGAGCGACACCTTGAGCTTCATCAACCTGACCGACGCCTCCCTGGTCAGTGAGGACGAGCTCCTCGACCGGGCCCGGGAGGGCGATCGGAGTGCCTTCGGGACGCTCTACCTGCGCCACCGCGACGCGGCTCGCAAGGTGGCGGGGATGTGCGCTTCGTCGGCGGCCGACGCCGAGGACGCCGTGGCCGAGGGTTTCGCCCGCGTCTTCGCCGCCCTGCCCCGCATGGCCGGGCGCCAGATCGCTTTCCGTCCCTACCTGCTGACCTGCGTCCGCAACGCCGCCACCGACCGGCTCCGCCGGGAGCGGCGGATCGACCTGCGCGACCAGATGCCCGAAACCGCCGGCAGCGCCCAGGCCGACGACATGGCCCTCCTCGGGCTCGAGCGCAACCTGGTGGGCGAGGCCCTCCAGGCGCTGCCCGCCCGCTGGCGGACGGTGCTGTGGCTGACCGAGGTCGAGGGCCTGTCCCCGGCCGAGGTGTCCCGCCGGATCGGCATCAAGCCCAACGCCGTGGCCGCCCTGGCCTACCGGGCCCGCAAGGGCCTGCGGGAGGCCTACCTCCAGGCCCACCTCAAGGCCGAGGCCAGCGAGGAGTGCCGGGCGACCGTCAGCCGGCTCGGGAACTACGTCCGGGGCGACCTGGCCGAGAAGGAGCGCCTGGCGGTCCAGACGCACCTCGACGGCTGCGCCAAGTGCCGCTGCCGCCGTGACGAACTGACCGACGTCAACGCCACGCTGAGGAACGCCTTCCTACCGGTTCCGCTGCTGCTGGCCGGCCTGCAGCGCAAGGCCATCCTCAACCTCGGCCACATGGCCGGGCAGTTGATGGACAAGACGCCCGACCTCTCCCAGACCGCCTCTCTGGCCGACAACCCGCTGGTCCACAAGGCCCTGGCCGGCCTCACCATGGTGGCCCTGGCCTTCACCGGCTCCGCCGTGCCGACGATCATGCACGGAGCGCAGGAGGCGGCGCTGCCGGCCTCCGGCTCATCGGTCACCGCCTCCGCCGCCGGCATCCTCGCCGCCCCGGCCGCGGTGCTGACACCATCCACCGCCGCGGCGGCCCCCGCCGCACCGGCGGCCCACGCCGACGCCGCGGCCGCGGCCCCGGCCGCCCCCGCCGCCGCCCCCGAGGCGGCCTCCGGCGGCGACCAGACCGCGTCCCGCGACCTGACCGGCGCCAACCGCCAGCGGCTGCTCTTCAGCGGCCGTGACGACTCGCCCGACCGCCCCGGCGGCAACCGCAGCACGCTGATCCACCGGCCCGACGGGTCGAGCGGCGGCCTGCTCGACGGCACGCCGGTCGGTGCCGCCCTCGACACCGTGGTCTCGGCCGTCTCCCAGGCGGTGCCGCTCCCCGTCGACATCGGTCTGTCGGTCCCCGGCGTCACCGGCCCGGTCACCGCCCCGCTGTCGGTCAGTGCCCAGCTGCCCGGCGGCCAGTCGGTGACGGTCCAGGTCCCGGCGGCGCTCGGGAGCGTGCTCGGCAGCGTCCTGCAGCCCGTCAGTGACGCCCTGTCGGGCCTGGGCCTCGGCGGCCTGGGCCTGACGGCCGGCCACTGACCGCTGCACCGTCTCCGGCGCCGTTGCGCCGGGTGAGCGGCAGCGTCGTGCCGTCCGGCGAGCCCGAAAAGCGCTGCTGGCCGGCCCGGGTGGCGCTGAGCGGCTCGAACCCCGGCCGGGCCGGGGCCTCGATGGCGAGCTCGACCGTGCCGTGGCGCTCCTCCCACAGCACCACCTCCAGGACGGCTGAGTAGACGACGAGCCGCCCGAAGAGAAGGAGCCAGGCGAGGAGGGCGAAGACGACGCCGACGGGGCCGTAGAGGTCCGACGACGACGTCACGAAGCGGGGCACGACGACCGACGCCCCGACCTTGAGGAGCTCGAACCCGGCGGCGCCGAGGATCGCCCCCGGCAGGAGCGGCCGCCAGCCGACGCGGCGGTTGGGCAGCGTGTGGGCCGTCCACAGCCACAGCCCGACGCCGGTGGCCAGACCGGCCAGGATGCCGAGGGGCGCCAGGTACCAGGGCAGCAGCTGCGCCACGGCCGACAGGACGAACGAAACGGCGAAGAGCAGGGCCGCCCCGCCCAGCCACACGAGGCCCACCGCCTTGTCGCGCAGGCCCCGGCCCCGGACCTGCCAGGCGGTGTTCCAGGCGTACTGGAGGGACCGCACGACGCCGAGGCCCGTCCACAGGAGACCGGCCAGGCCGACGACGGACGCCGCCTTGCGGCTGCTCTCGGCGGTGTGCATGGCCTCGGTGATGAGCCGGGCGGTGTCGGACGACCCGTCGAGGCCGAGGCGTTGGACGGCCTCGGCGGCCAGGTCCTTGGAGGCGGCGGCGGAGAAGAAGCCGAACACGGCGATCCCCACCAGCAGGAGGGGCAGGATCGACAGGAAGGCCGACAGCGTGATGGCCAGGGCCAGCTCCCGGCCGTTGAGCTCCTTGTAGCGGCCCTGCACCGCCAGGGCGAGCCGGGCCGGGCGCATGGGCGTCGGGACCTACAGGATCTCGATGCGGTGGGCGAAGTAGCGGCGCAGCGCTCGCCGTACCCCGGCCCGGACGGGCGGGAGGAGCAGGAAGATGGCCACGATGTCGGTCAGGAAGCCGGGGGTGATCATGAGCGCCCCGGCCAGGAGGACGAGGAACCCGTCGACCAGCTCGGCACCCGGGACCCGGCCGGCGTTGACGGCCTCCTGCATCCGCCGCAGGACGCTGAGGCCGGCCTGCTTGGCCAGCCAGGCGCCGACCATCGACACCAGGACGAGCAGGGCCAGCGTGTTGAGGACCCCGATGACGTGGCCGACCTGGAGGAGCACGTAGATCTCGGCGAACGGCACACCGATGAAGATCACGAACAGGAGCAGCCCGACCACGCCCTCATCGTACCGGGCCGGTCCGCAGCGGGGGCTTGGATCCCGGGGTTGGGAGCTACTGCAGCTGGACGTTGCCCATGCCGAGGTCGGGCTCGGCGCCCGTCCGCAGCCGGGTGGCCCGCTCCGACCCGTCGAGCTCGAAGATGACCCGCTGCCCCTGGCGCAGGGTGCGGAAGATCGAGCCCTCGAGGGACCCGGGGGCGAGGACGTACTCCGACCGGTCGGTGTCACGCACGACGATGCCCTCACCCGTTCCCGGGTCGTACGACTTGACCACGCCCTGCATCGCAGACTCCTCCGGCTCGCCGCCTACCATGCGGCCCGTCCCCAAAATACGCCGGAGGCCTCGCTGAGCGGCGAATTCGCGTTCCTCGAGCGGCTCCGCCGGGCCCTGCCCGAGCCGCCGCCCGGCCAGGTCGGCGTGGGCGACGACACCGCCGTCCTCGAAGGCGGCCTGCTCTTCGCCACCGACGTGCTGACCGAGGGCGTCCACTTCGACCTGCGGTGGGACAGCGCCGCCGACGTGGGGTGGAAGGCGCTGGCCGTCAACCTGTCGGACATCGCGGCGATGGGCGGTTCGCCCCGGGGGGCGGTCTGCGGGGTGGTGCTCGGCGCCGGCCGCAAGGGAGAGGCCGACGATCTGGCCGCCGGGTTGATGGCCGCCGCCGCCGAGCTCGGCTGCCCCCTGGTCGGCGGCGACACCACGGTCGGGGCGGCGCTCACCGTGTCGGTGGCCGTGATCGGCGACTCGCCGACCGGCGGCGCCATCCTGCGCAGCGGGGCGCGGCCGGGCGACAGCGTGTTCGTCACCGGCCCGCTGGGCGGGTCGAAGGCCGCCCTGGCCGCCCTCCGGCGGGGGGAGGAGCCCGACCCGGTGGGGCTGGCCCGCTTGCAGCGGCCCGTCCCCCGGCTGGTCGAGGGCCGCACGGCCGCGGCCGCCGGGGCGAGGGCCATGATCGACCTGTCGGACGGGCTGTCGTCCGACCTCGCCCACCTCTGCCGGGCGTCGGGGGTGGGGGCCCGCCTCGAGGCGTCGGCCATCCCCGTCGGCCCCGGCGCGACCGTCGACGACGCCCTGTCCGGCGGCGACGACTACGAGCTGTGCTTCACCGCCCCCGACCCGGTCCGGGTGGCCGAGGCGTTCGCCACCGCCGGTCTCCACCTGCCGGCCCCCATCGGGACGGTCGTCCCCGGCGACGAGGTCCTCCTGGCCACCCCCAGCGGCGGGACGTGGCCGCTGGCCCCGAGCGGCTGGGAGCACCCGGTCGAGTGAGGCCGCCGGTGGCCCTCACGGTGGCCGGCACCGACTCCGGGGGTGGCGCCGGCATCGCCGCCGACCTGAGGACATTCGCCGCTCACGGCGTCTGGGGCACCTGCGCCGTCACGGCGGTCACGGCCCAGAACACGGTGCTGGTCGGCCAGATCGAACCGCAGGGAGGGGCGATCGTCACCGCCCAGATCGGGGCCGTGGCCACCGACATCGGCGTCAACGCCACGAAGACCGGGATGCTGGCGCGCGCCGACATCGTCAACGTGGTCGCCGCCGCCGTGGAGGAATGGGACCTCCACCCGCTGGTGGTCGACCCGGTGGCGGTGTCGTCGAGCGGGCGGTCACTGCTCTCCCCGGGCGGCGCCGCGGCGGTCCGGAGCGCGCTGCTCCCGCTGGCCGACCTCGTGACGCCGAACCTGGCCGAGGCTGCGGTCCTGGCCGGGTGGACCGAGCCCCCGGCCGACCGCCAAGGCATGGAGCGGGTGGCGGTGGCCATCCTGGGACTCGGCCCGAAGGCCGTCCTGGTGACCGGGGGCCACCTTCCCGGCCCGGAGGCCGCCGATCTCTTCATGACGAACCAGGGTCGGCAACGGCTGTGGCTGGCGGGCCCGCGCCTTCCGAGCCGCAACACCCACGGCACCGGATGCGTGCTGTCGGCCGCGATCACCGCCCGGCTGGCGCGGGGGGAGGACCTCGTTCAGGCGGTGGAGGGGGCCAAGGAGTTCGTGACGACGGCCATCGCCGCCGGGGTGGAGCTGGGCGCAGGGCCCGGCGCGGTCAACCCTTCTGGATCTTCCCCGCCTTGAGGCAGGAGGTGCAGACCCGCACCCGCTTGGGGGCGCCGGCCACCACGGCCCGGATCTTCTGGATGTTGGGCGACCAGCGCCGCTTCGTCCGGCGGTGGGAGTGGCTCACCCGCATGCCCACCCGGGGCCGCTTCCCGCACACCTCGCATACCGCCGACATCCGCTGACCTCACTTCCGGCACAAAGGAACGTCTGAGGATAGCAGTGGCGGTACGGGAGGCAGGCAAAGCCCCCAAGCGCCGATACGCTCGCCCGGCAGTGGGCAAGACGCTTCGCGACCTGAGGGACATCCCGATCACCCGCATCACGGGTGTCACGCCGCGCCTCGAGGAGCGGCTCGGGATGCTGGGGATCGGCAACGTCCTGCAGCTGGTCGAGCACTATCCCCGCCGCTACCTCGACCGGACGAAGAAGTCCGACATCGCCGACCTGCGGGTGGGGGAGGAGGCCACCGTCTACGCCGAGGTCCGCAAGATGAGCTCCCGGCGGACCCGCCAGGGCCGGGCCCTGGTGGAGACGATCGTCTACGACGGCACCTCGTACCTCTACGTCACGTTCTTCAACCAGGGGTGGCGGGCCCAGCAGCTCCCGGTCGGCACCGAGGCCGCCTTCTTCGGCAAGCTCGAGCACTACCGGGGCAAGCACCAGATGACGAACCCGGTGGTCGACGTGCTCGGCCGGATCGGGGAGAAGACCGGCGTCATCGTCCCCGTCTATCCCCAGTCGGGGAAGGCCGACGTCTCGACCTGGCAGCTCCAGAAGTTCGTGGCCGAGGCGCTGCGCCGGGCCCGGGACTTCGACGATCCCGTCCCCGGCGGAGTCCTCGAGCGGCTCGGCCTCGTCGACCGGACCCGGGCCTACAACGGCATCCACGAGCCCGAGATCGAAGCCGACCACTACCGGGCCGCCCGCCGGCTGATCTTCGACGAGTTCCTGCGCATGCAGCTGGGGCTGGTGGCCCGCAAGCGGGCCTTCGAGGAGCAGCAGGTCGGTCTCACCCACCGGATCGACGGGCCCCTGGTCGCGGCCTTTCACGACCGGCTGCCCTTCGCCCTGACCGGGGACCAGCAGTCGGCCATCGCCGAGATCACCGCCGACCTCGCCGCCCCCCGGCCGATGCACCGCCTCCTCCAGGGCGACGTCGGCTCGGGCAAGACGGTCGTGGCCCTCACCGCCCTCCTGACCGCGGTCCAGGGCGGCTACCAGGGGGCCCTGATGGCCCCCACCGAGGTACTGGCCGAACAGCACCACCTGAGCCTGACCCGGTTCCTCGACGGGCTGACGGTGGCCTCGGACGGGACGCTGATGGGGGAGCGGCCCGTCCGGGTCGAGCTGCTGACCAACCGGACGGGCGCCGCCGGCCGGCGCAAGCTGTCGGCCGCCCTGGCCGCCGGCGAGGTCGACATCGTCGTCGGGACCCACGCCCTCATCTACGACAGCGTCGCGTTCCCCGCCCTCGGCGTGGCGGTGATCGACGAGCAGCACCGCTTCGGCGTCGAGCAGCGGGCCCTGCTGCGGGCCAAGGGCCCCGGCCAGGGCGGAGAGGGGCCGGAGCCCGACGTGCTGGTCATGACGGCCACGCCCATCCCCCGCACCGCGGCCATGCTCATCTACGGCGACCTCGACAAGTCGGAGCTGCGGGAGATGCCGCCCGGCCGCACGCCGATCACCACCGAGCTGATCGGGCCGTCGCCACTGGAGCGGGCGGGCGCCTACGAACGACTCCGCCAGGAAGTGGCGGCCGGCCGCCAGGCCTACGTCGTCTGCCCCCTGGTCGAGGGCTCGGAGAAGGTCGAGGCCAAGGCGGCCACCGAGGAGGCGGCCCGCCTCGAGGCCGAGGACCTTGCGGGACTGCGGGTCGGGCTCCTCCACGGCCAGATGCCCCAGGCCGACAAGGAGGCGACCATGGCCCGCTTCCGCGACGGCGTCATCGACGTCCTGGTGGCCACCACGGTGATCGAGGTGGGCGTCGACGTCGGGAACGCCACGGTCATGGTCATCGAGGACGCCGACCGCTTCGGGCTCTCCCAGCTCCACCAGCTCCGGGGCCGGGTCGGCCGGGGCGGCGGGGAGTCGTGGTGCTTCCTCTTCGGCGACCCCCAGACTCCCGAGGCCGAGGCCCGCCTCCAGGCCATGGCCGACTCCACCGACGGGTTCCTCCTGGCCGAGCGCGACCTGGAGATCCGGGGGGCGGGGGAGGTCTTCGGCGAGCGCCAGGCCGGCTTCACCGACCTGAAGCTGGGCCGGATCCCCCGCGACGAGCCGGTCGTGCTCGAAGCCCGCCGGGTGGCCGAGGAGATCCTCGACGCCGACCCGGGCCTCACCGGCCACCGTCAGCTGGCCGAAGAGGTGGAGGATCTCCTGGGCGACGACGTCGAGTTCCTGTTCAAGAGCTGACGCGCCGAGGATCTGCCGTGCCGCCCCCCCGGAGGAGCCCCCGGATCATCGCCGGCGAGGCCGGCGGGCGGCGCCTGACCGTGCCGCCCGGCGAGCACATCCGGCCGACGGCCGACCGGGTGAAGGAGTCGCTCTTCTCGGCCCTCGGCCCCGGCCGTCTCGTCGGGGCCCGGGTCCTCGACCTCTACGCCGGCAGCGGGGCGCTGGGCCTCGAAGCCCTCTCCCGGGGGGCGGCGCAGGCGCTGCTCGTCGACCGCGACCCGGCCGCCGCCCGGGCCATCCGGGCCAACATCGAGAGCCTCGGCCTCGACGACCGGGCCGAGCTGCGCTGCTCGGCTGTGGCGACGGTGGTCGCCGCCCCGGCCCCGGCCGAGCCCTACGATCTCGCCCTGCTCGACCCGCCCTACGACACCCCGGGAGCGGAGCTCGAACCGGTGCTCGCCCGCCTCGTCGAGGGGGGATGGCTGGCCCCCGAGGCCACCGTGGTGGTGGAGCGGGCCACCGGTTCGTCCCCGTTGCGGTGGCCCGGCGGATGGGGGTCAACCTGGGAACGTTGTTACGGAGATACACTCGTGTTGTTTGCGCAACGGAAGTAAAGGAGCGGCGGGTGCGGGAGAGGGGGCTCCGGTAGTGGCCACGGCGCTCGTACCAGGATCGTTCGATCCGGTGACCTACGGCCACCTCGACGTGATCGAACGGGTGTCCCGGTTCTTCGACCGGGTGGTCGTGGCCGTGATCCGGAACCCCCAGAAGGCGGTGTCCCTGTTCACCCTGGAGGAGCGGGAATCGATGCTGGCGGAGGTGACGGGCCATCTCGGCAACATCCAGATCGAGTACTTCGCCGGTCTCCTGGTCGACTTCGCCCGGATCCACGGCGCTGACACCATCGTGAAGGGCCTCCGGGCCGTGACCGACTTCGACTACGAGCTCCAGATGGCGCAGATGAACCAGAGCCTGTCCGGCATCGACACGTTCTTCCTCGCAACCAGCCCCCAGTACTCGTTCCTGTCCTCCAGCCTGGTTCGGGAGGTCGCCCGCTACGGCGGCGACGTCTCGACCCTCGTCCCCCCGGTCGTGGCGGCCCGGCTGGACCAGCGCTTCAAGGAGGGACCTCCGGCATGACCCCCACGGCGATCCACGAGGAGCTGCCGACCGCGGTCTACCGCGGCGACCTGTGCGACCTGCTCGAGCATCTGCGCGAGCTGGTCGAGACGGCCCGCTCGATGCCGCTGTCGAACTCGGCCATCGTGAACCGGGACGAGGTCCTGGAGCTGCTCGACGAGATGCTGGAGGCCCTGCCCGAGGAGCTGCGCCAGTCCCGCTGGCTGCTCAAGGAGCGGGAGGAGTTCCTGGAGCGGGCCCGCCGCGAGGCCGACGAGATCATCGCCGCCGCCCGGGTCCAGGCCGAGGGCATGGTGCAGCGGACCGAGGTCGTCCGGGAGGCCGAGCGGGTGGCCCGGGTCACGATCGAGCAGGCGGAGGCCCACGGCCGCCAACTCCGCAACCAGGCCGAGGACTACGTCGACGCCAAGCTGGCCAGCTTCGAGGCCACCCTGGAGCGGACGATCGGCGTCGTGCAGAAGGGCCGCCGCCGGCTCCAGGCCTTCGCGCCCGAGGCGCCGGTCGAGGTGTTGCCGGCCGAACCAGGGCTCTTCGACCAGGACCTCATGTAGCCGGGGGGCGTTCCCGGCCCCGTCAGTTCCGGGCCAGGCAGCTAGACTGACAGCCCGCCACAGGCGCGCCGTTGGCGCGCTCCGCCCCCCTTGATGGGCGCCCTCTGATGACCGGACTCCGCATGAACGTCGCTGACCTGCTCCGCCGACCCGGAAGCACCCGCGAGGTGCATTTCGAGGTTCCCCTGCCCGGGCTGGAGAACCCGTCGACCCGGGTCGAGCCCGACCAACCCCTCACGATCGACCTGCGCCTCGAGAGCCTTTCGGGTGGCCTCGTCGCCTCGGGCCACGTGCAGGGGCGTTGGCGCGCTGTCTGCAGCCGGTGCCTCACGCCGCTCGAGGCCGACTTCGACCTCCGGCTGCGGGAGGTGTTCGAGGAGGACCCGATCGAGGAGGAGACCTACCCGCTCAGCCACGACGAGATCGACCTCGAGCAGCCGATCCGCGACCTGGTCGTGCCCGAGCTGCCGCTCGTCCCCCTCTGCTCCGAGGCCTGCCTGGGGCTCTGCCCGACCTGCGGCACCAACCTGAATGAAGACCACCCCTGCGACTGCGCGGCCGAGCCCGCCGATCCCCGCTGGGACGCCCTGCGGGAGCTCGTCCTCACCGATGACGCCGAGCACCGCCCCGAATCGAACTGAACAGGAGTAGGAGCCTCGATGGCCGTCCCCAAGCGGAAGACTCCCAAGGCCAAGAGCCGGAGCCGGCGGGCCTCGAACTGGCGGGCGTCAGCCCCGGCCCGTTCGGTCTGCCCCCACTGCCACCAGACGAAGCTGCCCCACATCATCTGCCCCAACTGCGGCTGGTACGGCGGGCGCCAGGCCGTCGAGGTCGAGTAGCCACGTGGCGGTGACGGCGGCTCAGGCCGGCGGGGCGACGGCGCCCGCCGCCGACCCTGCTCCAACGGAAGCGGCCCGGCCGGTGCCGGTGGTGGCGGTCGACGCCATGGGGGGCGACCGGGCCCCGGGCGAGGTCGTGGCCGGCGCCCTGCTGGCCGCCGAGGCCGGGATCTCCGTGCTGCTCGTCGGCCAGGAGCCGGTCGTGGTCCCGTTGCTCGACGGGCCCGACGCCCGCGCCCTCGCCGCCCACGTCGACTTCTTCCACGCCGGCGAGGTCGTCGCCATGGACGACGACCCGGCCAAGAGCGTGCGGCGCAAGAAGGACTCGTCGCTCGTCCGCTGCGCCGAGGCGGTGCGGGACGGGCGGGCCGACGCCATGGTCTCGGCCGGCAACACCGGCGCCACCATGGCCAGCGCCCTCCTGCGCATGGGCCGGATCCGGGGGATCGCCCGTCCGGCCATCGTCACCCCGATCCCGGGCCCGCTGGCCACCCCGACCCTGCTCCTCGACGTCGGCGCCACCGTCGACTGCGCCCCGGAGTGGCTGGTGCAGTTCGCCCGCATGGGCGCCGAGTACGCCCGGCTCCACCACGGCATCGAACAGGCCCGCATCGGGCTCCTCTCGATCGGCGAGGAGATGGGCAAGGGCGACGAGATGCGCAAGCGCACCTACGACCTGCTGAGCCGGGAGCCGGGCTTCGTCGGCAACGTCGAGGGCTGCGACCTGACCCTGGGGCGGGCCGACGTGGTCGTCACCGACGGGTTCACCGGCAACGTCGCCCTCAAGACGATCGAAGGCGGCATGCGGACGCTGCTGCGGCTCACCGCCGAGGCCCTCGGGCTCGAAGTCGGCGACGCCCGGGTCGGAGAGGTGCTCGAACCGGTTCTGGGTCCGGCGGTGGCCCAGTACGATCCCGATGCCTTCGGGGGTGCCGTCCTGCTCGGTATCGACGGCGTCTGTGTGATCTCGCACGGCGCCAGCAATGCCCGCAACATCGACACCGCCATCCGGCTGGCCGCCGAGTGTGCCGAGGCGGGCATCGTGCATCGCATGAAGGAGGCGATCTCCCACCATGGTGTCTGAGACCCCGGCCCGGCCGGTCGACGCCGACGAGGTGTTCCGGATCATCCGGGAGCGCCTCGCCGACATCCTCGAGATCGAGGAGAGCCGCATCACCATGGAGGCGAGCTTCACCGAGGACCTCTCGGCCGACTCCCTGGCCCTCATCGAGCTGGTCGAGGCCATCGAGCAGGAGCTGGAGGACCGGGCGGAGGGGTTCCGCATCGAAGACGAGGACCTGGCCGAGCTGCGCACCGTCCGCGACGCCGTCGACTACGTCGTCGAGCGGGTGGGCTGAGGGGCCGGGCGAGCCGTTGGCCGACAGTACCCTCGACCGTCTGGAGGACCTGCTGGGGCGTCCCTTCGAGGACCGGGCGATGCTGGCCCGCGCCCTGGCCCACCGGTCCTTCTGCGCCGAGAACCCCAGCTTCGAGTCGAACGAGCGGCTGGAGTTCCTCGGCGACGCCGTCCTGGGGCTGGTGGTCACCGACTACATCTACCGGGCCTTCCCCCACCTGCCGGAGGGGGAGCTGGCCAAGGTGCGGGCGTCGGTCGTCAACGCCGGGGTGCTGGCCGAGCTGGCCACCGAGATCGAGCTGGGCTCCTTCGTCCTGCTCGGGAAGGGCGAGGGGCTCTCCGGCGGGCGGGAGAAGCCGTCGATCCTGGCCGACGCCATGGAGGCGGTGCTGGCCGCCACCTACCTCGACGGCGGGTGGGACGCCGCCTACAAGCTGGTCATGAGCCTGCTCGGGGAGCGGATCGCCGCCGCCGCCGAGGGTCCCGGCGGGCAGGACTACAAGACCCGCCTCCAGGAGCTGGCCGCCCGCCGCTTCGACCAGATGCCCCGCTACGAGGTGCGCGACGAGGGGCCCGACCACGCCAAACGGTTCTACGCCAACGTCGTCCTCCAGGGCACGCCCCGGGGTCGGGGCGAGGGGCGGTCGAAGAAGCAGGCCGAGCAGGCCGCGGCCCGGATGGCCTGGGAGTGGCTGCGGGAGACCGAGGCGGAAGCGGCGGCGGTGGCCGCTGCCGAAGCGGCCGAAGCGGCCGCGGCCGCCATCGACGGGCCCGAGGCGGATGGGACAGCCGGGTGAAGCCGCCGAATGCCGGAGCTCCCTGAGGTCGAGGTCGTCCGCCGGGGGCTCGAGCGGGAGGTGGCGGGCCGGGAGGTGACGTCGGTGGCGGTGACCGGCGCCCGCACGGTGCGCCGCCAGCCCCCGGAGGAGCTGATCGAGCGTCTGCGGGGGGCGAAGCTGGGGGCCGCGGGGCGGCTCGGCAAGTTCCTCCTCGTACCCCTCGACGGGGGCGACGACACGCTGGTCATCCACCTCCGTATGTCGGGGCAGCTCCTCCTCACGGTTCCGGATTGGCCAGTGGCCCGGCACACGCACGCCGTCCTCGGGCTGTCGGACGGGCGGGAGCTGCGCTTCGTCGACCCCCGGACCTTTGGCGAGCTGTTCGTCGCCCCCGCGCCGGTGGCGGCCCTGGCCCACCTCGGCCCCGACGCGCTGTCGACGGCCTGGTCAGCCGCCGCCCTCGGCCGGTCGCTCGCCGGCCGGACCGGGCGGCTCAAGCTGCTGCTCATGGACCAGCGGTTCGTGTCCGGGATCGGCAACATCTACTCCGACGAGGCGCTCTTCGGGGCCGGGCTCCGCTTCGACCGCCCGGCCGGCTCGCTGTCGGGGGAGGAGGTGGGGCGTCTCCACCGGGCGGTCCGCTCGACGCTGCGGGAGGCGGTCCGGCTCCGGGGCTCGTCGTTGCGCGACGCCCAGTACGTCGACCTCTTCGGTGCCCCCGGCGACTACCAGTCCCGCCACCGCGTCTACGGCCGTGAAGGCGAGCCGTGCCCCCGCTGCGGCGGGCCCGTCCGGCGCGTTTCCCTCGGCGGCCGCTCCACGTTCTTCTGCGAGACGTGCCAGCCATGAGCGAGCCCATCCGGCGGCGGGTCCTGATCTCGGGCCGCGTCCAGGGCGTCGGGTTCCGCTGGTCGTGCCGGCGGATGGCCGAGGCCCAGGGCGTGGCCGGCTGGTGCCGCAACCTCCCCGACGGTCGGGTCGAGGCCGTCTTCGAGGGCGAGGCGGCGGCGGTGGAGCGGGCCGTGGCCTGGAGCCGGGGCGGCCCGCCGTCGGCCATCGTGACCTCGGTGGACGTCGTCCCCGAGATGCCCGCGGGGGAGCGGGGATTCGGCCTCGGATAGTCATTTTCCGGGGGACACCCCCGGATCCTCGGGTCCATGACCTGGTCACCTACCAGGCTCTGGGGATCCGCGCCTGTCCCCGGCGGGCCCGTTAGGTTGGATCCCCGATGTTCCTGAAGCGGCTGACCGTGAAGGGCTTCAAGTCATTCGCCGACCGCACGACGCTCGATTTCGAGCCGGGCGTGGCGGTGGTGGTGGGGCCCAACGGCTCGGGGAAATCCAACGTCGTCGACGCCGTGGCCTGGGTCCTGGGCGCCCAGGGGGCCCGCTCGCTGCGGGGCGGCAAGATGGAGGACGTCATCTTCGCCGGGACGCCGAAGCGGCCCCCGTCGAAGTCGGCCGAGGTGTCGCTGACGCTCGACAACTCGGCCGGCGCCATCCCGATCGCCGCCCGGGAGATCACGATCACCCGGAGCCTGACCCGCGACGGGGAGTCGGGCTACGCCATCAACGGCGATCCCTGCCGGCTGCTCGACATCACGGAGCTCCTCTCCCAGACGGGCATGGGCCGCACCCAGCACGTGATCGTCGGCCAGGGCCGCCTCGACGCCATCCTCCAGGCCCGGCCGGAGGACCGGCGGGCGGTGATCGAGGAGGCGGCCGGGATCCTCAAGTACCGCCAGCGCAAGGAGAAGGCCGAGCGGCGCCTGGAGGCGACGGCGGTCAACATGGAGCGCCTCGGTGACCTGGTCAAGGAGGTCCGCCGCCACCTCAAGCCGCTGGAGCGCCAGGCCGACGCCGCCCGCCGCCACGGCGGGCTGACCGAGGAGCTGGCCGCCATCCGCCTCCACCTCACCGGGCGGGAGATCACCATCCTCACCGAGCGCCTCGGCGGGCTGGGAGACAAGCGGGAGCGGTTCGGAGCCGAGGAGTCGCTGTCCCGGGAACAGGCCGCCCGGCTCGACGCCGAGGTGGCCGAGTCGGAGGCGGCGCTGGCCGCCCTCCCGGCCGACTCCCTGGGCGACGCCGTGGCCAGCGCCGAGTCGCTGTTGGCCCGGGCCCGGGGGCTCGGGGCCCTGGTGGCCGAGAAGCGCCGCAACATCGACCGGTCGCTGGCCGCCCTGGCCGACGCCGGCGTCGTCGAGACGCTGACCGCCGAGGCGGCTCAGCTCCGGGCCGATCTGACCGGCGCCGACGAGGAGAGCGCGGCCTTCGGACCCCGGGCCGCCGAGCTCGACGCCATCGAGGAGACGCTGGACGACCGCCGGGCGGAGCTGGATCCGGCCGGGGACCTGCCGGCCCGCAAGGCGGCGGCCGACGCCCGGGCCGAGCTGTCGGCCCTGGCCGGGGCCGTGGCCCGCACGGAGGCCGAGCAGGCCCGGCTCGAGCACCGGCGGGAGCCCGTCGGGCGGCGGCTGGCCCGGTTGGCCGAGGAGGAGGCGGCGGCCGGGGTCGAGGAGTTCGACGAGGCCCCGCTGGTGGCGGCCCTGGAGGCGGCCCAGACGGCGCGGGCGACCGCCGAGGAGCAGGCGGCCGCGGCCGAGCAGGCCCGTCGCGACGCCGACGCCGACGTCCACCGCTGGAGCGCCAGGGCCGAGTCGCTCGACGCCGCCCTCGGCGACCTCCGGGCCGGGCTGGCCAAGGCCCTCGACGGCGTCGAAGGCCTGCTGGGCCCCGTCGTCGACCTGATCACGATGGACCCCGGCTGCGAGGCGGCCGTGGCCGCCGCCCTGGGCGAGGCCCTCCGGGGCGTCGTCGCCCGCGACGCCGACGCCGCCCGCTCGGCGCTGGCCCGCCTGCGGTCCGCCGGGACGGCTGGCACCATCCTCGTCCCCGATGCAGCCCTCACCCGGTCCGGCTCCGACGAGCCCGCCGGGACCGGCGAACCGGCGTGCACCGGCCGGCATATCCGGGCGGATGAACGCCGGTTGGCCGTGCCGGATGGGGCGCGGGCGCTCGATGGGTGCGTCGGGACCGAGGTTCCCGGCCTCGACGCAGTGCTGGGGCGGCTGCTCGGCGGGACGGTCGTCGTCGACGGGACGTGGGAGCAGGCCCTCACACTGGCGCTGGCCAACCCGGAGCTCGTCGTCGTCACGCCGGACGGGGACCGGCTCGACGGCCGGGGGGCGTGGCACGCCGGGGGCGCCGCCATCGGGGCCACGCCCGCGGCAGCCGAGGAGGCCCACCGGCGGGCGGCCGGGGCGGCGGATGACCGCGACCGGGCCGAAGCGGCGCTGGCCGATGCCCGGACCGCTCTCGACGAGGCGCGGCGCTGGGAAACCGCTGGCGACAAGGCCCTCGATTCGCACCGGGCCCGCCAGGCGGCCGTGGCCGCCGGCGCCGAGCGGCTCCGGACCGAGCGGGCCGAGGCCGAAGCGGAAGCGGCGGCGCTCGAGGAGCATGCCGCGGCCCTGGCCGCCCAGGCCGACAGCGAGGCCGCCCGGCGGCGGGAGATTGAGTCGAAGCTGCCGGCGCTGGAGGAGGCCGAGGACGAGGAGCGGCGCCAGGAGTCGGCCCGGCGGGCCGCGGCGGAGGCGATCGAAGCCGAGATCCGGGCACTGGCCGCCGACCGCCGTGACCACGAACTCAAGGTGGCGGCCGTCGAAGAGCGCCGCCGGGGCCTGGACAAGCGCCTCGAGGAGGTCGAGGTCCGGCTCGTCCGCCACGGCGAGGCCCACCTCCAGGCCGAGGAGCGCCGGGTGGCGCTGGCCCGCCGGGGCGACGGCTACGCCGCCGTGGAGCGGGCCATCGCCGAGCGCATCGACGTCCTGGCCGAGGTCCACGCCCGGCTGCGGAACCAGCGCCGGGAGCGGTCGGAGGCGGCCCGGGCGGCCGCCGCCCGCCTCGACGCCCTGCGGGGTGAGCGGGCCGCCGCCGAGCGGTCGGTGGGCGACGCCCGTGAGCGGCGGGCCCGGGTGGAGATCGAGGAGGCCGAGGTCCGCACCAAGCTCGAGGCCGCCGTCGAGGCTTGTCGGCGCGACCTGGAGTGCGAGCCCGACGTGGCCCTGGCCGCCCCCGCCCCGCCCTGCCCGGATGGCACCACGCTGGCCGCCCGGGGCAAGGAGATCGAGCGGGAGCTGCGCCAGATGGGGGCCATCAACCCGCTGGCTCTGGAGGAGTACGAGGCCCAGAAGGAGCGCTACACGCTGCTCGAGTCGCAGCTGGAGGACGTGAAGGCCGCCCGGCGCGACCTGGCCCTGATCATCAGGCAGGTCAACGAGGAGATCGCCACGCTCTTCGCCTCGGCCTACGAAGACACCGAGCGCCATTTCGAGGCCCTCATCGCCACGCTGTTCCCCGGCGGCTCCGGCCGGCTCCGGCTCACCGACCCCGAGGACCCCCTCAACACCGGCATCGAGATCGAGGCCCGGCCCTCGGGGAAGAACGTCCGGCGGCTTTCGCTGCTCTCGGGCGGTGAGCGGTCGCTGACCGCCCTGGCCTTCCTCTTCGCCGTCTTCCGGGCCCGCCCGACGCCCTTCTACATCCTCGACGAGGTCGAGGCCGCCCTCGACGACGTGAACCTGTGCCGCTTCGTCGACCTGATCCACGAGTTCCGGGACGAGGCGCAGCTGCTGGTGGTGAGCCATCAGAAGCGCACGATGGAGGCCGCCGACTGCCTCTACGGCGTGTCGATGCCCCCCGGTGGGTCGAGCATCGTCGTCACCCAACGGGTGCCCACGGCGGAGCCGGCCCAGGTCGCCGTCTGAGAAAGTTTCCTCCTCAGGCTGCTCGCTGAGAGTGAACTGAGGGCCACTTCTCACCAGCATCAGTGGCCCCACAGGCCCCGTAGACCGCTGGATTTTGCCCGATTTGTCGGAATATGCTCACTCCCGGGTTGCGGCGGAGTACCTGGGGAGGGCCAATTGCGGGACCGGGTCGATGCCTCCGTGGCGCTGTCGGCGCCCCGGTCGAGACGGATGGCGAGGGTCGTGATCGTGCTGCTCGCGCTCGTGTGGACCCAGTTCCCGTTCAGCAGTGGCGGCGCCAGCGCCGAGGGTGACCACGAGCTCGCCCTGTGCTGCGCCTGGGGCAGGAGCCTCGACGACGGCAATCTGACCTACAGCATCGCCTCGCCCGACGCCGCCAGCGGCGCCGTCATCCGCCGGGCCGTCGAGGAGTGGGACTCCGACCTGCCGGCGATCACCCTGACCGAGGTGCCGATCGGCACCCTGGCCGACATCGCCATCCGCTACACCCCGGCCGAGGGTCGAACGGAAGGACAGGCTGTCACCAGCTTCACCAAGAAGGGGCTGATCAGCAAGGTCGAGATCACGATCCAGGGGGCCACGGCCCCGGCCAACTCCGGGGGCCTCGGCCAGATCGCCAAGCACGAGTTCGGCCACGCCCTCGGCCTCGGCCACACCAACTACGAGGGCAACCTGATGTCCCCGGCGGTGAGCCCCGACCCCCAGCCCGTCCCGGCCTGCGTGATCCAGGGGGTCATCGAGGCCAACCGCTGGAAGATGACAGACCCCCAGGCCAAGCGGCCGTTCCCGCCCCGGGTCTCCCAGGTCACCTGCTGAGCCCGATCACTCCTTGAGGCCGAGGGCCTCGAGGAGGAAGGCGAAGATCTCGGCCTCCTTGCGCCAGGCGTCGTAGCGGCCGGACGGGCCGCCGTGGCCGGCCCCCATCTCCGTCCGCAGGAGGATCTTCGTCTGCGGGTCGGCGGTGACCCGCAGCTTGGCCACCCACTTGGCCGGCTCCCAGTACGACACCCGGGGGTCGTTGAGCCCGGCGGTCACGAACAGGTCGGGGTAGCGCACCGCCCGCACGTTGTCGTAGGGCGAGTAGGCCTTGATCGTCTCGTAGAACTCGGGCTCGGCGGGGTTGCCCCACTCCTCCCACTCGATGACCGACAGGGGCAGCGTCGGGTCGGAGATCGTGCTGACCACGTCGACGAAGGGGACCTCGGCCACGGCCGCCCGGAACAGATCGGGCCGGAGGTTGAGCGCCGCCCCCACCAGCAGGCCGCCGGCGCTGCCGCCGAGGATGGCCAGCCGGTTGGGCGACGTCCAGCCCTCCTTCACGAGGTGCTCGGCGCAGGCGATGAAGTCGGTGAAGGTGTTCATCTTGTGGGCCAGCTTCCCGGCCTCGTACCAGGCCCGGCCCATCTCGCCGCCGCCCCGGATGTGGCCGATGGCCCACACGAAGCCCCGATCGAGGAGGCTGAGCCGCAACGAGGAGAAGCGGGGGTCGGAGCTGGCCTCGTAGGAGCCGTAGCCGTAGAGGACGCAGGGCGCCGAGCCGTCGAGGGCGATGCCCTTGCGGGCCACGAGCGAGATCGGCACCCGGGCGCCGTCGGCGGCGGCGGCCCACAGCCGGCGGGTCTCGTACCCGTCGGGCTGGTAACCGCCGAGGACGGGCTCCTGCTTGAGCAGGGTGCGCTCCCGGGTGTCGAGGTCGTAGTCGAAGATCGACTGGGGCGTGACCAGCGACGTGTAGGTGTAGCGGAGGGTGCCGCGGTCGAACTCCGGGTTGTCCTCCTCCGGCATCCCGACCCGGCAGACCGCCTCGGGCTGCTCGATGAGGTGGGCGGCTCCGCCGGCGGAGCCGTTGCGCCGGGCGATGGACTCGCCCTCCAGGGCCAGGACCCGCAGGCGGCGGACGGCCTCGGCCCGCTCGAGCACGACGAGATGGCGGGCGAAGGTGGCCAGGCCCTCGAGCTTGATGTCGGGGGAGTGGGGGAGGATCTCCAACCAGTTGGCCGGGGACGGGTCGGCGACCGGCGCCTCCACCAGCCGGAAGTTCGGGGCTTCCTCGTTGCTGAGGATGAAGAAGCGGTCGCCGTGGTGGTCGAGGCCGTACTCGACGCCCTGGCGCCGTTCGAGGAGGACGGTGAAGGTGCCCTCGGGGTCGTCGGCCGGCAGCATCCGGGTCTCCGACGTCACGGCCGAGCGGAGGTCGATCACGATGAAGCCGCCGCTGCGGGTGCGCTCCACGTTGCAGAAGAAGCGGTCGTCGTCCTCCTGGTGGACGATGACGTCGTCGGCCGGACCGGTGCCGAGCCGGTGGCGCCAAACCCGCCAGGGGCGGCGGCTCTCATCGAGCGTGGTGTAGAAGACCGTGCGGTTGTCGCTGGCCCAGGCCGTGCCGTACGACGTGCCGGGAATGGCCTCCGGGAAGTCCTCGCCGGTGTCGAGGTCGCGGATGCGCAGCACGTGGTCCTCGTCGCCCTCGGTGTCGAGGGACCAGGCCAGCAGGCGGTGGTCGGGGCTGACCTCGAAGGCCCCGAGGGCGCAGTAGTCATGGCCCTCGGCCAACACGTTCTCGTCGATGAGGATCTGCTCGGGGCTCCCCTCTTCCGGGGCACGCCGGCAGTGGATCGCGTACTGGAGGCCTTCGACGCTCCGGGAGTAGTAGAGCCACGGCCCATGGGGGACGGGGACCGACAGGTCGGTCTCCTGGATCCGGCTCACGATCTCGTCGTAGAGCTTGTCCTGCAGCGGGCGCAGCGGCTCCATCACGGCGTCGGCGTAGGCGTTCTCCGCTTCGAGGTAGCTCTCGACATCCGGGTCGTCGCGGTCCCGCAGCCAGTGGTACTCGTCGGATCTCCGGTCCCCGTGGGCTTCGTGGACGTGCGGTACCCGCTTGGCGACGGGCGGTTCGGGACGGCTGCTCGTCATCGGAGGGAGATTACCGGGGGCCGGTAGGATCGGCGCCCATGACGCTGGTGCTCGTCCTCGGGATCGTCCTCCTCCTGGCCCTGGCGGCCACCGCCGTGGCCACCGTCTCCAAGCGCTCCCACAAGGCGATGGACGCCGCCGAGCGCCGGGCTGTCACGCAGCCGAAGTCCCGGCCGGAACCGGAGCCTGAGCCGGGCGAGGTGGAGATCGTGTTGCCGGCGGGGGACGACGTCGTGGTCCCGCCCGAGGCTGGGATCGAGGTCGCCCCACCGGAACCGGCGGGCGAGGAGCCGCCGGCCGTCCGGCCCCGGCTGCGGGACCGGCTCGGCAAGGCCCGGGCCCTGCTGGCCGGGTACTTCGGCGACCTGCGGGGTCGCACCGTCATCGACGACGAGGTGTGGGAGGAGCTCGAGGAAGCCCTCATCCGGGCCGACGTCGGCGTGACCGTGACCGCCCAGCTCCTCGACGACCTCCGCCGCCGGGCCAAGGAGGCGTCGGCGACTACGCCCTCCGAGCTCCTCGACCTCCTCAAGGCCGACCTGATCGACGTGCTCAGCCGCGCCGACCGGTCGCTGACGTTCGAACCGGGGCAGCCCAACGTCTGGATGTTCGTCGGCGTCAACGGGGTCGGGAAGACGACCAGCATCGGCAAGATCGCCCAGCGGGAGGCGGCCGGCGGCCGCCGCGTGGTCATGGCCGCCGCCGACACCTTCCGGGCCGCCGCCGCCGAGCAGCTGCAGCTGTGGTCGCAGCGGGTGGGGGCCGACCTCGTCCGGGGTCAGGACGGCGCCGACCCCGGCTCGGTGGTCTTCGACGCCATGGCCGCCGCCGGCAACCGGGGCGCCGACCTCGTGCTGGTCGACACCGCCGGGCGCCTCCACACCAAGGTCAACCTGATGGAGGAGCTGAAGAAGCTGCGCCGCATCGTCGATCGCACCCCGGGGGCCCTCAAGGAGGTGCTGCTGGTCATCGACGCCTCCACGGGCCAGAACGGCCTCAACCAGGCCAAGCAGTTCGGCGAGGCGGTCGAGGTGACGGGCGTCATCCTGACCAAGCTCGACGGGACGGCCAAGGGCGGGATCGTCCTCGCCGTCCAGTCCGAGCTCGGAATTCCCGTCAAGCTGGTCGGCGTGGGGGAGTCGGCCGCCGACCTCATCGAGTTCGACCCCGAGGAGTTCGTCGAAGCGCTCTTCGCGGCCTAGGCCTTACACTTCCGGGCCTCATGTTCGATTCACTGTCCGACCGCTTCGAGTCGATCTTCACCCGCATGCGCGGCCGCGGCCGCCTGGGGGAGAAGGAGATCGACGAGATCGCCCGGGAGATCCGCCTCGCCCTCCTGGAAGCCGACGTCAACTTCAAGGTCGTCAAGAGCTTCATCAACCGGGTCAAGGAGGAGGCGGCCGGGGCCGATCTGTCCAAGAGCCTCTCGCCGGCCCAGCAGGTCATCAAGATCGTCCACCAGGAGCTGATCAACACCCTGGGCGGGGAGACCGGCAAGCTGGCCATGAACCCCAAGCCGCCGACGGTCGTGATGCTGGTCGGCCTCCAGGGCTCGGGCAAGACGACCGCCTGCGGCAAGCTGGCCCGCCACCTCAAGAGCCAGGGGCTCCAGCCGCTGCTGGTGGCGGCCGACCTCCAGCGGCCGGCGGCCGTCACCCAGCTGCAGGTGCTGGGCGAGCAGGTCGGAGTGCCGGTCTACTCCGAGCCGACCGACCCGGTGGCCGTGGCCCGCAACGCCCGCAACGAGGCCGGCCGGTTGGGCAAGAACGTCATCGTCCTCGACACCGCCGGGCGCCTCCAGATCGACGAGGCGCTGATGGACGAGCTGCGCCGGATGCGGGAGGTGGTCGAGCCCGACAACGTCCTGCTGGTGGTCGACGCCATGACCGGCCAGGAGGCGGTCAGCGTGGCCGAGTCGTTCGCCGAGACGGTGGGGATCGACGGCGTCGTGCTGACCAAGCTCGACGGCGACGCCCGGGGCGGCGCCGCCCTGTCGGTCAAGGAGGTCACGGGGAAGCCGATCCTCTTCGCCGGTGTCGGCGAGAAGCTGGTCGACTTCGAGCCCTTCCACCCCGACCGGATGGCGGGCCGGATCCTGGGGATGGGTGACGTCCTCACCCTGATCGAGAAGGCCGAGGCCAACTTCGACCAGGAGCAGGCCGTCAAGGCCGCCACCAAGCTCCGCAAGGGGAACTTCTCCCTCGACGACTTCCTGGAGCAGATGCAGCAGGTCAAGAAGATGGGGCCGCTGCAGAACATCATCGGGATGATCCCGGGGATGCCCAAGGAGCTGAAGAACACCCAGGTCGACGACAAGGAGCTGGGCAAGGTCGAGGCGATCATCCGGTCGATGACGCCCCAGGAGCGCAACGACATCTCGCTCATCAACGGGTCACGGCGGCTCCGCATCGCCAAGGGCAGCGGCACCACCACCCAGGACGTCAATGCCCTGCTCAAGCAGTTCAAGATGGTCCAGGGGATGATGAAACAGATGGCGGGCGCCGGAGGCAAGAAGGGCCGCTTCCCGAAGATGCCGAACATGGGCGACTTCCCGGGCATGTAGTCCGGCCCCGGCGGTGCTGTAACCTCTCCCGGTTGTCTGTGGAAGAAAAGGTGGTAGTCCTGTGGTGAAGATCCGCCTCATGCGGATGGGCAAGAAGAAGCAGCCGACGTACCGGGTCGTCGTGGCCGACGCCCGGTCCCCCCGCGACGGGCGCTTCGTCGAGATCATCGGGAAGTACGGGCCCCGGGAAGAGCCGCCCCTCGTCGACATCAACAACGAGCGGGCGCTGGAGTGGCTCCGCAAGGGCGCCCAGCCCACCGAGCAGGTCCAGCGGCTGCTGACCATCTCCGGGGCGTGGGAGCAGCACAAGGCCGGCCAGAAGTGACCCCCGAAGAGGAAGAGTTCGACTCCAGCGACGACTTCGACGACGAGGACGACATCGACCTCTCGGCCGAGGACGACGACGAGGTCGACGAGATCGCCGCCGAGGGGAACCGCATCGTCGGCGGCCTCCCCAAGGGCGTGCTGGAGTACGTCGCCCGCAACATCGTGGACGACCCCGACGGGGTGTTCGTCGAGACGTCGGAACGCCGCGGCGGCGACATCGAGCTGCGCCTCCACGTGTCGCCGTCCGACATGGGCAAGGTGATCGGGCGCCGGGGCCGGGTGGCCCAGGCCCTCCGCCAGGTCGTGGCCGCCGCCGGCACCCGGGAGGGCGTGCGGGCCAGCCTCGACATCGTCGACTGACCGGCCCGGACGCGGTGGCCGAGGCCCCGGCGGACCGGCTCGAGATCGGGCGGATCGTCAAGGCCCACGGCATCCGGGGCGAGGTCGTGGTCGAGGCGGTGTCCAACCGGCCCGAGCGCTTCGCCGCCGGGTCGGTGCTGTGGACCGGGGACCGGGCCCTGGTCGTGTGCCGGGCCAGCGTCCAGGGCGGCCCCGATCCCGCCGGGCGCATGAGCCGTGACCGGTGGATCGTCAGCTTCGAAGGGCTCGACGACCGGACCACCGCCGAGCGTCTGCGGGGCACGGTGCTGACCGGCGAGGCCCTGGCGGGGGCGGCCGACGACGAGGGCGATGAGCTGTGGGTCCACCGGCTGGTGGGCTCGGAGATGCTCGACCTGGCCGGGCGGGTCCTGGGCCGGGTGGCGGCCGTCGAGGCCAACCCGGCGTCCGACCTCCTCGTGCTGGAGAGCGGGGCGCTGGTGCCGATGGTGTTCGTCGTCGAGGCGGCGGACGGGCGGGTCGTGGTCGACCCGCCGGCCGGGCTGCTCGACTGAGGCCGCCGGCCGTGCGCATCGACGTCTTCACCATCTTCCCCGGCTTCTTCGACTCGCCGTTGTCCGCCTCGCTCCTGGGCCGGGCCCGGGAACGGGGCCTGCTCGACGTGCGGCTCCACGACCCCCGGGACTGGACGACCGACCGGCACCGGGCCGTCGACGACACCCCCTTCGGCGGCGGAGCGGGGATGGTGATGATGCCCGAGCCGCTCTTCGCCGCCGTCGAGGCCGTCGACCCGCCCCGTCCGCTGTTCCTGCTGTCGGCGGCCGGGCGACCGTTCGACCAGGCGGCGGCCGCCGAGCTGGCCGCCACGGTCGGGTTCTCCCTGCTGTGCGGGCGCTACGAGGGCGTCGACCAGCGGGTGGCCGATCACCTCTGTGACGGGGAGCTGTCGGTCGGCGACTACGTCCTGGCCGGCGGGGAGGCGGCCGCCCTGGTGGTGGTCGAAGCCGTGGCCCGCCTCCTCCCCGAGGTGATGGGCAACGAGGCCTCGGCCGGGGAGGAGTCCTTCGCCGACGGGCTCGTCGAGTACCCCCAGTACACCCGCCCGGCCGACTTCCGGGGCTGGGAGGTCCCGGACGTCCTCCGCTCCGGCGACCACGGCCGGATCGCCCGCTGGCGCCACGGCGAGGCCCTCCGGCGGACCCGGGACCGCCGCCCCGACCTCCTCGAGCGGCGGGGCCTGAACGACGCCGAGCGGGCCCTGCTGGAGGATGACGCGCCGTAGTCGTTACACTGTGGCGTTCCCCCGCCGTTCCGATTCGTTCTTCTGGGCAGGAGCCTCCCATGCAACGAACCGACCTCGTCGACCGCGCCTCGCTGCGCGACGACATTCCCGACTTCGGGCCCGGCGACACGCTCAAGGTCCACGTCCGCGTCGTCGAGGGGAACCGGGAGCGGGTGCAGCTCTTCCAGGGAGTCGTCATCCGCCGGCAGGGCAGCGGGGTGCGGGAAACCTTCACCGTCCGCAAGGTGAGCTTCGGGGTCGGCGTCGAGCGGACGTTCCCGATCCACTCGCCCATCCTGGCCCGGGTCGAGGTCCTCACCCGGGGTGACGTCCGCCGGGCGAAGCTGTATTACCTGCGGGGCCGGGTCGGGAAGGCGGCCAAGGTCAAGGAGAAGCGGTTCTGACCGACCGGGGTCTGGAAGTGGGGGCCGACGCTTCTGAATCCGGGGGGGAGCCGACTGCCGCCCCGACCGCCGGCGTCAGTCGCCGGCCCTGGTCGCGCTGGCCGGCCGTCATCCCCGAGGCGGGGGGGCCCGCCCCGGTGGAGCAGCCACCGCCCAAGCCGCGGTCCCTGCTGCGGGAGCTCCCCATCCTCCTCGGGGTGGCCTTCGTCATCGCCTTCCTGGTCAAGACGTTCGTCGCCCAGGCGTTCTTCATCCCCTCCGAGTCGATGGTCCACACCCTCGAGATCGGCGACCGGGTGCTCGTCTCCCGGATGTCCTACCACCTCCACGAACCCCACCGGGGCGACATCGTGGTCTTCACCTCGCCCTTCGAGACGCAGGGCAAGAGCGACCCGGTGGCGTCGCGGATCGTCCACACCGTGCTGGAGAGCGTCGGCCTCCGCCAGCCCTCCACGGAGGACTTCATCAAGCGGGTGATCGGGCTGCCGGGGGAGACGGTCGAGGGGAAGAACGGGAAGATCTTCATCAACGGCCGGCAGCTGGTCGAGCCGTACCTGGCCGAGGAGCCGATCGGCGACTTCCCGCCCAAGACCATCCCCAAGGACCAGCTGTGGGTGATGGGCGACAACCGCAACCGCTCGTCGGATTCGCGCGTCTTCGGCCCGATCAAGGAATCGAAGATCGTCGGCCGGGCGATCCTACGGATCTGGCCCTTCACCCGGCTCGGCTTCTTGTGACCGACCGGTCGGGGAGGTTCGGGGCCTTTTGCGCCGCCGCTCCAGCGCCCCCCGGGGCGGGTTCTTCTACACTGCTGACCAGGAACGGGAGGCGTAGGTGAGCGCGGAAGACCTCGAGCGGTACGAGACCGAGATCGAACTCCAGCTCTACAAGGAGTATCGCGACGTCCTACCCATGTTCTCCTACGTCGTCGAGACCGAGCGCCGCTTCTACCTCGCCAACGACGTGAAGATGGAGGTCCGCAACGAGGGCGGCCGGGTGTATTTCGACGTCCATCTCCACGACGCGTGGGTGTGGGACATGTACCGCCCGGCCCGGTTCGTCTCCGACGTCCACGTGGTGACGTTCAAGGACGTCAACGTGGAGGAGCTGGCCGGCAAGGAGATCTGATGCCGCCGGTCGACCGGCGCCGACTGGATCTGGGAGCCCGGGGGGAGGACCTCGCCGCGGCCTGGTACACCGAGCGGGGCTACACCGTGCTGGCCCGGAACTGGCGGTGCCGGGAAGGGGAGCTCGACCTGGTCGCGGTCCGGGGGCGGGGCGTGGTGTTCTGCGAGGTCAAGACCCGGACGGGGTCGGGATTCGGGATCCCGGCCGAGGCCGTGACCCGGGAGAAGCAGCGGCGTCTCCGGCGCCTGGCCACCCGG
The DNA here is from genome assembly GCA_036498605.1 of Acidimicrobiia bacterium. Lineage (GTDB taxonomy): Bacteria > Actinomycetota > Acidimicrobiia > IMCC26256 > BP-133 > BP-133. Next base: position 12,471 of record DASYFF010000149.1, on the reverse strand, counting down.
TGGCTGGCCGAGGGGGCCGGGACGGAGACGGGCGGGTTCGGCGACGTCCGCTTCGACGTCGCCTCCGTGACCCTCGGGCGGGACGGAACGACCGACCTGGAGGTCATCGAAGCCGCCTTCTAGGACCCTCGGCGTCGACATTTTGGATTTTCTGACCTATTTTGTGGCTTGTGTTACCAGTGAGCCCTAGTGAGGTCAGAGCGGCCATGAGACGCTTGCGGTCTACTCAGCTCGGAGTGCTTGTCGGCGGGTTGGTGCTGGTCGCCGGCGTGTGGGGCCCGGTGGCCAGGGGTTTGGCCGCCCCGGCGCCAGGGACAATCGATCGCATCAGCGTCCCCGACGGCGGCGGGGAACGGAACGTGCTGCCCACCGGGAGCTCGCTCCAGTGCAACGCCCAGAACGCCGGCAAGTGCACCAAGCGGACCGTGGCCTTCGACGCGGCCAACAACAAGGTGCGCGTCGTCTTCGCCGCTGCGGCCAACAACCTCGTCCCGAACGACAACAACGGGCACACCGACATCTTCCTGACGACGCTCACGCCGTCGGCGACGGCGGGGGCGGCGCCCACGATCGACTCGGTGGAGCGGATCAACATCGGCGCCGGCGGCGCCGAGGCCAACGGCGAGAGCCAGGGCGCCTCGATCAGCCCCAATGGCCAGTGGGTGTCGTTCGACTCTCTGGCGTCGAACCTGACGCCCAACGACAACAACGGCGCCAACGACGTGTTCGCCTACAACGTGGCGACGAAGGCGCTGTACCGCGTGAGCGTGGCCATGCAGGGCGCCAGCGAGGGCACCGGCGCCAGCTTCGCCTCGTCGATCGCCGACGACGGCACCACCTCGTTCACGTCCTACAACGCCCTGGTGCCGGGGGCCACGACGACCTTCCAGCAGGTCTACGTGCGCAAGAGCCCGGCCGCGTCGCCCTCGACGATCCTGGCCAGCGCCAACAGCGGCAACACTTCGTCGGGGAACGCACCGAGCCTGGAGTCGACGATCAACGCCGCCGGCAACCGGGTGGCCTTCACCACCAACGCCGACGACATCCTCCCGCCCGGGTCGAAGACCAAGGGCATCCCCGACATCGCGGTGCGCGATCTGGCCGGCAACTCGACCAAGCTCTCCTCCCACGACGCCAAGGCCGGCGCCGCCGTCCTGTCCGCCGACGGGAGCCACGTCGCCTTCATCGCCGAGGCCATCGGAGCCAAGAAGGGCATCTACGAAGTGGCGGCCGGCACCGTGGCCGGGGCGGGGGACCTCAAGGCCGACTGCACGTCGACGGCCTGCGCCAACAAGCAGAAGGCGGCGGTGCTGCCCTCCCTCGACGCCACCGGCAACGTGCTGGTCTTCCAGTCGTCGTCGAAGTACAACGACCTGCCGATCAACAGCGACCAGATCTGGCTCGGGGCGTCGGGCACGCCGATGCTCATGAGCCAGGAGATGGGCAGCGGCAAGCAGGCCAACGGCGGGGCGTCCAACCCGTCGGTCAGCGCCGACGGCCGGTGGGTGGCCTTCGAAACGGCCGCCGACAACCTCGTGGGCGACGACTTCAACGGCTCGGTCGACGTCTTCCTGGCTCAGGCGGGGGGCGCCTCCGGGCCGTCCAGCATGACCAGGGTCAGCGTCCCCGCCGCCGGCGGCGAAGCATCGGGTTTCGCCATCGCCCCGACCGCCGCCCCGACGCTGTCGGGGGACGGGAACGTCATTGCCTTCGAGTCCGACTCGTCGAACCTGGTGGCCGGTGACACGAACGGCGTGACCGACGTGTTCGTCCGGGACCGGGCCGGCAACCACACCGAGCGGATCAGCGTGGGGGCCGACGGCGCCCAGGCCAACGCCGGCAGCTTCAAGCCCGGCGTGAGCGGCGACGGCCGGTTCGTGGTCTTCCAGTCGGCGGCCAGCAACCTCCTGCCGGGCGGCGCCGACAGCAACGGCGTGATGGACATCTTCCTGCGCGATCGCCAGACCGGCCAGACGAAGCGGATCACCGAGGGGGCCGGGGCGGCGCCGAGCCGCAATCCGTCGGTCAGCCCCAACGGGAAGTTCGTGGCCTTCGACTCGACCGGCACCTTCGGCACCGCCATCCCCAACAGCCGGAACATCCTGAACGTCTACCGGTGGAGCAACCCCGACGCCGGCGGCGACGGCAGCTTCGTCATGGTGTCGACGCAGCCGCCGGCGGCCAATGGCAAGAACCCCAACCGCACCCCGGGCGGCAAGCCGAGCTTCGAACCGTCGGTGGCCAACGACGGCTCGGTGGCCTTCCTGTCCGACTCGACCGGCCTGACGGGCTACGACGGCGACGACCCGCCGGGCGCCAAGCCCAACTACACCGACGTGTACGTGGCCCTGCCGAGCGGTTCGGTGGCCAAGGCGTCGATGAGCAACAGCACCTACCAGGCGGCGGACGGCAGCACCCACCAGTCGCCGGCGACGGGCAACAGCTACCACCCGTCGATCAGCGCCGACGGCACCAAGGTGGCCTTCGCCTCCGACGGGACCAACCTGCCGACGACCGGCGCGGACCAGAACCCCGACACCGACGTGTTCCTCCGGGACATCCCCGGCAACTCGACCCGCCTCGTCGACCAGCCGCCGAACGGCGTGCCGGGCGGCGCCAGCACGGCGCCGGCCATCAACGCCGACGGTTCGGCGGTGGCCTTCGCCTCCGCCGCTCCCAACCTGGTGGCGGGCGACAACAACGGCGCCCCCGACGTCTTCCTGGCCAACATCGCCAACGGCGGGATCAGCCGGATCAGCGTCCGCCCCGGGGTGGACAACTTCAACCCCGACGGGCCGTCGTACCTCCCCGGCATCGCCGGCAACGGGGTCATCATCGCCTTCGGGTCGGGCGCCACCAACCTCGTCGACGGTGACGCCAACAAGGCCTACGACGTCTTCGTCCGCAACCTGCCCGGCCTGCCCGGGCCCTGCACCGATTGCAAGGCTGCCACACCGGCGTTCTCCGGGCCGGGGTACCGGTTCGTGGCCGCCGACGGCGGAATCTTCTCCTACGGCGATGCCAAGTTCTACGGCTCGGCCGGCGGCACGAAGCTGGCCCGGCCCATCGTGACGATGGTCTCGACGCCGAGCAACGGCGGATACTGGCTCGTCGCCTCCGACGGCGGGATCTTCTCCTACGGTGACGCCAAGTTCTACGGCTCGACCGGCAACATCGCCCTGAGCAGCCCGATCGTGGGCATGGCGGCGACGCCGTCGGGCCAGGGCTACTGGTTCGTGGCCGCCGACGGGGGGATCTTCTCGTACGGCGACGCGAAGTTCTTCGGCTCCATGGGCGGCCAGCCCCTGACCCGGCCGATCGTCGGAATGGCGGCGACACCTTCGGGCAAGGGGTACTGGCTCGTGGCCTCGGACGGCGGGATCTTCTCCTTCGGCGACGCCAAGTTCTACGGCTCGACGGGCAACATCCAGCTGACGAGACCGATCGTGGGCATGGTGACGTCGCCGAGCGGGAACGGCTACCGGTTCGTGGCCCCCGACGGGGGCATCTTCACCTTCGGCGACGCCAAGTTCCTGGGGTCGATGGGCGGCAAGCCCCTCGCCAAGCCGATCGTCGGCATGGCCCGGACCCGCCAGGGCGACGGCTACTGGCTCGTCGGCCAGGACGGCGCCATCTTCAGCTTCGGCGCCGCCGGCTTCCAGGGCTCCACCGCCGACCAGAAGATCAGCAGCCCGATCGTGGGGATGGCCAGCTAGCCCGGGCATACATGGCGAGCTACGTGCCGGTCTCCGGCAGGTGATCCGGTACGAAACGGAGGATCAAGGCGTCGAGCTTGCCCTCGATGCGATCCATCCGTCCCTCGAGCCGGTTCCCGACGGCGTCGAGCTTGCCTTCGATTCGGTCCATCCGTGCTTCGAGCCGGCTCTCGACCCCGTCGATCCGCCCGTCGAACCGGCTCTCGATCCCGTCGACCTTCACCTCGACACGACCAAGGTCTTCCCTGTCGGGCTTCTTGGAAACGGCCATCCAGAGAGCGGTCGACGAGCCGAGAATGCTCACGACGATCCCAATCACTGCGATGAGCAGATCCACGCGATCGACCATGGCCAAGACCTCCGTCTGGAAGGGTATCAACACCTCGGGCTCATCTCGGCCAGACAAAGCCACGGTCGCGGGTGGCGCGGCCGAAGGCGACGAGTTCTTCGACGGCGAGGGCGACCTGGCCGGGGTCGAGGCCGGTGCGGCTGGCCAGTTGGTCGGGATGGGCCGCTTCGCCGGCCAGGGCCTTGACGACGGCGGCGGCGTTGCGGCTCGGCTCCGGGCGGTTCCCCGGGGCGGGCGCCGTCCTCCAGAGGCGTTGCCCTCCGGGTGTGAGACCGAGAGCCACGAGCACGTCGGACGGATCGAGCAGGGGCTGGGCCCCGTCGGCGAGGAGGGCGTTGCAGCCGGCGGCGGCGGGGTTACGCCGGGAGCCAGGCACGGCCAGGACGGGCCGCCCGTAGTCGAGCGCCCGGTCGGCGGTGATCCGCGACCCGCCGCTGAGGGTCGCCTCGACCACGACGACGACGTCGGCCAGGGCGGCGATGATCCTGTTGCGGACCGGGAACCGTCCCCGCTCCGGCGGGGTGCCGAAGGGCTGCTCACCGACGAGCACCCCGTAGCGCCGCACCCGTTCGAACAAGGCCCGGTGCCGCCGGGGATAGATGATGTCGAGCCCGGTGGCGACGACCCCGATCGGCCCCGCACCGGCCGCAGGGCCGGTGCCGCCCCGCTCCTGAGCGGCCTCCGCCGCCTGCAGCGCTCCATGGTGGACCGCCCCGTCGATGCCGATCGCCAGGCCAGAGACGACCGAAACCCCCGCCGCGCCAAGGAAGGCCCCGAGCTCCCAGGCATCGGCCAGCCCATGGACGGACGCCGCCCTCGTCCCGACGACCGCCACCCGGGGTGCTCGAAGGACCTCGGGCCGGTCCCCTTCCACGAGCAGGACCGGCGGGGCGTGCGGGACGCCGTCGGCGATTGGGAAGGCCGGATCCTGCGCCGTCATGACGATCGTGCCCCGCTGCGCGGCCCGGACCGCCATCGCCTCTGCGTCTGCGGTCCGCACACCCGGCATCCGGGCGAAGGCCGCCGGACCCGCCGTCACAGAACCTCCTCCCTCATCCCGGCGGCCAGCAGGATGTGCTCGGCCGTGACGTCGGCCGATCCGTCGAGATCGGCCAGGGTCCGGGCGACGCGGTGCACCCCGGCCATGCCGCGCCCGCTCCAGCTGCGCCGTTCGGCCACCTCCCGCAATGCGGCGGTGGCGGCGGGGGTGAGCGGAATCGCCCTGGCGAGCGCTCCGGCTGGGACCCGGGCGTTGCGACGCCAGGGACGGTCGCGGTAGCGGGACCGCTGCCGGGCCATCGCGTCCGTCACGCGGGCCCGCACGATCGCTGATCCGACGCCGAGGGGCGCACCGGGTGCCGCCGCTCCGAGTGCCACCCGGAGGTCGAACCGGTCGACGAGCGGAGCCGAGAGCCGGCGCCGGTACCGGGCCCGGTTCGCATCGGAGCACAGGCACTCGGGCGGCCCGAGCCCGCAGGGACAGGGATTCGACGCCGCGACGAGCAGGAAGTCGGCCGGAAAGGTGACGGCCCCACCCTGGCGGGAGATCCGCACCACACGGTCCTCCAGGGGCTGGCGCAACGCATCGAGCACGGTTGGGGCGAATTCGGCCAGTTCGTCCATGAACAGGATCCCGCGATGGGCCAGGGTCACCTCCCCGAGACGGGGGCGGCCGCTGCCACCGCCGACGAGTGCGGCGGCCGAGGCCGTGTGGTGAGGAGCGCGAAACGGGCGCTCGACCACGAGACGGCCCCGGATCGGGCGCCCGGCCGCCGAGTGGATCCTGGTGACCTCGAGCGCATCCTCGGTGTCGAGCGGGGGGAGGATCGACGGCAGGCACTGGGCCAGCAACGTCTTCCCGGCGCCCGGCCGCCCGACCATCAGGAGGTGATGGCCCCCGGCCGCCGCCACCTCGAGCGCCCGGCGACCGGTGGCCAGGCCCCGGACCACGGCGAGGTCGGGCCCGACGTCGTCGTCGCCATCGGTCTGGTCACCATCGGCGACCTGCGACACATCGACACTGGCCCAGTCGCCTTCACCCTTCAGGGCGTCTCGGGCCTGGGTCAGAGAAGTGGCCGGGAGGACCCGGATCCCTGCAGCGAGGCCAGCCTCGGCCGCGTTGCCGGCCGGGACGACGACGGCGGAGGTGCCCGAGCGGCGGAGGGCGTCGACCATGGCCAGGACGCCGGGGATGGGGCGGAGGGAGCCGTCGAGGCCGAGTTCGCCGATGACGGCGACGCCGTCGAGGACGCCGGCGGGCAGCTCCTCGCCGGCCATCATCAGGCCGAGGGCGAAGGGGAGGTCGAGGCCGGGCCCGGACTTGCGGACTCCGCTCGGGGCGAGGTTGACGGTGACGCGCCGCAGCGGCCAGGACAGACCGGAGGACAGGAGCGCGGCCCGGACCCGGTCACGTGATTCACGGACGGCGGCGTCGGGCAGGCCGACGACGGTGTACGACGGCAGCCCGGTCGAGACGTGGACCTCGACGTCGACGATGAGACCTTCGACGCCGAACAACATCGCGCTGCGCACGGAAGCCAGCATGTGGCCCTCCCGATGAGGAACGGATCTCGTGGGAGGGCCCGGAGCCGGGGCGACCTCGACGGCTACCCCGGAACCCTAACGGGAGGGTCTGACAGTTTGGCCGCTACAGGGCGCGGGACAGCTCGATGAGCAGCAGGGCGATGCTGTGGTCGATGCAGTACTGCGTGCGGATGTCACCCGGCGGCACTTCGACGTGCTCGCAGCCGAACGAGCCGTCCTCGTCGAAGGACAGGCTGCTGGTGCAGGTGATCGGGTGGTGCGGGAGCGGCGCGCCGTCGGGAGTGCTCATGGCACTCGACGCCGACAGTGTGGCCTGCAGATTGATTCCGCCGTCAGAGGAAGGGCTCAGATAGTTCACTGCCCGCCCTTCTGCCGGAAGTTGGTGAGGACGCTCTGCTCCTCGAGGAGCGCGTCGATCTCGTCGAGGAGCTCGTCGGCGTCCTCGGCAACCTCGTTGCGGGCGGGGGCCTTTGTCGCCGCGGCGTCGGCGGCTTTGGCCGCGTCCTCCTCGGCCAGGGCCTCGGCGTCCTGGCGAGGCAGGTTCGATCTCGCTTGACTGCGGGCCGATGCCATCGCGATGCACCCTCCTCGGCGCATGGACACCAGATGCTTCGACGTCCCGTGGCGTCGGTCCTTCTCCGGGTCCTTGTCCCAGGTATCGGCAGAAATCGCCCGGAGTTGAGCGCGATTTGCAGCTAGGAGGATGAATTGCGTCCCAGGCGGGCGTCGAGCGCCAAAGTCAGGCAGCGGACCCCGCCCCCGGCCTTCATGAACTCTGTCACCGGCGAGACGCAGACGTCGAAACCCCAGCCCTCCAGGATGCGCCCGACCCGGGGCGGGCAGGCCGGCATGACCATGTTCGTGCCGATAACAACCGAATTGGCGCAGAACGTCAGGGCCTCGTCGAGCTCGAGCACCAGCGGCTCCGGCACCAGCCGTTCCACCACCGTACGGCCGTAACGGTCCCAGGCGTGGGGATTCACGATCGCCCGCCGGGAATCGAGCGGACAGAACGTCAGGTCGACGTGGTAGAAGCGGGCGTCGACCAGCTCCACCGACAGCACCGGGATCGACAGCAGCTCGGCCAGCAGGCTGTGGGCCTTGAAGTCGGACCGGAACCGGTAGCCGGCCAGGAGGCTGCGCCCGAAGGGGAGCGCGTCGCCGGCGCCCTCGAAGCAGATCTCGGGATCGGCCCGGATCTCCAGCACCTCGAACCCCTTGGTGGCGAACCATTCGGCGTCGTGCTTCGCCTCGCCGCGGCGCTCCTGGTGGCGGAAGCGGCTGACCACGAAGCGGGGCCCGTCCACCAGACCGGCGTTGGCGGTGAAGACGAGATCGGGCAACCCGGCCACCGGCGGCATCTCCTCGATCTCGGCGCCGGCCGCCTTGAGGTTGGCCACCATGTCGTGCCATTGCCGGTGGGCAAGGTCGACGTCGACCCGGATCTCCTTGTGCATCCAGGGGTTGATCTCGTACAGCACGCCGAAGTGGCTCGGCGGGCACACGAGGTAGCGGTGACCCCAGTCGTTGGGAACGGGCGCCGCGTCAGTCACGGGCGAGGTGCTCCGCCAGGTCGCGGATGAACAGGCCGACGTCGGTGACGATGCCCAGCGCCTGGTGGCTGCCCCGGTCGGCCAGCTTGGTGACCACCGCCTGGTTGATGTCGACGCAGTAGGTCTCGACACCGGCCGGGAGCATGTTGCCGACGGCGATGGCGTGCAGCGTCGAAGCCAGCATCATGGCCACGGTGACGTCGCCGACGTAGGCCCGCATGGCGTCCTGGGCGGAGACGATGTCGGTGATGGTGTCGGGCAGCGGCCCGTCGTCGCGGATCGACCCGGCCAGCACGAAGGGCACGTCGTGGGTGACGCACTCGTACATGACACCCGACTTGAGCAGGCCCCGCTCCACGCCGGCCCGGATCGACCCCCAGCGCCGCACCTCGTTGATCACCCGCAGATGGTTGGCGTGACCGCCCTCGACGCCGGTGCCCTCCCGGACCGAGACGCCGAGCGACGTGCCGAGGATGTTCGACTCGATGTCGTGGGTGGCGAACCCGTTGCCGGCGAAGAGGACGTCGATGAACCCCTCCCGGACCAGCGTGGCCACGTCGGGCCCGGCCCCGGTGTGGATGACGGCCGGGCCGCACACGGCCAGGAGCCTCCCGCCGCCGGCCCGGGCCCGGCGGATCCGCTCCGCCACCTCGGCCACCAGGAGAGCCTTCGGTTTCTCGGAGGACACTTCGGAAGCCATGAACTCGAACGGGCTGCGCCCCGCCGGGCGCTCCAGGGGCCGCACGCGCACCCCCTCCGAGCCGCACACCACGAGGTCGCCCATGCACACCGTGTGCATGGGGGCGGTGCGGGCCCGGGCGCGGTCGGCCGACACGGCGAGGCCGCAGTCCATCTCGGGGTTGTCGACCTCCAGCCATTTGCCGTCGACCTTGACCGCCGTCGGCAGGTTGGTGGTGGAGTAGAACCCGGCCGGGAGCACGCCGTCCATGGTGGCGGCGACGAGCTCGGCGTCGGGCTGGGTGACGGGGTGGGCGCCGTGGGGATGGAGGCGGGACAGCAGCGCGGCGAGGGACTCCTCGTTGGCCGCCGTCACCTCGATGCGGGCCCGGGACAGGTCGGCGGGGGCCTTGCCCACGTCCATCTGGACGATGCGGTAGTCGGCCTCGGCCTCGATGATCTCGTCGAGGATCTTGGCCAGGATCAGCGAGTCGATGATGTGGCCGGAGACCTCGACGACGTCGGTGGCGCTCATGGTCCCGCCAGGCTACTCAGAGCCGACGCCGGCGATGGGGGTCTCGTCGACACCGACGGTGGGGACGGCCTTGAGGCGCTGCTGGCGGTCGTCCCACAGGTCGCGGATCACGACCTGGATGGCCCCGGCGGCGGGGATGGCCAGCAGGGCCCCGACGAAGCCGGCCAGCTCCACGCCGACGAGAACCGACAGCAGCACGCCCAATGGGTTCAGGTGGACAGTGCGGCTCATCACCACCGGCTGGAGGAGGTGGTTCTCCAGCTGCTGGTAGACGATGTACATGACCACGACGGCGATGCCGGCGCCGGTGGAGTCCAGGAATGCGATGCCGATGGTCGGGATCGCTCCTATCGTGGCGCCGACCAGGGGCAGGAGGTCGGCGAAGCCCACCCACAGGCCCAGGATGCCGGCGAAGGGGACGCCGACGATGGTCAGGAAGATCCACGTCACGAGCCCGGCGATGACCGAGATCAGCAGGTTGCCGGCCATGTAACCGGTGACGGCCCGGGCGGCGTCCTGGCCGATGCGGCGGGTCTGCTCGGCCCGTTCCGGTGAGAGCAGCGACAGGAACGAGCTGATGATGGCCGGCGCCTCCAGCAGCATCATGAACGTCAGCACCAGGATCGTGAGCAGCGCCAGCAGGCCCGACGCCACCCGCTGGGCGGCGTGGACGGCCGGCCCCCCGGCGTTCTTGAGCGCCTCCTGGAGCTTGGGGGCGTTCTCCCGGACCTTCTCCTCGAGGTCGAACCGCTTGATCAGCTCTCCGACGCGGCCCTGGCCGTGCTGGGCCCGGTCGACGAAGCCCGGGATGTCACGGGCGAAGTCCTGCCCGGCGTCATAGATGGGGCGGACGAAGGTGTAGATCATCCCGGCGAAGGCCGCCACGCCCAGCAGGAACACGATCGTCGTGGCCAGGCTGCGCCGGATCTTCAGCCGGGTGACGAGGTCGACGATCGGGTTGAGGATGATGGCGAAGAAGGCGGCGATCACGACCAGGGCCACGATGCGGCGGAGCTTCCAGACCAGCACGACGCCGATGGCGAAGACCAGCACGCCGAAGAGGATGACGAAGACGGACCGCAGCAGGTCGGCGTCGCTGCGGGGCTGCGGCGCCCGACCGTCGGCCATCAGCCGAGGTTGCCCCAGGAGGCGGTGAGCGTGACCCGGTCGCCGGGGGCGAGGACCAGTCGGTGCTCGACGGGCCGTTCGCCGGAGAGGGCCAGGCGCTCCACGGCGAAGGCCGGGGCGCCTTCCGGAAGGCCGAAGCGCTCCGCCTCCTCGGCCCGCAGCGCCACCGGGTGGACCTCCTCGGTCACCCGGGACAGGCGCAGCCCGCCCGTCTCGAGCAGGTCGTAGAGCGACCCTTCCGACAGATCGGCGAAGCGCAGCGGCGCGCCGGCGTCGTCGGGGAAGTGCGACGTCTCCAGGAGGAGGGGCCGGTCCCCGGCCAGGCGGAGCCGGACGACCCGCAGCAGCCGGTCGCCCCGGGCCAGGCCCAGCGCCGCGGCTACTCCGGCCGGCGCCCGGACCGTCCCCCGGGCCAGCACCCGCGACGACTCCGGGATCCCCCGGACGTGCATCTCGTGGGCGAAACGGTAGAAGCGGCCGAGCGGGTACTCCAGCGGGGCGGCCACGAACGACCCCCGGCCCTGCTGACGGACGATGAGCCCGGAGCGGGCCAGGCGGTCGAGCGCCTGGCGGACCGTCCCCCGGCTGACGCTGAACTCGGCGGCCAGCTCCAGATCGCCGGGGAAGCCGTCGCGGTAGCGGCCTTCGGCGATCCGTTCCGCCAGCACCCGCTCGAGCTGGTGGTAGAGCGGGAGCGGGGAGGACGGCTCCAGGGTCATGGGTTCAGTCTACGGACGCTCTAGGCTGAGATTATGGGTCAGGCGATCACCGTCACGGTCCGCCCCGGCGTGCGGAGCGACGTCAAGCACTTCGAGCTCAACCGCTCGCTCACCGGGATGCAGACGCACCGCTACACGGAGGCCGACCCGGTGACGGGCACGAAGCCGCCCGACGAGCTGGCCCGGCGCCTGTTCGCCCTCGGCGTCTCGGCCGTCACGATCTACTCCAGCGTCGTGACGGTGGTGGCGCCGGCCGAGCGGTGGTCGGCCCTCCAGCCCGAGGTGGAGGACACGATCGTCAACCTGTTCATCTACTACCGCGACGGGCAGGCGCCCGCCGCGGTCGCTGCCCCCGAGGGCGAAGCAGCGGCGCCCGAGGGCGAACCGGCGGCGGCTGAGATCACCGGGTGAGGACGGCGATCGCCGTCCCCGTCCCCACGACGAGGAGCAGCGACGCCGCCACCGAGGCGAAGCGGCGGTCGCCCCAGCGCCACCAGCGGTAGGCCAGCCAGCCGACCCGCACCAACGGCGTGGCGATGACGAGCCCGACGGCCACCGCGCTGGCCTTGCGGCCGTTGTCCCCGGGCAGGACCGTGCCGGCCAGGGCGGCCACGAACGTGACCCGGGCCGTCACCCGCAGCGCCCACATCATGCGCTCGTAGCGGATCCGCTTCGCCGTCATCGGCCTTCAGGCCTGGACGAAGAGGATGGCGGCCACCACGACGAGGATGGCGGCCAGGGCGCGGCGGATGACCGACGAGTCGACCGCCGACTGCAGACGGGCGCCGAGCTGCCCGCCGACGAGGCTGCCGGCGATGACGGGCCCGGCGTGGGCCAGGTTGATCCGGCCATGGGCGGCGAACACCAGGAGGGCGGCGGCCGAGGTGATCCCGACGGTGAAGGTGGTGGTCGAGGCGGCCACCTTCACCGGCACCCGCATGATCTCGCTGGTGGCCGGCGTCTTGATGAACCCGCCGCTGGCGCCGGCGATGCCGGCCACGAGACCGGCCACCGACATCACCGCCAGCCCGCCGGGGAGGTTGCGGGCCCGGTAGCGGCGGACCGCGCCGTCGGCCCGGAACGTCCCTGACAGCGTCCCCCGCTGCTCGCCGAGATCGCCGTCGCCCTCCTCGCCGGCGACGGCGTGGGTCTCGTCCCTGCCCCGCAGGCTGGCCACCGCGGCGGCGAGGGCCACGATGGCCAGGAGGCGGGTCAGGAGCGTGTCCCCGAAGGCGCCGGACACGAGGGC